>JAGQPT010000020.1 GCA_020426575.1 Planctomycetales bacterium
CGTCAAGCGGTTTGTAACCCCCCAATTTTCGTTCGACGATCTGCTGAGCGAGGGGATCCGCACGTTGATCGTGGCCGTGGAGAAATTCGATTTTGGCCGCGGCTTTCGTTTCAGCACGTATGCCTATCGCGCCATTTCGCGCAATGCGTACCGGGCGGTCCACGACCGACAGCAGGAGATCCAGCGGTTTGCGCCCGCCAGCGAAGCGCTGCCGCACGTCGCCGAGGAGAGCGGTAACAGCATCAGCGACGAACGAGCGTGGGTGGCGTTGCGCGATCGGTTGACGCGGTTTGTCGGTGAGCTCGACCGCCGCGAGCGGTTCATTATTCGCAGCCGCTATGCACTCGGATCGCACCGACGGACGCGCACGTTTCAGGACCTGGCTGAACTCTTGGGCTTGTCCAAGGAACGGGTGCGACAGCTCGAACAACGGGCCGTGACAAAGCTGCAGCGGATGGCCGCCGAATCCTCGGCGGACGAACCGGTCGATGCGGTGGCCTGGACATGACCAGTTCAAGCACAACACCTCGACCGTCGGCCGATGCGAAGGGCGCCGATGCCGCGGAGCCGACAAAACGATGCACGTACGTGCGACGCAGCGAACTGCCCGTCTCGGCCGAGGCCGCCTTCGCCTGGCATATGTGTCCTGGAGCGCTCGAGCGTCTCACCCCGCCGTGGGTGTCGATGAGAGTGGTGCGTCGCGATCCGGGAATCCGCGAAGGCGCCCAGGTCGAGCTGGCACTGAGTGTGGCCGGCGTGCCGGTGCGATGGCTGGCCGAGCATCACGATTTCCAGTGGGGCCGCGGCTTCAGCGACCTGCAGCGGCGGGGACCCTTTGCCCATTGGCATCACCACCACCGCTTCGAGCCGCTGGCGGCCGATCGCTGTGTGCTGGAAGATTGCGTCGAGTATGCCCTGCCGGCCGAGCGTTTGACGGCGCCGCTGGCCGCCGCGCGGATCGTGCGGCAAGTTGATACAATGTTTGCCTACCGTCACGCCGTTACCGTCGCCGACCTCACGGCCCACGCTCGCCACAAGGAGCAAGCCACGATGCGAATTGCGGTCACCGGGTCCAGCGGATTAGTGGGCAGCGAACTCGTCAACTTCCTCACGACCGGAGGCCACGAGGTCGTGCGGCTCGTGCGGGGTTCTGGCGGTACGTCGAACGCTGGCGCAGCATCGCATGACCGAGTGGTCTGGGATCCGACGGCGGATCGTTTTGACGCCGCTCCCCTCGACGGGGTCGATGCCGTCGTGCATCTGGCCGGAGAGAGCATCGCCAGCGGGCGCTGGACCGACATGCAGAAACGGCGCATTCGCGAGAGCCGTGTTCATGGCACACGGGTGCTTAGCGAGGCTCTGGCCGCGATGGCGAACCCGCCGCGCGTGTACGTCGGCGCTTCGGCGATCGGCTATTACGGCGATCGCGGCGACGAGTCGCTCGATGAAGACTCGCCCCCCGGCGACCTGTTCCTTTCCGGAGTATGCCGCGATTGGGAGGCCGCCTCGCAACCGGCGGCGGACGCGGGGATTCGTGTGGCACTCACACGACTTGGCGTGGTGCTCAGCCCTAAGGGTGGCGCGCTGTCCAAGATGCTCACGCCGTTTCGCCTGGGCGCCGGTGGCCGAGTGGGCGACGGCCGGCAGTACTGGAGTTGGGTGGCGATCGACGACGTGATCGGAGCACTGCATCACGCGCTGATGACCGACTCGCTCGCCGGGCCTGTCAACGTGGTGGCGCCCCACCCGGTCACCAATCTCGAGTTCACCAAGACGCTGGGCCGCGTGCTCCGGCGGCCGACGGTCGCGCCGATGCCCGCCTTTGCCGCCCGTTTGTTGCTCGGCCAGATGGCCGACGAGCTGCTGCTGGCCAGTGCCCGCGTCGAGCCACAGCGGCTCCTCGAATCGCACTACCACTTTCGCCACCCGAACCTCGAAGACGCCTTACGGCACGTACTGGGTAGACCGGGGTGACGCCAGTGACGTAGTCTGCAGGCATGAACGCGAATACGGCAGCTTCATCGACCCCACCCGAATCGTTCGGCGTCGCTCCGCCGCCGTGGATGCGACGCGTGTTGACGGCCGCGGGCGTCTACAACATAGCCTGGGGCATTTTCGTCGTACTTGCTCCTACAGCACTCTTCAAGTGGACGGAGATCGAGCCGCCCCACTATCCCGCCATTTGGCAGTGCGTGGGCATGATCGTCGGCGTCTGTGGCGTGGGTTACTTGTTTGCGGCAGCCGATACGTTTCGCTACTGGCCCATCGTGCTCGTAGGGTTGCTGGGCAAAGTCCTCGGCCCGATCGGCTTTGTCATCGCCGCCACTCGTGGTGAGCTTCCCTGGTCATGGGGCGCCACGATCGTGACCAACGACCTGATCTGGTGGCTGCCGTTCACGGCCATTTTGTATCAGACGTATCGCCGCCAGATCGACTCTGATCGGTTTGCCTCCCGGACGAACGACGAACTTCGGCGGATCATCGACACGGCCGCCAGTCAGCAGGGCGAAACGATCGCGACACTGAGTCGATCTACGCCACTGCTGTTACTGTTCTTGCGTCATTCGGGCTGCACGTTCTGCCGGCAGGCGCTGGCCGACGTGGCCCGGCGCCGCGAGGCGCTCGAAGCGGCGGGGATTCGCCTCGCACTGGTCCACATGGGCAGCGAAGTGGACGCCGCCGCCACGTTTCCTGCCTATGGCCTGGGCGAACTGCCGCGCTTCAGCGACCCCGAGTGTCGGCTCTATCGCGCCTTCGGCCTTGAGCGCGGACGCTGGTCGCAGATCTGGGGCCCGCGCGTCTGGTGGCCGGGATTGGTGTCGCTCGTGACGGGCAACGGCATCGGCCCGCTGCACGGCGACGTGTTTCGCATGCCGGGGGCGTTTCTCGTCCAGGACGGCGCAATTGTGCACGCCTTCCGACACGAGACGTCGGCCGACCGCCCCGACTACGGCGCGTTCATCCGCGCCGCACGAAATGCCGCGCCGGTGCACTGACGTGCGCTGCCGACGTCAGTAGCGCATGCAGAAGTCGTTTTTGCCCGAACGGTCGACACCGCGCATCAGATAAATCGTGCGCTGTGACATTTCCAGCACGCCTTCGCGCTGAAAGCGCGTCGGGCGGTCGTGACAATAGACGCTCGTCGTGGGCAGGTAGCGCAGCGTCATGCCGCGGCGCGAGTGTTCCGAGTGATTGGCCTCGGAGCCGTGGTAGAGGTAGACGTCGTGCAGCGAAACCTGCCCACGCTCCAGCACGATATCGACAGCCTGGGATTCGTCGAACTCGCGGCTGTCGAGTTCCAGGTTCAGTGCCAGTCCCGGTGCGTCGTTCGCATTATGGCGTGCCAGTCGTTGCGGCTTGTGCGAACCGGGAATCACGCGCAGGCAGCCGTTCTCCGGCGTCGAAGCGTCGACGGCGATCCAGACGGTGCAGGTCGCCAGCGGTTCGATCGGCCAGTATTCGCCGTCCTGGTGCCAGGGCGTTTTGGTGCCGACGCGGGCCGGCTTGGCAAAGAAACTCGAGTTCCACAGTGCCACGTCGTCGCCGATCACCTGACAAACCATGTCGAGAATCTCGGGAATCCGCGCCACCGTCAGGTACCACGTGTCGAAGGCCAGTAGCGCCGAGCAATAGTCGTTCAGGTCAGGATACCGAGCGATCAAACGGGCGTGGGCCTCGCCGATGTCGCGGATGACGTCCTCGGGCAGCCGATAGTCGGGCGTGACGAATCCGAGTTCGTGATACTGCTTGATTTGCGCGTCGGTCAGCATCGGGCATTCCTCGAGTCGATCACTATCTTTGCGGACTCACACCAACCACCGCGGATCACGCTCACACCAGTTCGGCAAGCGGAGCGCCGTCGATGACGGCGGCCAGCGGTCGGCCACGGAAGTCGAGATACATCGTATCGAGTGGCACACGCATGTGCCGATAGATCGTCGCCGCCAGGTCGCCGGGCGTGACGGGTCGTGATTTGATGTGGCCGCCGTCGTGTTCGCTTTCGCCGATGACCTGCCCGTGCCGCATGCCGCCGCCGGCGAGCAACATCGACATCACATAGGGCCAATGGTTGCGGCCGTCGGTGCTGCCCTGCGTGCCGAGGGTCGGTGACCGGCCGAACTCGCCCATGGCGATCACCATCACGTCGTCGAGCAGGCCGCGCTCGCCGAGGTCGGTAATCAACGTGCTATAAAGTCGGTCGAAGACGGGGAGCAGCGGCCGGAGACCGTTCCAGATGCCTCCGTAGGGCGGGATGTTGTCGCCGTGCGTGTCCCAGGTGCCCGAGGAAGTGTGATTGCTCAGGTCGATCGTGACGAAGCTCACGCCCGACTCGACCAACCGCCGCGCGAGCAGCGCCTGCTGGCACCAATCGTGATCGCCGTAGCGCTCGCGAACCTCGGCGGATTCGGCCGCCAGGTCGAAGGCGTGTTGCGCCCGGCGGCCCGTGACCAACTCGATCGCCTGACGCTGAAAGTCGTCGAGCGCGTCCATCGAACCCGAGCGGTCCAGGCCCCGCTCGATGCGCTCGAAGCGATCGCGCAGCGTCTGGCGATCGTGGATGCGTTCGAACGGCAGACCGGCAAGAGGGGTGAACAGCTTGCCGACGTTGCGGGCGTCGAACGGGTCGTACTTTTTGCCGAGATAGCCGCCCCAGGCGATGTGCGTGGGGTCCTTCACGTTCAGGGCAACCGATGCCGGCATCGCGGGATGGTTCGGACCGTGGTGCTTGGCGACGATCGAGGCGATGGCCGGGTACTGGGCTCCATTGGCATTGACCCGCGGCGCGGCCTGTCGGTTGCCCGTCTGGAACACCTGGTTGGGTTGGTGATTCGACTTCTCGGGGTCGACCGAGCGGATGACCGTCAGGCGGTCGCTGATCGCGGCCGTCTGGGGGAGATATTCACAGACGCGCAGCCCCGGCGTGCGTGTTTCGATCGTGCCAAAGGGACCGCGGATCTCGGCCGGTGCCTGGGGTTTGACGTCCAGCGTGTCGATGTGGCTGGGCCCGCCGGTCATCCAGATCAGGATCACGCTCTTGCCCGAGGGCGCCGCCTGGGCGGGCGACGCGGCGGCGCGCCGGGCCAACAGGCCCGGTAGCGAGAGCCCCGCCAGGCCGGCGACGCTCGCCTTGATCATGCTGCGGCGACCGGCCGACACGACCCCTTCGCGAATCCGGGGCCTCAGCCAGTCAAAGGCATGCGGGTGCCCCGCACATGCTGGACGCTGCTCAGCCATGGAATCACTACCACCGGGTACGCTAATGCCGACGCGTCGCGGGTCTCACGACCCCCTAATATAACGACCCAGCCGAAAGATTCCCAATCGGGCGAACATTGGTAATGCTGCGGGGACGCAGGTGTCAGCGGTTCGCCACTGGTCGCGGGGAGTCTCCGACGTTTCCCAGCGAAGTGCCGCTGACTACTTGTGCCGTTCGGAGCGGTCGTCGATGGCGGCCAGGCGCAGCAGGGCGGCGAGACTTCCTTGCAGGCTGCGGGCGATGGGCAGCAGCAGCAGAAAGCCAGCCAGACCGCCGGCGCTGACCACCATCATGATCACGCGGGCGGTGCGGTCGATCGTCGTTTCGACAAAGACGAACCCGAGCAGCAGCGTCATCCCCAACAGCGGCACAGCGGCGGCCAACACGAGGTAGATCCAATTGGCCCGCTGCAGGCGCACCATCGTCCGCGACTCTTCGCGCGTGATGGCTTCGCGGCCCAGCAGCAGGGGATAGAAAACTTCGACCGAGAGCGCCGTGGCGAGCAAGTACGGATAGCTGCCGGCCACGAGTCCGCAGAGCAACAGCGAAAAGATGAAGTGTGCGTAATCGCCGACGGCCATGTCGGCACCAAGGGCGTCCATGGCAAAGGGGTAGATGAATCCGGCGGCGAACCATTCGGTCATCGAGACCACGGCGGCCCAATGTCCCAGGGCCAGGCAGCGGCGGCGCAACCTGGGCGACGCGCGTTCGGCGGCCGGATGATCGGCGCGCGTGAGGTTCCCCAATGCACGGCGCACCGGCCAGGCCCGCCACACCAGGATGGCGATGCCCAGCGGGAAGCCGATACCGTTGATCGCCGCCTTGACGATCCAGAACTCCGCCTCGACGGTTCGCAGCGGCGGGATCAACTCGGTGTTGTAGCGTTCGTTGAACACGGCCGCCACGAGGTTCGGTACGAAGATGGCCGCAACGAGCGCCGCGAGCGGCCAGCCAGCCAACAGACGTTTGAACCGCGACGTTGGAGCCGCGAGCAGCGACGTGGCCTCGCGATCGAGGCAACGCCGCAATTGGCGCTCGAGCTGACCGGCCGACGTGAAGCGGCGTGCGGCCTCGGGTTCGAGGCAGGTGAGCAGCACGTCACGCAGCTCGACCGGGCAATCCGCCGGTATCCGCGCCAGGGCCGAGGGACCGATCCCCAGGCGTCGCCGCCCGGTCATCTGTTCGAGCGTGGCGACCCAGTCGTCGGCCAAGGTCTCCCGACCGAACGGTCGCTCGCCAGTGAGCAGTTCCCAGAGCACAACGCCGAGGGCATAGATGTCGCTGCGGGCGTCGAGGTCGTCAGGGGTGCGCTCATGGCGAACATTGCAGGCTTCGAGTTGTTCAGGCGACATGTAGGCGAGACTGCCGCCGAAGTAGGCCGCCGGCGACGCGCCTTCCACGCCGGAACAGCAACTGATGTTGAAGTCGACGAGTTTCGAGGTGCCCTCAGCCGAGAGCATGACGTTGGCCGGCTTGAGGTCGCGATGCAGCACCCCGCGGCGATGGGCGTAGTCGAGCGCGGCGGCCAGCCGGATCCCCACGCGGCAGACCACCTCCGACCAGTCGGCCTCGGCCAAGGTCTCACGCACCGAGGACTCGGCCGGCGGCGACTCACCACGGGCGTCCAGCGCGCGATCGACCGCCGCGAGAAAGCTGCGGCCGTTGCGCTCCATTGCGGGCAGATCGCGCGTCCGCTCGATGACGTGTTCGAGCGTGCCGCCGGCAACGTACTGCATGTACAACATCCGCAGCTTGCGGCCCTGGAGCACGCGCTGGTCGTACACACGGACGATGTTCGGGTGGTCAAGCTGCGCAAGCGTCTTCGGTTCAGCGCCTCGATCGGCCGAGATCTTGATCGCCACGAGCCGTTCGAGCGACGTTTGCCGCGCCAGGAACACGCTGGCAAACGCTCCTTTGCCGAGCACCGTGAGCAGTTCGAACTCGTCGATGCGCTGCCCGGGCTGAAAGTCGTCGGGGCGCTGGGCCGTGTAGAGCGACGTCGTAACGACGGGGTCTGCGAGCCCCATGAGCCGGCGCAACTCGTCGGCCTGGGAGGTGAAGCGGTCGAAGTATTCTTCCGGGGGGACGTCTTCGCCGAGCCGGCGACGGATGAGGTATTCCTCGTAGATCAGGTCGGCGGGCGGGCCACCCGCTTCGGCAAGTTCGGGCCAGCGCTCGACGTAGTCTTCGACGCGCCAGGATGCAGCGGCCGTGTGCAGCCGCTGTTCCATGTCGACCTTTGCCAATTCGCCGAGCATCATCCGCCGCCAGGGCCGCGGCAGTTCGTCGAGATAATCGTCCAGTGCGGGAGGCTCGGGCCGCTCGGCCCAGGCGGACAGAAACGCGTCGATCCGTTCGGCAAGTTCCCCCCACAGGCGATCCTCGTCGCCGCTGGCCACACTCGGCATCTCGGGCGTCGACATGGGGCGACTCGTCTCCTGGCGGTCGATCGTCAACTGATGTCCGCGAAGGTGCAATGGCCGTGGCGTCGTGATGGCCCGTCGTCGTCCGCAACTTTTGACGGGCAGGTGCAAGTGTACGTTTGCCGGCGGCGGGCGACAACGCGACGTGAGTGCACCGATCCGCGCGGCAACCGCGGAGGTGACGAAGTCGACCGGTGAGAAACGCGGCCCGCGATGGACAAAAACACGGCCGTGGATCCCGGTGGACCCACGGCCGTGTGAGGTAAGCCAATTGGCGGGGACGGTTCGTTAGAGCGTCCAGCCTTCGCGATACTCGTGCTGAATGATGGGAGCCAGATCCGGTCGGCCCTTGGCCTCGAGGTTCTCGGCGTCCCACTCGACCTTTTCGCCATCTGCCCAAACGGCCAGGTTGCCGAGCAGCACGGTCTCGGTCAGCGGCGTGGCGTAATTCGGGAAATTCGACATCGACTGTCCACCCGACTTGATCGCCTCGGCGAACTCGGTGAAGTGACCGGGCGATTCGACGTAGTCGACGTCGATTTCGTCGGCGCCGAGCAGCTTCCAGTGTTCACCGTAGTCACCGGCCGAATAGAGCTTGCCCTTGGTGCCGATCATCAGCGAGCCGCTCTCCGAGATTTCCTCGCCTTCGAACAGCTCGGTCGCGGGCACGTTGCCGCCGTCGTACCAGGTCATTGTCATCGGCGGCAGGTCGCCGCGGGGGCCGAACTCGTAGGTGATCGTCGAGTTCTTCGGATAGCTCACGTGGTCGTGCCCGGACGTGACGGCCTGGACCGATAGTGGGCTGCGCATGTCGAGCGCCGCGAATGGTAAGTTCATGGTGTGGCAGGCCATGTCACCAAGGGCGCCAGTGCCGAAATCCCACCAGCCACGCCAGGCGAAGGGGTGATAGCCCTTGGCGTAGGGACGGTACTTGGCTGGGCCAATCCAGAGGTCCCAATGCACGTTGTCGGGCTTGGGCGACGGCTCAGGAGCGGCGATGCCCTGCGGCCAGATCGGCCGGTTGGTCCAGATGTGCACTTCGTGGACATCGCCGATCGCGCCGGCTTTGACGGTCGCGGCACCGCGTCGCAGACCGCTGGTCGAGGTGCCCTGGTTTCCCATTTGGGTCGTGAGGCCTTTTTCCTTGGCGATCTGACCCATCAGCCGCGTCTCGTACAACGAGTGCGTCATCGGCTTCTGGCAGAAGCAGTGTTTGCCCTTGCGCATCGCCATGACGGCGGCCGGGGCGTGGGAGTGGTCCGGCGTGCTGACCGTCACCGCGTCGATGCTGTCTTCCATCTCGTCGAGCATCTTGCGGTAGTCGTTGTACTGCTTGGCATCGGGGAAGCGTTCGGCCGCCTTGGCGACGCGTTCGTCGTCGATGTCGCAGATCGCCACGACCTTGCCGTTCTTGCCGGCATCGGCCGAGTCGCTCGACCCTTTGCCACCGACGCCGATGCAAGCGAAGCGAATCTCTTCGTTGGCGGATTCGGCACGCAGCGGACGCACGCTGCCGGCGATCCAGACACCCGCTCCACCAACAGCGGCAGCTTGCAGGAACTTACGACGATCGGTTTCAAACGAACCGACTTTTCGCGTGACGCGCTTCTTTTGATCGGACATACGGTGTACTCCCGTCGAATTAGACGTTTTAGACGTTGATTGAATGACTGGGGGATCAGTGCGGAACGGCTCGAGGGCTGGTGTGCTTCGAGGTCGGGCGAGCGAATCGAGCGACCTTTCCGCCGCGTCGGCTGGGCTACACGGACTTTCTACGGCAAAGCCGTTTCGTCTGTGTGCGGCAGAGCCGCATGGACACTCTCTACGGCAAAGCCGCATGGACTCTGTGTACGGCAAAGAGGCGGGATTTGTGCGGCGGCCGATTGCCGAAGGCCACCCCACTGCGGTTGAGGATACCCTGCCCGAGCGTCCGCCGCAAACGTCCCGGCCGCGAAAAGTTCCGCTTTTTTCCGGTTACTCCACCATGATTGGATCGCGCCAAACCGTGTCTGCGGCAGGCCGCAGCGGGCCACCAGCGCACATGACCGTCGGGTTGAGCCCCACATGCCGACCAACCGCTAGCGGAACCTGTGCTGGATTGATACCCTGGCTGCGGGGTCTTTTTCCGGTAACGGCGGGTGCTCGGACTGGTTTCCGGCCAGGCCCGCGTGTCGTCGACCGAGCCAAATTGCAGCCTTTTCAGCGGGAGAACGAACGGATGATCTGTCGGTGTTTCGCCCTGGTGTCATTCATGTTCGTGGCCGTGATCCTGGCTGGCTGCCCGCAGACCCCCCCCGCCGGAACGGATTCGGCCAAGAAGTCGGCCGAATCGCCCAAGCCCGAGTCCGATATGGCCCCGGACGATGCAGCGCCGGCCGACGAAGCCGCCGATGTGAGCGAACCGGTCGATGCGAGCGACGCTTCCGCCGGGTCGAAGTCCGACGCCACGGCGTCCAAGGACGCTGCGTCCCAGGACACAGCCGCTCCAGGAACCAGCGAATCGGCGGCGAGCGAGGCCGCCGGCGCCGAAGCAAAGGATAACCCGGAAGACATCGCGGCATTTGAGGAGGCCGGTGCCGTTTTGACCCGCAACGACGCGGGTCAGGTCGTGGCCCTGGCAGCGAGCAAGGCGTACGCCCTGAGCGACGATCAACTCGCCCACCTCGCCGGTCTGCCGCATCTGAAATCGATCGACATCGAATCGACGCAACTGACGGACGCGTGTGTGCCGCACCTGGCGGGCCTTACTGGGCTGGACACGCTTTCGCTGATGAACACGTCGATCACCGACGCGGGGCTCGAAGAGCTCACGGCGCTGAAGAACCTCCGGGAGTTGAGCCTCCGCCGTTCCAATATCAGCGGCGAAGGGCTCCGCTACATTCAGGAGTTTCCGCAGCTCGAACGGTTGATCCTGCTGTACAGCAACGTCACGGACGACGGGCTCGGTTATCTGAGCGAACTTGACAACCTGCGACTGATCGACATCCGCGGCTGCTTCTTGGTGTCCGACTACGGACTAGAACACCTCGAAGGTCTTAGCAAACTGCGGGCCTTAAAGATCCGTAGCCCCCAGGTTGGTGACACGGGCCTGGAATACGTCGGCAAGCTCACGAATCTCGGTTCCCTGATTCTTGAGGACACACAGATCAGCGATTACGGCATGGAGTATCTCGCGCCGCTGACGAACCTCACGGAGCTGGTGCTCTTTCGAACTGGAGTGGCCGACGAAGGGATGAAGAGCGTTGAGGGGATGACGAAGCTGAGGACGCTTAACATCCGCGACACGGGAGTCGGCGACGCGGGGTTGGCGCACATCGCTGGGCTCAAGGAACTCCGCACTCTCAATCTGCAGGAGACGCACGTCGGCGACGAAGGCCTCGCGCAGCTGGCCGGTTTGAATAATCTCGAGCGGCTCTATCTTTGGCACATCGAGGCCACCGACGCGGGGATTGCCAACCTGTCCGGGCTCAAGTCGCTCAAGGTGCTCGACCTCAAAGACA
>JAGQPT010000295.1 GCA_020426575.1 Planctomycetales bacterium
GACGTCGGCGATCACCCGGACAAGGAACCAGCCACTTTCGTCGAACGTGAGCGGCGGGAAGCGGCCGTTTTTCTTGGCCCACTCGTCGACTCGTTCGCTGACGACCACTTTGCCGTTCTTGACGATCTCGACGTAGCGGAGCGCATCGCGTGTCGTGAGCGTGAGGCCGACCTCGAGCTCGAGCGGCTCGCCGGCAGCACCATGAAACGTGTGGCCGGGCGGGTGACCTTCAACGTTGGGACGAATCAGCGGCCCGTTGGTGACGACGACGCGACCTGCTCGGACCGCTTCCCACCAGGCGTCGTACGTGCACTCGCCGTCAACGTAGGCGTAGACGCGGTTGTAACCGACCGGGTTGGGCAAGACGCCCGATGCGCTACCGGCCGTGGGCGGGATGCGCAGTCCGGCGTTGAGGATGTGATAGTAGATGTCTTGCGACCAGAGCCCATTGCCGGTGGGACTGGGATAGTCGCGCTTGGAGCGAGGGCGTCCCCAGGCCTCGTTGTCGAGCATCGAGCTACGGCACATGTGGTTGTTGGCCAAGCCAACTGAATCGACCTGCCCGCTGGCCAACCAGATCGGCACATCCCACCAGAACGGCTTTTCGACGTCGATCCAGGCGCCGGACTGCTCACGGGCTTGCTTGATAAACCGCATCGACGGCGGGAACTCGCGATCGGCACCGCGCAGCTTCAGCGGCTCGTCGAGCCCGAAGAAGAGCACGGCGCCGCCGCCACGTTCGTCTTCGCCGGCCAACGGGTCATAGTAGCGCTGTCCCGGCAGCTCGATGACGCGGTGTTGGGGAGACTCGCCCTTCCACTCGTTGCGTTCGTTCCACCAGGTGATGACGGGCGCGACGTGCAGGTCTTCGGCTTCCATCAACAGCGGAATGTCATCGACGGGGCGGTGGATGTGCAAATCGCCCGACCACCAACCTTCGCCCTTCATGTCGACGATGCGGCGCAGCGGGACGGTCTTTTCGTCCGACGAGTTGTCGTTGATGGTGAAATAGCCGGTCACTTCGAGGTATTCGGGCCCGCGTTCGATTTCGAACGTGTAGTTGCCGCGTTTCAGATCGAGCGTGACCTCGCCGGGAAAAACAAAGTGGTCGTGCCAGAAGGGTAACCGGCCGCTCTTGACCGGTCGGCCCGCCACGTCCATCAGGTGCATGCGGCAGGCGAGCGGTTCGCCGGTTTCGGCATCGACGACCTTGACCGTGAGTTCGCCGCCGCGGCGTGCCAGCGCCGCGTCGGCGGGGCCCAGCACGAAGCACAGTCCCAGGAACACGGCAGCGGCAGAAATCGAACGGCTGGGTGAGACGGCGGGGCGGCGGAGCGACATGGCGGTTTGAACCTGGTTCGGTCGGTCGAGTGTCGGGACGTGGAACGGGCGCCGGCGGACCGCGACAACGCACCGATTCCAGGCGCCCTGGCCCCCTACCAACTTAGCATAGTCGACACCTCGACTCGCGACCGCAGAAACAACCACCGCCAGGGCGGTCCGGCTTGATGCCGAGGTTCGCCAACAATTAGACTGACCGGCGGCGTATCTAACCCGCCTGAAAACGGTTAGGACATACCGGTATACGCGACACACGATGGCCCAGGACTACTACAGTACATTGGGAGTCCCCCGCAACGCTTCGGCCGAGGAGATCCGCAAGGCGTACCGCACTCTCGCGGTGAAGTACCACCCTGACAAGAATCCCGACGACGAGTCGGCGAAGAAGAAGTTCCAGGAGGTGCAGGCGGCATTCGACGTGCTGAACGATTCGAGCAAGCGGGAGATGTACGACCGCTACGGCAGCTCCTTTGAACAGATGTCGGGCGGCGGTCCCGGCGGTGGACCGGGAGGCCGCACGCGCTACACGGCCGAAGACGTGGACCTCTCGCAGTTCTTTGGCGAACGGTTCAGCGGAGATCCGGCCGGAGGCTTCCACGACATCTTCTCGCAGTTCACTCGCGCCGGGGGCAAGCAGTCGCGGGGGGGACGGCGCCAGCGTCGAGAAGCACCACGGGGCGAGGACGTGCATCTGACGCACGACATCCCGTTCAACATCGCCGTGCAGGGGGGCGAGTCGCGGGTCTCGTTGCGGCGGCCCGACGGCAAGATTGAGACGATTGCCGTGCGGATACCGGCCGGTGTCGACGACGGCAAGAAGATCCGCCTGCGTGGCCAGGGGCAGCCCGGACCGAGCGAGCCGGGGGACCTGATCCTCACGGTTCA
>JAGQPT010000296.1 GCA_020426575.1 Planctomycetales bacterium
CGGATTGTACGGCGAGTCGCGCCGCCGAGCGCATTCACCTTGGTCGAACTCCTTGTCGTCATCGCCATCATCGGCATTCTGATCGCGTTGTTGTTGCCGGCGGTGCAGGCGGCGCGTGAAGCAAGTCGACGTGCAAGCTGTGGCAACAACCTCAAACAGATCGGCCTGGCACTGCACGGATACCACGACGTCTTTGACCAGTTTCCCCTGGGGGCCGTCCATGACAACGGCAATTGGGGAGCGAATGACCCCAGTCATCACGGCAGCTTCTTGGTGGCGCTACTTCCCTATCTGGGTGAACAGCCGATCTATGATGCCTGTGACTTTACGACCAACACCAGCTACAACAGCCTCGGGCCCAACGGACGCAAGTTGCACGAGACCTGGGTCAACACGTTCATGTGCCCCAGCGACCGCCAAGAGTACTTCGATACGGGAAATCCTCTTTACCCAATCACCGACGGTCTTCATCAGGCAACGTCGAATTATGGCGCCAGCATGGGTAACCAAGCCTTCGGGGCCTGCCCGTTCGGTGGCAACATGTTTGGCACCGGCGCCAACTACCACGGACACAGTTTGAACGGCTCGGACATCTCAGGCGTGTTCAGCCATCTGGCCTGGGCTGCCGCCATCCATCAGATCACGGACGGCACGTCCAACACGATCGCCGTCGGCGAGATTCGCCCCAAGTGCAGTTGGCACGCGAAGGATGGCTGGATGCACATCAACAGTCTTTGGTTCGCTACGACGGCCCCCATCAATTTCCCTAATTGCCCGGACGAACCTGGATTCGTCGACGGCAATTGCAATGCCCCCCATGCCTGGAGCGCCGACATGGGATTTAAGTCACGCCATCCCGGTGGCTGTCAGTTCGCGTTCGCCGATGCATCGGTCCACTTCATCGGCGACAACATCGACTACACAACCTATCAGAAGTTGGGGGATCGCCGCGATGGCCTGCCGATCGAAGGTTACTAAGAATGGATCGGTTTGCGTTTGGAGGTGGACTGCAGGCCTGTCGCTAGGTGTGATGTTCGCCGTCGTCGGCGGATGCTCGGACGGAAGACCACGGCGCGTGCCCGCATCAGGCGTCGTTACTTACGAAGGTGAACCGGTCGAGGCGGCCCAGGTCATGTTCATGCCGTCGTCCGATCGCATGGCAACGGGAGTCACCGACGCCGAGGGGCGCTTCGAGCTCTCAACCTTTGAGCCGGGTGATGGCGTCGTGATAGGCCAACACAAAGTGACCGTAACGAAGCGGTTGCCCGACCCAAACAACGATTCACCGTATCCCCAGTTTTTCGACGCGCTGCCGCCCAATTACTCGAATCCCGCCAATTCGGGACTTTCGGCCGACGTAACGGCCGACGGAGAGAACGTCTTTCTTTTTGAACTTGAGGGGCCGGTAACGCCCTGACGCATTCAGCGCAGCGCTGGCCCGACCGATGAACGCCGCGGCGCCGAATCGCGTAGCGCCGTGATGTATCGTTCCGTGTGGTCGCTGGGAGGAAGATTACCGGGATCGTAGTCAAACGTACCAGGCGCCACTTCTTCGCCGAGTCGAACTCGGAAAAACTCCATCACCAGGAGCATCTCCGTGTCGTCATCGGCCGTGGCGCACGGCGCGGCGATCGTGCCCGCGATGCCTTCGCTGCGGCGGTACTCGATGCGGTACGGCAGACGGTCATCACGGCCCGTCACCACGACGACGTGGTCCGGTGCATGGGGCGAAAGTTCGGACCAGTCGATCTCGCCCCCGTCGTCGATCGTCGCCGCTTGACCGCCGAGCAGCCGCTTGAGCGGTTCGGGACGCCACGCGCCGCGGAGGATCCAGACGGGTGAACCGTCGAGCGTGCCCGGCGATACGCGAACGAATTGAAACGTTTCGTCGAGCCCGCGCAGCAGGTGCGGCATGCCGCCGATTCCGCTCATGTCTCGCCAGGGATACCAGGTCGCCTGGCCGTCGGACGGCTTCGTTAAATCCTGGACGCGGCGGAGGTCGACGTGGCTCAGCGCAGGGGCGTCGTCGATGAGACGGTAGGTCCACATCGAGCGGCCATCACAAACTTGCACCAGACGCGCTGCAAGATCGCCTGCCCGCAGTGACAGGTCGAGGCGAAACTGATGGAGCCGGCTGGGGCCCTGAACGTACTCGCCCGAGCCTTTGAGCTCCTCACCGTAAAGTCGACCACGGTGGCGAACTCGGCAGTGCAGCGACGGGCAGGTCTCGATCATCTGGATCGATTCATGCAGCACTGCCGTGGCTCGCCCAGCACCGTAATCGCTAGCAGCGGTGGCAGACGATGCACCGTCGCTGGCCGCATCTGGGCCCTGGGTAGGCGCAACTTGCCCGAGGATAGCGACTTCCTGTACGGCGGCGAGTTCATCGTCGACTCGGTTCTCCGAGTGGCGTGCCCGCCATCCCGCCCAGCCGGCGGCCAGCAGAACCGCGATTGTGAGGATGGGCAGCTTGTACTTCATGTTCGGGTTTTGACGGATTTGCCAAAGAAACGCGTTCTGACGGGCCGAACACCTACTATCAGAGGTGCTCATCGACCGAGCGTGGTGTGTTGGCGGCGGTCACATCCATGCCCGAACGGTACGAGCGGTTCCCCATGCCACGTGGGGGCGGCCATTCTAGCCGTCGTCCAAAGTGGGGTCCACGCCAGTCGAGCGGTGGCACTTCGACGTGGGGGTTTTACGAACGAACAGGTGACTCAAACACTGGATGCTCGGTCGCTATCACCACGGGTGACGCAGTCGATGCGAGCCGCCATCGAAGGGGGAAACGATGATACTTCGATTCAGTCTGTTAGCGACCGTGATCGCGGCCGTCGGCTGTGCCGGCGGTGGACACAACCTTCCACACGCGGCCCACTTGATGCATCCGGGCCCGGGTGTCGACGGCCCTGGTCCGGGCGTCATGATGCCGGCACCGATTCCACCCATGATGGCCATGTCGTCCCAGATCGAGTTTGTCGGTCCCGACGGCATGGTGGTCCGGTGGGACGCCGTCGAGCAGGGGGGCTTCGACTCCGAACCGCTCATCTGCCCCGGACGTTACAACTTCCCGCAGGGGGCCGTCTATCGCATGAAGCTGACCGACATCCCGGGGCGTCCCGGCGTCGAACTCTATCCGACGCTCGAGGTCGCACCGACGATGCCGCGCACGGCAGCGTATCTGAGCCACAACGCCATTCCGGTGCAGTGGACCGAGGAAGACTTCGACCAGGTTGCCACGGGTAACTTTGTCACGAAGGTGCTTTACCTGCCGGATGCCGAGTTCCAGGACCTGGCGATTCCGGGTGTCGAAACCCTGGTCAGCACACGACTGGATCCGGGTATCGACCCGATCGTCGAAGCCGACCGTCGCGGTTCGATCCTCGCCGTGTTGCGGCTGGGTAATAAGGACCTCGAAGTTCCGGGCCTGGAAGCTGAAATGGTTGGCGGCGAGGCGGGCGTGATGCCGGACGGTTACGCGGCCAGCCTCGGTGGCGTTCCCGGACAATGGGGGATGCCAATCACCGGCACTCCGATCGGCCTGCCCGGTCCTCCGCACGTGCCGCTGGGAATTCCAGCAGGACTGCAACAGCACGAGATCCGCAACCACACGCGGACACGCATTCCCGAGCCCACGCGGAAGTTCAAGATCGACGTCCGCCAATCGCCGGGGCTCAGCTATCCGCAGCCGGTCAACCACGTGAGCGTGCGGGAACGTACGACCGCAAACTGACCGCTTGAGACCTGTTCGTCCACTCGTGACACCGGCGGGTCGGTCACATGGCCGACCCGCCGGCGGTTGCGACACGACGACGACACCGGGGCTACCGAACAAGCAATCTCGAATCCACCTGCACGGCTAGACCGCACGTCCATGAGCAGTCACCACCAGCACATTGCGACGCGAACCAGGTCGGCGCATGCCCGATGGGTACCTGCCTGGGGGCTGGCAGCGGCTCTGCTCACGGGGGCTTGCCTGCAATCGACAGCCCATGCCCAGCCGACGCACCGCATCTATCACGATCAGATGCCACCTGGCGACATCGGCATGTGGCAGGTGCAAAGCACTCCTTCGCTGGCCGGCCATTTTCAGCCGGTCGAGATCCGCCTGCCTGACCAGGCGGCCATTTCGATCGTCGTGGACAACCGCTTCGAGGAAAACCGCTCGGTGGTGACCAGGGTCGGGCTGCTGGTCGGCCGCGTGTATCGATTCAAGGTCACCGGCATCCCGCTCGCCGAGGGGATGGAGGTCTTTCCCACGATCGAGGTGATCGATCGCTTGTGCCCGCCGCCCGGCCAGGAGTGGAAGTTCCCCGTGCCGGTGGAAATCACCCAGGAAGAGTTGCGGATGGCGCTCGACGGCAAGTACGTCACCCGCGTGATCTACGTCGAAGATCCCGAACTCGCTATTCCAGCGTCGTATACCGGCCAGGAGCAACCCTGGTTCGACGTCGGCGAGGAAGGCGACGCACTGGAGACGGCCGACATCCTCGGCCGCCCGATCGCGATCCTGCGGCTCGGTGGCCGTGTGCCGATCGATCCGACCAAGCTCAGCCCCGAGTTCACCTTCGGCAGTCCCCCGTTGGTGCGCGTCAGCAGCAAACGGGACGCGTCGCTCGAACAGTACGACAAGGCGCTGAAGCAAGCGCTTGATCCCGGCACGCTCAGGGATACGGATTTGATGTCGCGTTTATTGCGGCTGCGCAAGCGGGACGAAGCACTCCGGGGAACGCCGTAATGAACCGCATCGCACATACCGACCACACGACACACGCCGAAGCTAGCACTCGGCGGCCGGCGGTTTTGCGAAGTGACCTCGCCGGTGCCTGGCCGCGTTGGTGGCGGATCGGCGTGATCGCGGCGACGACGCTGATCATGTGCTCGTGCAGGTCCAGCCAACTGGCCCGGCACCACGGCCATCTGCCCCATGCGGCCCAACGGGGATGCGATTCCTGTGTCGCGACCAACGCGGAGACGGATCGCTGCGTCGCTTGTAACTCTGTTGTTGACCACGACAGTTGCACGTCGGACAGTTGCGTCTCCGGTTACGCCGACGCGGACACTCATGGTGCGAGCCTCGAAAATGTGCCCCCAAGTGACGATGTGCCCCCCGGTGACGTCGTCTCCGAGGACATAGCGACGCCGGACGCGGGCTCTGGAGACTTGGCGCTCGAAAGCGCACTCCATGACGCTGCGGCGCTCGACGGACACGCGCACAAAGGTGACGCGCGAAACGACTCACCTTCGGCCGCCGCTTCCACTGTTACTCCCTCGCAGCTTGCTCGGCGCACGTCGTCGGCTGCCTGCCCTGCCCCGACGGCGCGTCCTGCGCGCACCTGCGCCAACGGCAGCTGCCCGGTCGGGGCGTCTTCCTCGGCCGACGGCACGTGCATCGCTTGCGTGGCCCACGCCGATGAATACATTTGCGACGGCGGTGATCGCAACGTGGCTGCCGCCTTGCTCAAGAGCGGCGAGGTTGCCGGCCTCGATCAAGAAGACACGGTGGCCCATTACGTGACGGTCGACGGCCGCCAGGTACTGCAGCCGTCGAGCAAGGTGTGTATTTACGCCCCCCGTTTTGCCGCGGTGCGCAAGGTACAGACGCCGTTTGCCGACGAACAGGTGCTGCAGCCGATTGGCGTGGCGCAACCGGTCGAAGTGGCCGGCGCGATCGAGACCGAGGGGCCCGTTGGCAGCACACAGAACGTGAAGCTGGGCCGACACTTCGCCTCGAACAAAACGCAGGGTTACGACGTCGTCGTCAGCGACGGCGCCCTCTCGACGGTCATTGGTCCCGAGAGCTTCGACGACGCCATCATGCCGTACGAAGACTTTGCCGTCATTCGCACCGGTCACCTCGACCGCACCGAGTCGGTTCGCCTGGCCGCGGCGGCAACGGCAGCCATCGCCTGGACGCACGAACAGGCGGTTCAAGTCGTCGTCGACGAACAGGCCGCCGCCGAAGAGGTCAGCGACGAACAGGTCGAGGTCACCTACACGGTCGACGAAGTGGGCGCCGAGAAGATCCGCGTGATCAAGATCGCTTCGACCGACTCGGCGCTGCCGGGCGACATCGTCGACTTCACGATCCGTATCGACAATCTCGGCAGCAAGCCGGTGGGCAACGTCACGCTGATCGACAACCTCACGACGCGGCTGGAGTACATCGAGGGCAGCGCCCAGTCGAGCCTGGTCGCCAAGTTCTCGACCGAAGCGAACGACGGCGGCTCGCTCGTGCTCCGCTGGGACTTCGGCGAGCCCGTCTCGGCCCGCGACGGCGGCCTCGTCCGCTTCAAATGCCGCGTGCGGTAACGCTCCCGCGGCGGTCTTTACCACCACGGCACGACGTTGCATGGTTGTCGCGCATTGCGGATAATTGTGTGGATGAATATCCGCTTCTGTTATGATCCGGACACGAACGAACCCCACATTCGTGGCCACGGGGTCTCCGAAGACGAAGTGGCAGACATCCTGGAACGGCCGCGCGAAGATCGGCCCGGCGATGACGGGTCTCGCGTAGCGCTTGGACAGACGAGAGCTGGACGGTATCTAAAGGTGATCTACATAAACGATCCCGAGCCGAACAGCGTGTTCATCATCACGGCATATGACCTGAAGGGGAAGGCTCTAACCGCATATCGCCGCCGCAGGCGGAGGAGACGACGATGACCGAAAATAACTACCCTCCCGGTTGGGACGCGGAGCGCGTCGGCAAGGTGCTTGCCCACTACGAACGTCAGACCGATGACGAAGCCGTCGCAGAAGATGAGTCCGCGTTTGCCGACCACCCAGAGACGGTCATGAGTGTCCCGGTTGATCTCGTTCCGGCCGTGCGTGCGTTGATTGCGAAGTCGACCGAAACGCAGGGATGACAGGGAAACGACGGTGACGTGGACACTCGACCGGGACACAGCGCTTAGTTTAACAGTACCAAAACCGGCCTAGTTGCCGTTTGACCGGCCGGATGTGGCGTTCGTTTTGCTCGTGTCTCGGAACTCGTCAGCACACAATCGACTGTGACGGAGTCGCACGTACGCGCTTTGACGAATCCGTGCCGTGTCGGGTGAACAAGCACTCGACCCGCCACTCACACCAAGCAGATGTCCGATGGCAAACCACAACACGAGTAAGCCTCGGTTTCAGCGGCTCCCGAAGAAAGATCGAGATGAAGTCACGCGGCTGCACGAACTTATTCGCCAGAACTCAGATTTGTCCCTCCACGGAGACTTAAAGTCGTACTTGCAGGTCCGGACGGAGTTCCTCGAAACTGTATTTGCGTGTCCACCGCGTGATCCGCCTGTGTCGCGTGAGATGCGCCTGACTTCAGATTTGTTGTCGGCGTTCCACTATGCCGAGATGCATAGCTTTGGCGACGGCATGATTCAGCGGCTCGTCGACAACGATCCTGCGTTGCAAGCTGCGGGGTTCTCCCTCGCCTCACGATTCAGCCTGCTTCATTGGCGAGACCGCCACTACGTATATGGAATCTTGAAAGGCTTGGCGGCGAAAGATGACTTTGCGGTTTTGCGGTCGGTGAAGCGTCTTCCAAGGTTGGCGCCCACCGGACACACCAGCACCGTACTGCTGTGCGAGGCTCTCTGCATGGTGCTTCGCCGAGACAAGGACGCCTTCCATGCACTGGGGGAAAAGCTCCAATCGCGAAACCATACAAAGCTGTATCAGGGAATGTACAAGTGTTTGTCGGCGATAATGCATGGCTCTCCGAACCAAGTGAGCGAGTCGCTGCTGATGATCGCGGCGGCGGCTCGGCACAAGAAGTCTTATGTTTCGTCTTTGGAGCGAGTTGTTTCCTATGAAGCCCACGCACTCTTCAACCTGGCGGTCGACGAATTCAGCGAAAGAAACATTGCTGCTCCAATTCCTCCAGCCCACATGGCGTGGGATACGGAATATCAGCGTTACATCGAGCAGACACCGGTCGACAGGAGTCGTCTCATTGATCTGGCGGCAATGAGTCCAACACTGCACTCGTGGGTGGAAGAGTTGCCGGACGACATTCAGATTCGAGATCTACTTTTGGAAACTTCGCGGGTCGACGAGGTCACCGATCCGTCTCAGCCGTATACTGCGCTGCAACTCCGACGGCTTTCACCAGATGCGGAACCCTTTCGTGGAGAAGTGTGCCCTGCTTGCAGGTTCTATATTCCGCGATTCGAAGGGTTGGACGACGCCGCTATCCAACGAATTCGGGCGTTGGGTGTACCGCAAGGGGCCGCGGAGTTGATCACACAAACCGGGTGTCCGAGAAAATTCGCGCTGATTTGGATGAATCATCCAAACGGCCCGCGCGAGCCCTCACCACTTCATCTGCCAGCACCGCCATGTCCACATTGTGGAAAAAAATTGGCGACAGCTCTGGCGCGTCAATGCCTGCACTGTGGTGCCGACTGGCACTGACGCTTCAGACATGTGCATGCGTGGTGGAACGGCACCGTTTCGGCGAGGTGCGGCTGTGACGGGAGCGTCCGTTGCGACAGCTTCACAGCCGACGGTTCAAAGACGGAGTCGCTGCGCGACACGGACATTCGACCGACTTTGCGTTCACGTCCTCACTACTTAATCTTGTTGAGTGTCCGTGCCACCCAGTGTTTCTTCCTCCTCGTCGTGTCGTCGTGCCGTCGTGGTAAGAAAAACTGCCTTGCCGACGCCCTTAACCGTTGAGTTTCGCCAACATCTCCGCCAGCAGTTCCATCGGCAGGCCGATCACGTTCGATTCGCTGCCGGTGTCGATCGTGATCCAGCCGAGTCGGTCCTGAAGGCCGAAGGCGCCGGCCTTGCCGATCCAGAGGTCGCTGGCGAGGTATTCTTCGAGTTCGGCGTCGTCGATCTCGCGCATCAACAGCGTCGTCGTGGCCACCTCGACGAGCGGTTCGTCGTGATCGGTCGGCCAGAGACACAGCCCGCTGTAGACGCGGTGCCGTCGGCCGCTCAGTCGCTGGAGCATCGCACGGGCGTGGGCCTCGTCGCGCGGCTTGCCGAGCACCATGCCGTCGCACTCGGCGACCGTGTCGCAGGCCAGCACCACGGCGTCGGTCACTTGCGGGCGCACGTCCGCCGCCTTCTGCCAGGCGAGGCGGGCGACCATTTCCGGCGGGGTCTCACCACTGCAGACGCCGCACTCGGCCGCCTCGTCAGGGCGCAACACGTCGAACTCGTAGCCCGCCGCGGCGAGCAGTTCGCGCCGTTGAGGCGACCCGCTGGCGAGAATCAACTTCTTGGTCATGGGCGCCATGTTAGTACAATGCACAACTTCCGCTCTGTTCGCCACCGATCGGCGTTCGGGGGAACGACGATCAACCGAAGTCACCAAACAAAGATGTCGCGTTTTAGCCTGGATGTCGTCTACGAGGATAACCACCTGCTGGTGGTGAACAAGCCCGCCGGCTTGCCGACGGCCGGCGTGCCCGAGGGACGCGACAGCCTGCTCGAGTTGGCCCGCCAGTACCTGATCGAGAAGTACCACAAGCCGGGCAACGCGTTTGTGGGCATCGTCAGCCGACTCGACGCGCCAGTGTCCGGCATCGTGTTGATGGCCCGCACGAGTAAGGCGGCCCGGCGGCTGACCGAGCAGTTCCGCGAGCGGCGCGTGCGCAAGATTTACTGGGCGCAGGTCGGCGGCCGCGTCGCGTCGCCCCAGGGGCGGTGGACGGACTGGCTCGTGCACGACGAACGCCACCGTCGCATGCGCATCGCGCAGCCGGGAGCTGAGGGAGCACGCGAAGCCCGCCTGCGGTTTCGACGACTGTCGAGCGGCGGTGATTCGACCCGGCTGGAGATCACCCTAGAGACGGGGCGGAAACACCAGATCCGCCTGCAGGCCGCCACGCATGGACATCCGATCCTGGGCGACCGCAAGTACGGCAGCCGCGTCGCCTTTCCGCAAGGCATCGCCTTGCACAGCCGCCTGCTCCAGTTCGAGCATCCGGTCCAGAAGACGCCGATCGAATTGGTCGTGCCGGTCCCGGCGAGTTGGCGGTCGATCGATCAGGGCGTCTGATGCCGATGCCAGCGCCAGCGGGACGGCGGCGCCGCTTGTTGGGGGGCATCGGGGGGAGTACGATGACGGGTCTGGTCGCCGCAGGCTGTGGGCGACTGTTCGCGTGAGCATGGCCCCCCGGCGTCGAGTCGCGGCCTTTCCATTCTGTCAAGCGAGAGCATCATCATGTCGAAGTTTCGTGGCATCTATCCACCGATCATCACGCCGTTCGACGCCGACGGAAATATCAACGAGCAGGCGTTTCGCCGTTTGGTCGACTGGTACGTCCGCGCTGGGTGCCATGGACTTTGGGTGTGCGGGGGCACGGGCGAGGGCGTGAGCCTGTCGAGCGACGAACGCCTTCGGATGGCGGAGCTGTCGGTTGAAGTGGCTGACGGTCGGTTGCCGATCGTGTTTCACGTCGGCGCGCCGACGACGGCCGACGCGGTGAAGGCCGCGCGGCACTGTCACGACGTCGGCGTCGATGCCATCTGCAGTGTGCCGCCGTACTTCTATGGCAAGAGCGACGACGAAATCGTCGCCTACTACCGCGCGCTGGGCGACGCCACCGATCTGCCCCAGTTCCTCTACAACCTGCCGATGGCGGCGGGCGTCGACATCGGGCTCGTGCAGCTCGAGAAGGTTGTCGATGCCGTGCCGACCGTCATCGGTATCAAGGAATCGGCCGGCGTGTTGGATCAGGCGGCCGCAGTGAAGCGGCGCTGGCCGCACCTCACGGTGTTCGTGGGACGTGGCGAGATGACACTCTCGGCTTTGGTGGCAGATCTCGACGGATCGATCTGTGCGTCATTGAGCATGGCCCCGCGCCGGTTTGTCGAGGTCTACGACGCGTTCGAGGGGGGCGACCTGGCCAGTGCCATGGAGGCCCAGCGTCGCGGTGCCGACTGCAAACGGGTCTATGAACGCTTCCCGGTCGTCGGCTCCACAAAGTACATCAACGAATTGCAAATGGGGGTGCCCTGTGGTCAGGGGCGTCCACCGCTTGCCCAGATCACCCGCGAGATCGCCGGTCCATTGAAGCTGTTTGCCGACGAATTGGGCCTGCTCGAAGATCAGGAATTGGCGGGCACGTCGCTCTCGCAGCAGCACCCGCGCTGATAGGCTGGCGGCGAACGACGCCGCCGGTGGACGCTACACAAGGGTTTTTCGCCCCCACCCGAGGCTGCGGAACCGGTACGAGTGATAAAGGCAAAAATGGTGAAGGATTTTTCCCACCTTTCCATTTACTTGTTGTTACAATATCACGCGTCCATCATCCCTGCGTGACAATCGATAGCTTGTGCCTGTCGAGTAAGCGTGGGGCTTGGTTCCATCAGGTTGATACACGTGAGCGCGCCAGGAGAAAGCGTTTTTCGTCGTGCTGCGCAGGCGAGTGGACTCGTCACCGCGGCGCAACTTGCCGAAGCCACGCGCCGCGTCCAGGCCGTGCTGGCGAAATCGCTGGCCGAACGCACACAGGCCGCTGGTACGCAGGCCGCTGCTGCTTCGTCGTCTGCAAATGCTACGTCGTCTGCAAAAGCTGTGTCGGATGTCGAGGCAATCGACGTCACCGACCGCCAGCTTGCCACCGCCCTGGTCCAATGCGGTGTGTTGAATCGCTGGCAGGCGCAACAACTCTTGGCCGGCCGCACCCGCTTCCGGCTGGGCGTGTACGACGTGATCGATTCGATCGGTCAGGGGGGCATGGGCCAGGTCTTCAAGGCCCGCCATTCGATCATGGGCCGCACGGTGGCGATCAAGGTCCTGCCGCGCGACCGCTCGACGCCCGAAGCCATCGAACGCTTCATGCGCGAGATTCGCGCCCAGGCAAGCCTTGACCACGCCAATCTCGTCCGCGCGCTCGACGCCGGTCACGAAGGCAACGTGCACTTTCTCGTCACCGAGTACGTGCCCGGCACGGACCTGCGTCACCTGATTCGGCGGACGGGACGATTGAGCATGTCCGCGGCGGCCACGATCATTTCCCAGGCCGCCGCCGGATTGCAGCACGCCCACGACAAGGGCTTCCTTCATCGCGACGTCAAACCGGGCAACCTGCTCGTGAGCCCCGACGGCACGACCAAGATTTCCGATTTGGGGCTCGTCGGCACATTTGGCGAAACCAACGAATTCGATCCCCTGGCGGGCAAGATCGTCGGTACGGCCGACTATCTTTCACCGGAACAGATTCGCGATCCCCGCAACATTGGTCCGCCGAGCGACGTCTATTCAGTGGGCTGCACGCTCTACTACGCTGTGACGGCCAAGGTCCCCTTTCCCGGTGGCACGACGCGGGACAAGGCGCGGGCTCACTGTGAACAGGGGCCGATCGATCCGCGGTTGTTGAATCGGGAACTCAGCGACGAGTTTGTCGACCTGATCGCCGCGATGATGGTTAAGGACGCGCGTAAGCGGGTGCAATCGGCCGCGGAAGTCATCGAGCGACTGCGCCCCTGGACGTCGCCGCACCTGGACTTGCCGCCCAGCGCATGGCAGGACTCGGGGGTGATCGCCGATGCGCCTCAGGCAGGCCTTCCCAATGCGACACAGGGAGCCGTGTCGAATTCGCACGACACCCAGCCGAGCTTTCTCGGCGACGCGATGCCCCATTCGGGAGATTCCCCCAGCCAGGGTTCGCAGGGCACGCAGCCGATCGCATCAGCCGGCGAAGACACCTTGCCGATGGTACGCGTTGAACCGCCCCTGATGGAGTGGCAACGACGCGCTTCGCGATATTCGCGAAAACGCATCGGTGCGGCGCTCGCCGTTGCGGGTGTGACCGCGGCACTGCTGACGGCCGCGTGGTTCGCCCTCCACTAGCCGACCTTCTTTGTGGCCCGGCGGTAATGTTACCGTGTCCTCCAGGTCCCGGAATCGGCCTGCCGTCAGTTTCCTAACGCGTCGTTCGTTTCGCGGCGCGCGGTCTTTTCGGCCTCGCGGAGCGATTCACGCAGTTCATCCACGCGATGGGCGTCGAGATACTCATCGACGAGGTCCTGTGTATCATCAATGAGTTGGCTGATCCGCTGTTGGTTGCGAGCGTCGTCGACGACAATGCCGTGGCGCAATTGCCGCAAGCGGTAGCGGAAGTTGTTAGACGTCATCAGCCGGTTGATTTCGTCGAGCAACTGTTCGGCCTGGTCCACTTCACCGGCCTCGATTTTGCTGTGTGCCCGTGAAGCGAGGATCTCGCGCTCGGCAATAAAGTCCACCAAGGCCTCCTGAATGCCCGTGATCTCGGCTTCCACGGTGAGCCGGGCGCGGTCGTCAGGCACGATGGCTTCGACCTCACGGCGGTAGCCCGGCACGAGGGGAAGTTTGGCCAGCAACGCGGTCCCATTCTTCACCAGCAGGATGCGCAACGGATCGTCGACCGGCGGCACGTCGATGGCGCCCGACCGGTCGCTACGCCCCAGCAGCACAGTCTCTGTCGACTGGGGGCTGTAG
>JAGQPT010000021.1 GCA_020426575.1 Planctomycetales bacterium
TATTGGTCAGTGACTGTTTTGTACTGGCACTCATTGGTATTCACCACCAGGCGAAGCGGCTAACAGGCAAGACCGGACCCTGTTAGCTATTACGCACGCAGATCGCCTTACGCGTCTTTCCCAAAACCAGTCCCGGCGTCGTACGGCCATGAGCCTGCCGGTCGTCATCACGACGCCGTGGCTGCACGCCAACTCTTGTGGGGTCCACGTTAGCGGATCGACGCCAATCGGCCAAACGCGAAATTGGGCCACTGCAAGACTTGGCCACTGTGGAAATTGGGCCACTGCGCGATTCGTGGGAGCAATTGAACAGGAGTAACGGAGGGTGGCACGGACACTCTGGCGGAACCTCTGTTGATGACGTGCGAACTGCGCCGCCGAAGTGTCCGTGTCGTGCCGCGACAAGAGGGTTTGTGTCGGTGCCACCCTCGGTCGTCGAAGCGACATGGCGGCGCGGCGCTGCGTCACGCGCGAAAGAGAATGAACGTGGCGTCGTCGGGTTTGGTGGGGGTGTCGGCCGTGGGGTGGTTCATGCGCTCCTCGAGGACGTCGCGGAGCGAAGCGGCGACGCGCGGAAGCGGGCCTTTGCGGATCAGGTTGGCCAGCTCGCCGATACTGAGGTTGTCGAAGACGCCGTCGCTGGCCACGAGCAACGTGTCGCGGGGACGCAGGCTCAGCGTGGGGCCGATGTCGATCGACATTGCGGCGCTGCCGACGACGTTCGAGACGACGTGGCGGTCTTCGTGGTGCATCGCTTCGGCTTCGTCGAGCAGGCCCGACTCGACACCGTAGCCGACCGGCGAGTGGGCGACGGTTTGCAAGCGGATGCGGCCGCGCCCGCCGGTGACGAGGATGCCCGAGTCGCCGACGTGGTAGGTGCGGATCGTGGCGCGGTTGACTTCGACGGCGGCTAGCGTCGTGGCCGCGCCGATGCCGAGCGCCTGGATCGACTCGTTGGCCTGTTCGAGGGCGTTGATGATCGCGGTCCGCAGCAGCGTGTCGGTGCCGCGGGCCTTGTCGACCTCGCGCTGCAGCGACTGGATGACAACGCGGGAGGCGTGTTCGCCAGCGGCGCTGCCACCGAGTCCGTCGGCCACGGCCAGCACGGCCGCGTCGTCACCGAACGGCAACAGGGCGGCGGCGTCTTCGTTGGCCCCTTCCCGGCCGGGGCAGGGAGACGAGTAGACACAAACGCGGCCACCGGCCAGCGACAGGGACTCGGGGGCGTCCAAGCGGCTGTCGAGGTACAGGTGTTCGGCTACGGTGGAGGTGTCGGCCATCGGCTAGTGTCCGTTGAGCGATTTGGCGCACCAGGGACAGTGGTTCCAGTACTCGCGCACCACGCCCCAGCCACATCCCGAGCACTTGTCCTTCGAGCCTTCGATCCGCCACTTGCGTTTCACTTTGCGCCGGCACCAGGGACAGTATTTCATGAACGGCATCAGCGACTTGCGCTCGCAGTCCGGATTGTCGCAGCGGGCCATGTAGCGGGCGTCGCTGTACTCGCGGGTGTCGGTGACTTCGAAGCCGGTGCCGTAGCACCAGGGGCAGTAGTGCCAGTCGAGCTTCATGCCTCGATTGCAGCGGGGGCAGTGGATCGGAAATCGGGTGGCGCCACGGTAAACGCCCTGGTCGGTGCCGCACCAGGGGCAGGTGCGCATCAGTTCGGAGATGGGGCCGTCGCAGCGGTGGCAATTGCAGTTGGTTTGCAATTGTTTGCCGAAGCGGCGTTGGAACTGGCGGCGCTGCACGGTGCGCCAGTCGCGCACGCGTTTCGTTGTGCTGCGACGCGTGGGCGGCTTGCGCTTCACCACGGTGGCGGCCCGGGGGCGAACACGATTGAACGCCGTGAGCATCGCGCCGGCGTCGGCGTAGCGGCGGCGGGGGTTCACTTCGAGCGCGCGGCGGATCAGCGACACCAGGTCGGGGTGAACGCGGCTGCGCAACCGCTGATAGCCCGGCGGCGGCCAATCGAAGGGATACTCGGGCAGCGAGCCGCTGAACATGCGGTACATGATCAGCCCTAACGAGAAGACGTCGGAACGGAACGACGGTTTACCCATCGCCTGTTCCGGCGCGCAATATCCCAGGGTGCCGGCGCCCGACGCGCGCACCGTGCGGACCGCGACTTTGGCGATACCGAAGTCGGAGAGCATCAATGTGCCGTCGGCGAACAGCAGGAAATTGTCCGGCTTGATATCGCAGTGAATCACGCGATGCTGGTGCGCGTGGGCCGTCGCCTGCAGCATCTGCTGGGTGTAGTCGAGCGCGGTCTCGACCGACAGCCGCGACTGTAGCCGTTCGCCCAAGGTGCGCTCGCCGAGCGGGAAGGCGATTACGAAGCGGCCGTCGACGATGTCGGCGGTCTTCAGCGGCAGGATGTTGGGATGCTTGAGCCGGGCTGCCAGCCGGACTTCGCGACGAAAGTCGTCCATCACGCCGTCGTCGAGTAGCGAGGCGTGGGGTACCTTAAGCGCGACGCTGACCCCCTCGACCGTATCGGTTGCCGCGTAGACGACGGCAAAGCCCCCTTCGCCGAGGCGGCGTTCGATGCGGTACTTCCCCAGGCGTTGTCGTAGTCGGAGCGTCTTGGCTGGGGGCATCGCTGCGTGGTCCGGGCGAACGCTGGGGATCGTGGTGACGCCGCTATCGTAACGAGCCGGTGCGGCCGGCATCAATCGCATCCTGGCGGCGCGGCGAGTACACCCTCACCGCGGCCGTTGTCGGGGCGCGGTAGACGTGCCGATCGATGGTTTCGCCCGCAGGCGGCGACTACAATATCGGCCAAGCCCGTTACGCCACGGCAATGTTTCATTCTAATCCAGATCGGGGGTAGGTGGGTGGACATCCAACGGCAGGCAAGTGCCCAGGCGACCGACGCACAATGGTGGGTCTTTCACAACGGGCAGAGCACCGGCCCGTACGCGGCCGGGCACCTGGTCGGCTGGCTGACGGACGGTTCGATGCCGCCGGGGACGTTGATCTGTCCGGTGGGCGGCACGCAGTGGCAACCCGTGGCAGCCTGGCCGCAGTTGACGTCGCGGCTTTCGCCGGCGGTGTTGGCCTCGGTCCAGCAGGCCGGACGGGGTGTGGCTGACATCAGCGAGAGCGCCGGGATGCGGATGCTGCTGCCGGTGGGGCGTTCGCCGCTGGCGATCGCCGCCGGATACCTCGGCTTGCTGAGCCCGCTGCTTATCTTCGCCCCGTTCGCGCTGTTGTGCGGTGTGTTGGCGATCGCCGACATCCGCCGCGACCCCCGCAAACACGGAATGGGCCGCGCCGTTTTCGGCTTAGTGATGGGAGTTGTGTTTTCTTTGCTGTTTTTGATTATGATTCTCGCCGTGGCGATGGATTCGCGCTAGGCGCACGTGCAGGCTGGGCTCGTCCCAGCCCCGTGGGCGAGGTGGGCGCGTCGGCCTGCTTCATCGCCGTGGTCCGCACCCGATAATTAGCTGGAAAGGCATGAAGCCATGAGCGAGAATCCCTACACCTCACCGGTACAAAGTGGGGCGACACCGCCGCCGGTCGGCGAGATTCCGAATTACCTTGTACAAGCCATTCTGGTCACGCTGTGTTGTTGTCTACCGTTTGGCATCGTGGGCATCGTCTACGCCGCCCAGGTCAAGCCGAAGGTGGCAGCAGGCGACTATGCCGGCGCGAAGTCGGCGTCGGACAGTGCCAAGATGTGGTGCATGATTGGATTCGGTCTTGGGCTACTATTCAACCTGATCGTGATAGCGCTCAATGTGCTCTCCGTGGTTGTCGAACAAAGATAACGTGGGCGGCGCAACTGACTAGCGAAGCGAACACCAACGCCGAGGGCGCAAGTGAAGACGGTCCGCGTCTGGCGGCGGCCTTGCCGATTGCCCAGCCGCGTGCCTGACCAGCGCTGGTTGCGCAGCTCTAGGAACGTTGTCAGGCTTTAGGAACAAGGTGCGATGTGTGATGCGATCGACTTCCGCTACCAACATGGCGGTGATGTTGGTAACGGTCGTGCTCGTCGCCGCCACGTTGAGTATGCTCTACGCCGTCAACCCGGACGGTTCGGCGTGGTATCCCAAGTGTCCTTTGCACGAGCTGACGGGTCTGAACTGTCCAGGTTGCGGCGGACTGCGCGGGGTGCACCAATTGTTGCGGGGAAACGTGATGGCGGCGTTCCGGCTGAACGCCCTGGCGTTTCTGTTGCTGCCGCCGCTGGCGCTCACCTGGTTGGTCAATCAGTACCGGCAGTGGCGCCATCGCCAGCGGGGCGGAGAGGTGCCGCAATCGCTTTTCCCCAGTTGGACCGGCTGGGTGCTGCTGATCGTCGTGGTGGCCTTCGCCATCGCCCGCAACATCCCCTGGGGGCCGTTTCTATACCTGGCACCGGGATGAAGATTTGGCGAGCAATCTATAGCTGTCGTATGCGGATTAGCTACAATCTGCAGCGGCAGTTTTGTGATCGGACCGACCAGAATGACGACCGTTGCCGTTCAGATTCCCTCGACGTTGCGGCATGAGTGCGGTGGCCGCGCCCGGCTCGATGTCTCAGCATCGACCGTGCGCGAGGCGCTTGACCGGCTCGCGCAGCAGGAGCCGGCTCTGTACCGCTGCGTCTGTGACGAGACCGGCAACGTGCGTCGCCACATGAACCTGTTCATCGCTTCCACGCTGCTTGCTTGTCCCGAGGAACTCGACACGGCGCTGGAGCCGGGCGACGTGCTCTCGATCATGACAGCCGTCTCCGGAGGGTAGCGCCCCGGCCGTATGGCTGAACTAACCACTTGCCCCTTGCAGTGGGCGCCCACATTGAATCCATGAGGAGTCTTACGAGATGGCCGAACGCATCATTGTCTGCATTGGCACCAAGAAAGGCCTGTTTGTCGCCGAAGCGGCGAAGCATCGTCGACGTTTTGAATTGCGCGGTCCCTTTGGTCCCGGTGTGGCGGTCTACTCGGCGCTGATCGATACGCGCCGATCGCCGCGGGTGTATGCGTCGAGTTGTAACGCCTTTTTCGGCATGAAGATGTTGCTCTCGACTGACCTGGGCAAGAAGTTCAAAGAGACAAAGTCCGCGCCGGCGTTTCCCCAGGAAGACGGCCGCGCGCTGGCGAACATCTGGTCGCTCGACGCCGGCGACGACAAGAAGGATCTCTGGTGCGGCGTCGAGCCCGCCTCGCTGTTCCGCAGTGAAGACGGCGGCGACTCCTGGGAGATGGTCGCCGGCATCAGCAACCACGAACACGCGCGGCAGTGGCATCCCGGCAACGGCGGGCTCTGTTTGCACACGATCGTGCGCGACGGCAACCGCGTTCACCTCGGCATCTCGACCGGCGGTCACTACCTGAGCGAAGACGGCGGCCAGACGTTCACGGCGTCCAACAACGGCGTCGGCGCGGGGTTTGTCCCCGATCCCAATCCCGAGTTCGGCCAGTGCGTGCACAAAATCGCTTCGCATCCCGATGCGGCGGGGCGCCTCTACATGCAGAACCACGGCGGCTGGCAAGATCGGCCAGGCATCGGTGTCTTGCGTAGCGACGATCACGGCCACAGTTGGTACTCAATCGCCGAGGGGCTACCCTCGGATTTCGGTTTCCCCATCGTCGTGCATCCACACGACCCCGACACGGTGTACGTCGTGCCGCTCGAGCCGATGACGCGCACCTGCCCGGGCGGCGAACCGGCCGTGTGGCGCAGCGAAAACGGCGGGCGCAAGTGGAAACGGCTCACCAAGGGATTGCCGAAAAAGCAGAGTTACTTCACGGTGCTCCGCGACGGGATGACGGTCGACGAGCTGAAATCGCCGGCACTGTACTTCGGCACCACGACGGGCCAACTTTGGATCGGCCGCGACGGCGGCGAACAGTGGGACTGCCTGTTCGACTCGCTGCCACCGATCCACTGCGTGAAAGTGGCGACGGTGTGAAGCGAGTGATGGTGTCCGTAAACGATCGCCGTCGCCGAGTCATCTTCTGCGTTTCAGTCATCTTCTCCGTTTCATTGTCGCCGTTGCCGGCGTAACAGGCCGATCGCCGTTGCCGTCAGCGCCAGGCTCAGCGTGCCGGGTTCGGGGATGGTGGGGTATTCCCAGACGCGGATCGACGACTCGTCGTATGGCGTGCCGTCGTCGAGTTGATCGTCACCCCAGACGCGGTTGCCGTCGGTGCCGACCCAGAGCAGCGCCTTGTGGATGCCCAGCGTGTTGTCTTGGGTGATCGCCGGGAAGGCGGCCCACACCTGGTTCGGACCCGGCGCGTCGCCGTGCGGGGGGACGTGCCAGGGGTAAGGTTCGCCGTTGCGATTGATCAGCGACTGTCCCTCAGAGAAGAGGTCGGGGAACCGTTCGTCGCCCGGCAGCACCCATTCCCAACCGTCGGTAAAAATCTCTTCGTGCCAATCGGCCACGGGCGTATTCGTTGGAATGCCGGGTAGCGCGATCAACTGGAAGTCTTCCCACAGCGGTTGCGCAAACGGCTGTAGGGCGTCGAGCAGAATCGGCGCGCCGGTGTCGCTCACCGGCGACTGGAAGTTTTTGAACATCGGGCCGGCGCTGGGATTGTGGACCAGGTTGACCTGGAGGAAATACGCCCCGGCGAACCCGGCGTACGGCACTTCAACCACTTCGTTGAAGTCAGCGTCAAGGTTCGCACCGGCCGTGACCGTGATGATTTGTGCCCTGGCCGTGGGAGCGGTGGCGATGACGGCAAGACATGCGACAAGGGCGACGCGACGATGGCGAGTTGTGCACAGCATGGGACCTCTTCCCTCCTCTGGATTGGGGTGTTCGCGAACGGGTTCCGCGGCGCGGCGACGCACAAACCGCCGTCACGTCAACCGATGACGCACAAATCGACGACGCGCAAACCGATGTCGATGACACGCTAGGTGTGGTGCGCACGTGTTCCGCACGAGCGCCTAGAACCATCGCGCACAAGCGCGGCTACCGTTCTGCTGAAAGAAACTGCTCCGATTGCGACCGTTGCCCGGCGCATTGTAATGCTGCACGGTGAGTCGGTCACGAAAATTCCGCAGAGATTCGTCGCGAATTAATTTGCGCTCGACGGAGCGATGCTACTAGCCGACAGCTACTTGTTTTTCGCCGTCTTCTTTTTGACCGACTTGCCGTTTGCCGTCTTGGCCTTGGCGCACTTCTTTTTGACCGACTTGCCTTTTGCCGACTTTTTCGACGTTGCCGACTCGATCTCGGCGAGGCGGGCGCGGATGATCCGCCGCAGCAGCGCCGCCGACGGTGGTCGCTCGGGTTGAAAGCGGATCGTGCCCTTGCTGGTGTCGAACTTTGACAGCTCGTCGGCAAGCTCGGCGATGATGCGGCCGCTCATCGGGTAGAGCGCACAGTGCCGCCGCGCCGCCGCGAAGGCCACGAGCGGTTTACCCACCCGAAACGCCGGCATTCCATAGCTGAAGCACTCCTCGGCGTGGGGGACGGTCGATTTGATCGTGCGGCGTAACTTCTCGAGCGTCGCCCGCTGCCGCGGGTCGGCGACGGCGGCGAGGTATTCATCGATCGAAGCGAATGCGTTGGGCATCATCGAGCCTCGTTGATGCGTTGTCGGCGGAGTTAGGGTGAGCAACGCAGATGCCGAGTCTAGTCCCACCAGAAGAAGAGCTGATCGGATTCTTTCAGCTGACGTGCAAGCTCGGAGATGCTACCTACTCCCTGGTAAACAATGTCCGAGCAAAACGCCTCCATCCACTTCGCTAGCGCACGGCTGTTCTTAGCGGGTGCGGTAAAACTCCCGCCAATCGTGTCGTGAGCAACTTGAGTGATATAAAAGGGGCGAAGTTCGTACAATTGTCGCAACCCAGCAACGATTTGTCCCGGACCTTTTCCGCCGTTGGGATCAGCCGTCTGGATGTAGGCAACAGTTTGTTCCCAGTCCGTGGTTGGCAACAACATCAAGTAATCGAGATCCTCATCGCGCACGGCGAATCGCTTCAGGCCGAATACAGCCATTGCCCCGGATTGCGCAAGTTCATTTCGCTGCGAGTTGATGAACTCTTTTGCTTTCGCGCGACTGATCTCAAAAAAGACGACGCCAGGATACTGTTCAAGTCCATCGAGTGGGAGTGGCTCGACCCCAAGACCGCTAGTGACCAGGGCGACGGCTCGCTGGAAACTTTCAGTGGTTGCGGCCCCCGTAAAATCAGGGCGCTCAATATCCCAAGGCGCCGCTTCCCAATCGTATGGAATGGCGGGAGTAAGCTTTTTCTGCTTGGGTTTGCTCGTTTTCTTCGGAGCCGACGCTTCTGCGGCTTGTAGCAGTGGACCAATCCTTGAGCTCCGTCGCTTGGCGTCGCGGAGACTATCTCTAGGCGTGAGGTCATACGTATTCTTCGCAAGGGGGTCGGCTCCGGCGTCCAGGCACAGTTGAACGGTCGCTAGGTTGCCAGATGTTACAGCGAAGTGAAGTGGCGTCTCCTTGTCGGCGTTTTTTGCGTTTATTCTTGCACCGTGATGTAGTAGCAATTTGGCTGCTTCGACTTGCCCACTTCGTGCGGCGAAGTGCAATGCCTGAAGTCGCGCTCCTTCGAATCCATTGTTCTTTAGGTTGACGTCGGCACCGGCAGCGAGCAACTGTTCCATGACGTCGATGTGACCTGATTCGGCAGCGGCCATCAATGGACTGATGCTGGTCGGAAAGGCGCTGCTTTGTAGATCGACGTCGGCACCGGACCGGAGCAATTCCGCAACGATATCGCCGTGGCCTCCGGCGGCGGCAAGAATTAGTGGTGTTGGGCCGATGATTGCTTCATTAAGGGCCCCCACTTCGTCGCGGACATCCACATCGAGCCCTGCTTCGAGTGCCTTCTGGACGGCGGGCAGGTCGCCTGCCCGAGCCGCAGCCAGCAGTGCCTGGGGGGAAGAGTCGTCTGCCTGGGCGCCGGCTGCTACAAGAACTGCAATTACTTCGTCGTGGCCATTCCGTTTTGCCCACTGCAAGGCCGAGAGGTCTGAGTTGTCAAGCGCATCCAGGTCGGCGCCAGCAGCGATCAATCGCGATGCTATCCGTGCGTGCCCGGCGCGGGCAGCGAGGATCAGCGCCGTGGCGTGATCGGCGCGCGAAAATCGTGAGTTGTCTTTGGAGGGATCCGGTGCTACCGCCGCGATGTTCGGATTCGCACCACACGCGAGAAGCGTTTCAACTGCCGCTTCGTTATTTGCTTCAGTTGCGAGCATCAACGGAGTGCGAAAAAAGCTATTTTTCGCATCGATTTCGACACCGTGTTTGACCAGCGTCCTGATGATGTCCCGCAACGCATCGTCTCCGGGGCGATCGTCGTCGGAAAAACTTCCGATCGCCGAGCCGATGAGATTGTTCCCTATCGTCCACTTGAAGTGTATGTTGGCCCCTGCCGCGATCAACCGCTTCATGATTGCGATATTTCCCTCCTTGACGGCTTGCAGGAGGGGGGCACCGGCCATCGACTTAGGATTCACATCGGCGCCGGCTTGAATCAACGTCTCGACGACGTCTTCGCTTTGCGATTCAACAGCACATGTCAGCGCGTCTACGGTGTTTGTGCTGGTAGTAATCGATGCACCAGCTTCAAGCAGACGCCGGACAACGTCCAATTGACCGCAACGAGCGGCCGCCGCCAAGGCCGAAAGGCTATACGCCGCTTCGTTGGGATCAGCTCCCGCCGCAAGCAACGCATCGACTATTTCGCAATCTCCGTCCACCGCCGCCCAGAAGAGAAGCGAGGGGCATCGCCCACGTTGGTCGTCGTTGTCGAGCGGCTTGGCTAAAGTCGAGATCGCGCCGGTTTCACCGCGCGCTATTGCCTCGTGTATTTCAGCCGCGAAGGTGTCAATCACTTCGCGCTGGTGGGAAGGAATCGTAACGCCCTGCAGGCAGTTCCAGA
>JAGQPT010000297.1 GCA_020426575.1 Planctomycetales bacterium
AACATATACAACCTGTCCACCCGTATCCGGTTTCCCGAATTCAGGTGATGCAGACACATATCCGTGCGTCGAGATCATCATGATCCGCCGGTCCGTCGCGGCATCCATGGTTCTACCTCCTCGTTAGAGTCGTGGTTTGTGGCGGTTCGTGGCCGAATTGGTCAGCCGTCGGACCGCGTTCTGCCAGTTCTTCCTCTGAACGTAATGGGCGGGTCCGGGGACGCGAGACCATCGGGCGAATCGATGGCCCCGCCAAAGAATTGCGACAAATTCTCGGATAAGGCTTCATGATCGCCGCCGAGGACCTTCGAAGTATCGATTTTGTCGGCATCCATCATCGCGGCAATGCGCTGAAGCGTGGCGAGTATCTGGTTTTGCTCCCAATCCTTGAGCGTCGAGAGCTCGCGTCGAAAGCGGTCGTGCAATAACGACGGCGCCGTGCTCAACACGGACCGGCCCTCGTCCGTTATTTCAACGTCGACGGCGCGACGATCTGCACCACTACGGGCCCGAGTGATCAGGCGGCGTTTTTCCAGACGCGTGAGGATGCCGGTGAGCGTTGCTTGGCTGAGATGGATCGAGCGGGCCAGCGCCCCCACGGTGACTGGTTGCATGCGCGCGATTGCCCGAAGAGCCGCGAGTTGCGGGGCAGTCAGCCCAACTGCCTGAAGCAGTTCCCGCGAATGGAGATCAATGGCGCGGGTGATCCGCCGCAGGGCGACGATCACCTGATCTTCCAGAGCCGGAGACGACGGGCTGTCGTCCTCGCATCGCGGGTAATACATGATGGCCATTTATTATGCACACAAAGCATTTTTCTGCAACCGCCCCGGCAGATGTCGCAGTATTGCGGCAGGACATTCCGGAATGCGTCGCGACCGGCGGTGTCAAAATCATTCGACACGATTGAATTAGGGCCGGCAGGCGGCCGGCACGAATGGCTCATGGATCACCATCGGGGAGTACCGCCCCGCGAGCGCGCACCGCGCTTTCAATGGGCAAGTCAACTCACTTCCATTGGACGGATTTAGTCGCTCAGAGATTGTCGTCAATGTGGTCGGGATCCATCTGCAGGGCGTGGCAGGCCCGGATGAAGCTGGCGGCTGACCAGGCTTGATAGGCTTTGCCCATGGGGCGCCCCGTCACGCCGTGGTGCCACTCGTTGAATTCCCACTCGTGGGCCGTTCCCATCGCACACAGTCGCGCCAGGTTGACAAGTTCCCGACGTGCGATGTCGACCATGCCCAACTTGTGGATGTATCGCACCCAAAGCCCGCCGATAAAGGGCCAGATTCCGCCGTTGTGGTAATGGTTGGGCAGGTTCAAAAGGTTCACCGTGAAGTAGCCGCGCCACTCGTGGTCGCCCGCTTGGACGGGGGGATACAGGCATTTGACCGGGCCCGGGTCGTTGACCCCGACGCCCCACATGAAGCGAAACGACATCATGGCGCGTTCTTTGTCAATCATCCCGGTAAGGTACGCCAATAGATTGCCGTACACGTCGCAGCGCCAGCTAAAACTAAACGGCGAGATTTCCGCGACGAGGTAGCGCGCGTCGCCCAGCGCGAATTGCACGTCGCTGAACGACGGCATTGTGTCGGTGTGCTGGTGATTCGTCGACGGCCAGAAACTTCGCAGCACGACGCGCCGCACGTGATCCGCCCAATTCCGATAGTCGCTCGCCTTTTCGTTATCTTCGAGGTGGTCGAGGATGTTCGCATAGCAAACCAGGCAGCGGTGCCACAGCACTTCGTCATAGAGGATGTGATAGCTGCGAGCGAACAGGTCGGTCCAGTCTCCCGCTTCGGGAATCTCCAGCAGCCCGCAGTTGTTCGAATCGTGGGCGCTGAGCCAGTCCATCGTGCGTTGTAATTGGTGGCTAAACTCTTCGACGATGGACCAGTCGTCGGTCGTCTCGGCGTAGTGCCAGACCGCCAGCAGCAACCACAACGCGCTGTCGATGGACGTGATACCACCCACGCCTGCGTATTCCGGTTGGTCGTCGTCGATCATGACGTTGCTGGGAATCTGACCCGAGGGCGCCTGGTGGGAGAGCAGTGTCCGCAGCGTGTCGGCCTGGCACTGGTGGATTTCCGCATCGTCGAGGTCGAGCGTCCAAATGATGCATTTGCATCCGTCGCGGGCCCAGACGGCCCGGTAATTAGCGTCGGTGCCGTACACCTGGTTGTCGTCGAGCGAACACGCCGAGAAGCCTTTGGGAGTGAGGTTTTTCTTTAGCGCGTCGACCGCCTTATGGTAAGCCGTCTGCAGTAGCGCGAGTTCGTCGGAACTGAGATCTCGGTATTCATCAGGTTCAAACAGCACGCGCTTGGGCATTTATCTACTTTCTTGTTGAAGGATTGTAGTGTCGCTCAGCAAGCAACTTCAATTGAAGTATTCGACACGAAGCGCAGTGGCACTCCGCGTCGGGCGGGCTCTCCGACGATTGGCCCGCACAGGACTGTGAAACCGCCGGGTCGTTGCGAAGACGACAACTCGGCCGATTTTAACGACCGGTGCGATCGCCAGATGATTCCAAGCAGTATATCGCTTCGTGTCCCCGAAGAAACAGCTGGTCCCCCACGATCGCCGGTGAAGCGTCGATGCGAGCATCGAGCGTGTTCGTGGCGACGACATCCAGCGTCGCTGCGGCGCGAATGACAAGCGTCGTACCGTCTCGTCCGACAAGGAAAACATGCCCGTCGGCTGCGACCGGCGAGGCGTAGAGGCTCGACAGGTTGGGAAGTCGCTCGGGCCCGAAGATAACAGCACCGCTCGACGCGTCGAGGCAGGAAATGATCGCGCTGTTGGAACGCGTGAAATAGAGTCGCCCGCAATGGAGCAGCGGCGAGGGGACATACGGCGTGTCGTGCGGATATTGCCACGCGAGGCCGGCGTCGTTTTGTCGGTTTCTCCCGCTGACTTCTTCGCCGCGATCGGCAATGTCGAAGAGATTGCTGACGTCGCCACGCGATGAAAGAGGTATTGCATACAACGCCGACGCGCCCTTGCCGCTCATGCAATAGGTGATGCCGTCGGCAGCGACCGGTGACGGGATCGCGTTGATCGTCTGCCCGTCACATCGCCACAATTCGCTGCCGTCGTCGAAATCGTAGCCCCGCGCAAAGTTTGTGCCGTTGACGACTATCTGCGTCTGCCCGTCGTGCTCGGCAAGCAAAGGTGTTGCCCACGACGTCGGCTCGTCGCGGTCGACGCGCCAAAGTGTCCGCCCCGTCTCGGCATCGAGCAGGTAAAGTGCCGAATCGTCCTCGTGGTCCCAGTTCACCACGAGTCGATCTTGGTGGACGACGGGCGACGTCGCTTCGCCCCAACCGTAGCGCGTCCGCATCTTGCCGAAGTCGCGCTGCCAGAGCAATTCGCCGTCCAGGTTGTAGCAATAGATCCCCTGCGAACCAAATGAAACATAAAGTCGCTGTCCGTCGGTTGTCGGCGATGCCGAAGCATACGTATTCGTGTAGTGCCGCCCCTGGTGCGGAACGGCTTCGCGGGCCACGTGGCTCCATCGCTCGGCACCGCTGTGACGGTCGAGACAGGTGACGACGAATCGATAGAATCGCTTCGGTGCCTGCGTCTTCGAGTATTCGTCGTCGGGAGGTGGCTCGTCCAATTCGCGATCAGTTTCGACGGCAGCGACAACGAACACACGGTCGCCCCAGACGATCGGCGTCGCGCTGCTCTCGCCCGGTACGTTCACTTTCCAACGCACGTTGTTCGATTCGTCCCAGTGCACCGGCGGGTGTGCATGCGGAGCGACCCCGTCGGCCGCCGGGCCGCGCCATTGATGCCAGTTCTCGTCGCGAAGCGAGGCGAAGTCGACAGCCGAGTCGTCGCCGCTGCAAATCGTGGCAACGGAAAGCAACTGAACGACGATCAGAGTCGCGAACCACTTCGTACAGCGCACTCGCATCAGGCGTCCAACTGTACGACGCGGGGCCACTGGGCGTATGATTCCCAATACGTCCGTTTTAGGGCGATCTCGTCATCGGCGGCCGTGGGTTGCACGCGTCCATGCACGTCAATGGCGCGCGACACCAGTGTGCACGGCCCCGGTTCGAGCAACCCCAAGTCGGCCGAGAAAAACCGCCAGCAGTACTTCGCCCGCGGCTCAGCATCAAGCACCGCTGGACGCCAAGGACCGTCGTCGACACGGACCTCAACGCGGTCGATGCCCGTGCCGTCGTCCCATGCCGCGCCGTATACCTTCACCGGTACCTGGCCGTCGACGGTGTCGCGGCGCATTACCCGCGCGATCACGCTCTTGAGGTTCATCCGCGTGACCGAGGTCTCGATGAACACGACTTCGTCACCCTGTTTGCGACCGCGGACCGTCACGTAGTCGCGGCCCATGAATCTGCCCATGTAGCGATTGTCGCGGAGTTCGATCCGCGTGAGCCACTTCACGTTGGCGATGCCGTACCAGCCCGGCACGATCAATCGCAGCGGTGCGCCGTTGCGAGGTTCCAGCGGCGCGTCGTTGCGTTCGTAGGCGAGTAGAGTGTTGAGCCGCATGGCGTCGTCCAGCGACATGCTACGACCAAACGGCACGTCGACCGTCACCTCACGAGGTGTGTCTTTGCGCAGTGTCTCTTCGTTGCGATCGACGCCGAAAAAGACCACTTCCGTCGCCTCGGAGCGAACGCCGCAGGCGTCCAGTAGCGGTGCCAACGGTGTGCCGGTCCACTTGCTGTTGTAAATCGCGTTCATGAAGCCCTTGGAAACACCGTTCCCGGAGCACTCGAGCGTCATCAGTTGCTCGCGGCGTGGTAGTTCCTTGATCGCATCGAGCGTGAGCACCCGCGGACGATCGACGAGTCCGGTGATTTCCAGGCGGTACTCGGTCGGGGCGACCTCGGGACTGCCGTAGTGCTGCACGCTGAAGACCTGGTCTTGCGGCGTGATCCACTCGGTGAGCGTCTCCCAGTCGAGCGAGTTCGGCCCCGTGCGCGGCATCCCCTCAAAGGGCACCAGGCGTTCGTCGTCGCCCTGTCCGGGAAATACGAAGTTGGGCAGCGACATCTGCGCCACGAGCGCGGACATGGTCGCGGCACCCGCCTTGAGAACCTGGCGCCGCGATGCGGGTGCCCCATGGATGTCGTGTCGAAGCATTCTCGTCAATCCTTCTGTACGTCGTCGGGCGAGACGTCGATGTCGACCGTGACGGTCTCTCCGGCGTGGACCGTGATCTCTTTGCTCCAGCGGAGCCTACCGGCCGGGTGGGCCATCTCGAGGCGATACTCGCCGGGCGGTACCCCCGTGAGATTGTAACGTCCGTCGCTGGCTGTTACCTGGAAAAACGGGTGTTCGAAGACAAAAACCCAGGCCCGCATGTTGTTGTGGAAGACGCATCCCAACTCGACGGGGCGGCTGATACCGCCGCCGCGGGGAAACGTCTCGGTCAATTCACCGCCACTGGGGATCGTGTTGTTGAACGGGTGCAACGGATCGCGGGAATAGACGTTGTGATTCGCCGCGTCGCTGTTGCTGAAGCGGACGGTCTGGCCCGCGCGGATGGCGGACGTCTCGGGGACGAACTGGTGGTCGCGCTGGTCGATGACCGCCACCTCTTCTACGGCAGGGTAGGTACCTTTCCGCAACGATTGACCACGCAGTGCCACAACCGCCTCGGCAATTTCGCCGGTCTTGTGGTCTGCCACGTAATAGCGGCGATAACGCCAGACGCGGTCGGGGTCAACGTGATAACGTACTGTGCCGGTGATCTTTGCGCCTTCGTCGGCGGCCCACGCCGGCGCGCGCCATGCAACGACGGACAACAGTATTGCCAACGTGATGACTGCCGCTGGGAAGCCGCGCCGATGTCTCTTCACGACTCGACCCCGAGGTGACGAAGGATCTCGGCGTGCAACTCTGCCGGCGACTGTTCCCCCTCGACGTCGATCACCAATTCCTTGCGGCGAAACAAGTCTATCACCGGCTCGGTTTTCGTCCGGTAATCGCGCAGGCGATCGTTCAGGGCTTGTTCGGTGTCGTCGGAGCGGGTGATGAGTTGGCCGCCACAGACGTCGCAGGTGTCCTCGGCTTCCGGGCGGTGGTAGATCAAGTTGTAGTCGAGACCGCACTGCGGGCAGAGACGCCGCGCCAGGACACGGCGCCGCACGACTTCGTCGGAGATCGCGATGTGGATGACCGCGTCGATGTCGTAGCTTTCCAGAAAGAAGGCCGCCTGGGTCGCATTACGGGGGAAACCGTCGAGAATGAATCCGTAGTTCCAGTCGTGGGCATCGAGCCGGTGTTGGACAATCTCTTCGACGATGTCGTCGCTGACGAGTTGCCCCCTGCCGATCACTCGTTTGACAAGCGCGGCGAGCTTTGTGTGGTTCTGAATGTTCCAGCGGAAGATGTCGCCGACGCTGATGTGCACCACGTCGAGCTTCTGCTCGAGTAGCTTGGCCTGGGTGCCTTTGCCGCAGCCCTGGGCCCCCATGATGACGTACTTGTGCATTGGCCGTCTCCAGTCGTGGGGCGGTTCCCCGGTGTTCCGAAACGATAGCCTATTCCGACTCCCGGCACACTAGCTTGCCGAATCGAGCGAATTGCTGGCAAACGGGTCGTATATTGTCGGCTCCGGGCAAAAGAATGGCATCGACACGTCCGCGCCGACTCGGTACAAAAAGGTGCTTGCACAGGAGGTCCGGCTCCAGGTCCCACGAACGCCGCGTCGGACCGTTTTTGGCAAGAATTTCAGTACGTCGTAAAGTCCGGAGCGCTGGCGGCCGTTCACCTCGATCAAGGACGTTTGGCCCGTGATTCAACGTTCCCCCACCGACACGGTGAGTTCCGCGCCTCAGCGGATTCCTCCCCCCCAAGGTACGCGGCCGGCCCGCATCGTCTGGCGGGAGACAATCATCATCGGCGCCTTCCACCTGTTGGCGCCCCTGGCCTTCTTGCCCTGGCTGTTCAGTTGGATCGGAGTCGCCAGCGCCTTTCTGGGCTGCTTCGTGTTTGGCTGCCTGGGGATCAGCCTGGGCTACCACCGTCTGCTCACGCACCGCAGTTTCACCTGCCCGCGTTGGCTGGAACACACGTTTGCCCTGTTGGGCGTCTGCTGCGTGGAAGATACGCCGGCGCGTTGGGTGGCGAATCACCGCTGTCACCACCAGCACTCCGACGAGCAACCCGACCCACACAGCCCCATGGCCGGTTTCCTCTGGGGGCACATGGGCTGGCTCTTTGTGAAGAACCGCGAGAACGATCCGATCTCGATGTACGAACGCTATGCCCGCGACCTGCTCAAGGACCCGTTCTACTTTCGTTTTGAACGGACGTTTCTCTACATCTGGGTCAACATTGCCCAGTGGGGCCTCTACCTCGTGGCCGGCGCCGCGCTCGGCTGGTGGATGTACGGCACGGCCATCGGCGCCGCGCAGATGAGCCTCAGCCTGTTCCTCTGGGGCGTGGTCGTGCGGACCGTGATGGAGTGGCACTTTACCTGGAGCGTCAACTCGCTGTCACACGTCTTCGGTTATCGCAACTACGAGACCAGCGAGAACAGCCGCAACAATTGGCTGGTGGCGATCGTCAGCCACGGCGAAGGCTGGCACAACAACCACCACGCCGACCCCCGCAGCGCGGCCCACGGCCATCGCTGGTGGGAATTCGACGTCACCTACGGCGTGATCCGACTCTTGAGGGTGCTCGGTCTGGCCCACGACGTCGTGCCGATCCGCGCTGCCGAACCGACCGGCGACGCCGTCCCCGCCTGGCACCGCCGCCGCGGCGAAGGGCAACCACGGACGGCCGAACTGATGGCCTCGGACGACCATTCAGAATCATGAATGAACGGCAGCGAGCTCTTGGCACTCGCTAGCTCGTTGTGCCGTCTTTTGCGTTGGCCCGCACCTCAGGGGGTAAGGGCGAAATGCGTCCTTCGAGCACGAGTTCTTTCTCTTCGCCTTCGGCGATCGTGATGTCGCGAGTGGGCCGGCGGGTGAGTTCAAACGGGACGTGGCCCAAAAACTTCCAGAACCCCTTCCTATCGGGGCTGCGACCTGCCGCGTGGAAGACGGCCGCGACGCCTAGTTGATACTCCCCCGGCAAGACGCGGATGCGGAAGGTACCGTCGGCTTGAACGCGAGCGGATGCCGCTGATCCGCCAGGTTCTCTCGGCCGTCGACTGAGCTCGAGCGAGATGCGATTGTCGCTTGCGTCGAGGGCTGCTCCGGTATCCGAATCGATCAATGTGCCATAGACCTCACCACCGCGAACGAGCTGTACGCCGTCCGATTCGAGCGTTTCACCAACTGTTAGCTGAAGCCGATCAACGCGGCTACCAGCGTAGTCGGCGGCAAAAAAAGAGGCGTCATGGGGGCCTCCGCGCAAGCCGCTCACGCGAAATTGGCCCGACTTGTCGGTAATCGTAAGTGCGGCGGGAATGTGGATCATTGCGCCGTCCGCGGCACGTGGCTCCGATTCCGGCGGACCCTTTTTGCCTGACGGGCTTGGCGAAACCGCGACGCGCACACCTGCTGCGGGAAGTCCGCTGTCGGCGAACAGCACGCGGCCGGTCATGGACGCCCCTCGCTCCAGTTCGACTTGAACCTCCCGCGGGCGCTGTTCCAAGTATGATCGCGTCTGCGATACAAACCCTTCCGCCGTGATGCGATAGGCCCACGGGTAGAGAGTGATTGCGTCGAGTTTCTTTGTGGGCGGCGCCGGATCGCCGGTCTCGCTGACGTCGTCAATTTGAAACTCGCCATCATCATCGGTATATGCACACGCGAAGTCTTCAATTCGCGGTAGAGTCAGCCCAAATCGCACCAGGGCTCCCGCAATGGGGTGACCGTCAACGTCAGTGACACGTCCGCGCAGCGGTTCTGACGGTAGCAAAACGAGTTGCATTTCTGGCGGTTCGTCGCTCGACACTTCGCCGAATGCCGACGCCCGGCCGGAGGATTGCGCCGCCACTCCCAAGGGCAACTTGTCCAAGTCATTGAGCGGCAGATTTGGTGCGTTGGCGAAGCGGAAACGGCCATCCGCGGCCGATTGCGTTCGTGCGATGAGTTCATTTCCAACGGCGTAGTGTTCTGTGTTGACGAGAGTCACGGTGGCGCCGGGAACCGGATTCCCATCGCCGTCGACGCATCGGCCGTCGATTGCAAAGGTCGCGTGCTTGGGCGGCGTGGCAGTCGCCCCATCGTTGGCATTAGGCTTGTCAGCACGATCGCCGCCGTGCTGCGTTCCGCTATCTGTGTCCGGCCGCCAAGAGACGATGATCGTCGCCTTGTCCGTTTCGGCCGTCTGGTCGGCGGCAACGGTGGTCGTGCTGTAGGAGAGGTTGTATGTCTCGTCGCCGACGCGAACGTCGATGGACTTGTCGCGCACCAGTTCGATCTGCTCTTCTTCGCCGTCGGGTTTGGTGACGAGAACATCGAGCGCGTCGTCGTTGCCACGTGTCATCTTGATGGTAACGAGTTCTTTGCCGTGCGCGGGAAGCTTTTCGTCGTTGAGCACGACGGGAAACTGGCCGCCGAGCGTGACCTGGGCTATCAGCATGTAGTTCGGCTTTCCTTCAACCGGAGTCGACGGCGCGAGGGCCGTCCAACTCGTCCGGTCTTCGATGCCCGGCGTGGCAGTGAACGTGAGGCGGTGGGACTCGGCAGTGTTGGAATCCGTTCGTGCCGGATTGCCTTGAATCTGGAGTTGGGGCCGTTGTTTTTGCAGATTTGCGATGCCGTCAGCTGTGATCTTGGTATCGTCATGTTTGAACAGTATGAGCTTCGGCATCTTGGCGATGGATGCGAGGCCAGCGTCTGTGATGTCCGCGCCTTCGATGCTTAGACTTGCTAGCGAGGGCAATTGAGTAAGGTGCGCAATTCCAGCATCTGTCACGTCTGACAGTCCGAAGACCAAGAACCCCAATTCGGGCCATTTGGCCACCTGCTCTAACGTCTCGTCATTGATGTTCGATCCGTACAGATGGGCGCCGGTGAGGTTCTCGCAATCCGCCAGCACGGAGAATCCGGCTGGTGAGATTGACGTGTGAAACAGACTGATAGTCCCAAGCTTTGGAAGGGATGCGACCGCGCGCAATACGTCGTCCCCGATGCCTTTTCCGTCCAGTGCGACCGAGGACACTTCTTCCAGGCCATCGAGTGCGAGGAGTCTACGGGCTTGTTCAGCGTAGATTGAGGTTTCTGACAAACCGATGAACCAAACGTTATTGTTGTCATTTAGTTGAACCCTCGCGCCAGCGGCAAGTAGTTGAGCAATCGTGCTGGGGTTACTTGCGTGAACACTTCGTATGGCGTTCCAGTCAACTATTTTGCTGTCGTTTGCACCCACCAAAATAGTGAAGGTGGCGTCGCCCATTGGGGCCGGCAACGTTTCCACACTTCCATCCGCTAGCGCGACGAGGACTCGTCGATCGAGTAAGCCGCTGAACCCGGCGGCAGGTCTTTCCTCAGGCATGTCAAAGTCCCTCGGCCGCGACCATTCGACCGCACTTTCGTTGTCGGCCTCAAATAGCATCAACGTGTTCGACAGGCCATCGGTGATTTCGCGCATATTGCGTGTGCCAGACGGCGGAAAGAAGGCGTTTTGACCACGCAGGCCGAGGTAGTGCGTCTTGCCTTGGCCTGCTGTGCCTCTAGGCGACTCGAACGTGTCGGGGATCTCAGAAACCAACGCTCGGTTATGTGGACTGTCCCACGGCTCATCGAGGTGGAAGCGGTCGTATAACTGTTGATACCCATCGAGAAACGGCAGTATGTGCACGCGCCAGCTCAACAGCGGCCTACCTTGAGCATCGAGACTGGCAGCCGGAGGATAGTGCCCGTGCTCATCGTGGTAGTTGAGCATCGCGATCGCGATTCGCTCAAGGTGCACGCGTGAAACCCCGATTGAGTCTTCTGTCGTGTCCGATTTTGAAGGATCATCACCTAATAACGCTACTTCATTACCCGTCAACAAGCCGCGTCCCGGCAGGAGCATCACTGCTCCAATCACCAACACCGCCCAACAAAACCATGGTGTGCGGCGGCGCAGTCGCGTGCCTGGTGACATGATGGCTTCGAGGCGTTGGCCCGTGACGTCGACGGGGCGGATGCCGCTGGCCAGGTACAGCGGTTGCAGGTTCTTGGCGAGTCGAAGCACGTTGAGCACTCCTTGGGCGTACTGTTCGGCCGAGCAACCGATCGAGGCGAGGACCGCCTGATCGCAGCACTTTTCACGTTGGCGGGAAAGCTGGCGGCTGGTGAGCCAGACGAGCGGGTGGAACCACCACAACACCGTCACGACGACTTGCAACAGGGCCGCCCACGTGTCGCCGCGCTTGAGGTGCACGAGTTCGTGGGCCAGGATCGGAATGAGCCCGTCCGTGTTGCCGGCTTCCACAAAGGACTTTTCGACAAAGGTGTCGGGCAGCACGACCGTCGGACGCAGCACGCCGAAGCAGAGTGGCCCATATGCAGGTTCGCCTTCAGCGCTGTGCGAAATCCACAACCGGGGCCGGCGTCGCAACCGCAACTGGTTGCCGAGTCGATCAGCGAGTTCGACGACATCGCCACTCGCCGCGTTGCAGCGGCGCCGGATCGCGCGGTACTGGCGGCACCAGCCCACGACGATCACGATCACGCATCCGATTGCACCTACTGCCCACACTCCGAAGAGCAGCGTCGGCCACGACGGCAGTTCGAACGAAGGCGGCGCCGACGTTTTCTGTGGCGTCGGGGAGAGCGGTGGAGGGTCGCTAGGTGGGAGTGGTTCGCCGAGCGGCTGTGCGAAGTCGACGTACGACGCCTCGTAGCTGGTGGGATCCAGAGGTGTCACACTCACGGGAGTCGTCGCCACCCGGGCCGTCTGCAACCAACTGAAGACACTGGCGCGGCTGCTCCACAGCGGAGGTACCAGGCACTTCACGAGCACAAGCATCAGCAGGGCATACGCCAGGTACGGTCGCTGCCGACAGAACATCCGCACGACGAGCAGCGCGAGCGCCGCTACCACGGTGACTTGCCAGAAATGCGTCCAGGCAACGCTTGCCAGCTTCGCGTCGGTGAGGGTCGCAAGTACGTCGCTCATTTTTCTCCCCCTTTGAGTTCTTCGAGACGTCGTTGCAGGAGTTCAATGTCATCAGCCGAGAGCCGGTGGGCGTCGATCAGGTGTTGCACCAGCGGCAGCGCCTCGCCGTCAAACAAACGGTCCAAGAAGTCGTCGGTCAGTTCGCCGATCACCTTGCCGGGCTTGACGGCCGGCGCGTAGACGTTGCCCTGACCGCGTCGCGTGGCCGTGAGGTAGCCCTTCTCACGCAGCCGCCGCAGATATGTCTGCACGGTCCAGAAGTCGAGGTCGCGGTCATCGGGCAACGCCTCGTGGACCTGGCGCACCGTCGCCTCACCGAGTTGCCAGACGATGCGAGCGACCTCTAGTTCGCTCTTGGCCAGCGGCGGCCGATCCTTCGCCATCATGGCTTTTCCTCCCTCGGTCGAAATGTGCAGGCAAGCTAGATACGTACAATTGAACGTTAATATACGTACAAATGTACGTTCGTCAAGCGCGGCGCATAAAAAACACTTGAGCCGCCCGAATTGGAGCGACTCAAGTGTCTGGAAGGAGGTGGCCCGTGGGGGCGAGGAACTGAGTATCTGGGCCCTAGAGGGCGGCGTCGCCGCTCTCTTCGGTGCGAATGCGAATCGCGTCGGCCAGATCAGTGATGAAGATCTTGCCGTCACCGACTTCGCCGGTCTTGGCTGAATCGATCAGCGCCCGGAGAGTACGGTCGACTTGCGAGTCAGCGACCGCGACTTCGATTTTGATTTTCGGTACGAATTCGACGGAGTACTCGGCACCGCGGTAGGTTTCCTTGTGGCCTTTCTGCCGGCCATGCCCCTGGACTTCGCTGACGGTCATGCCGACGACGCCAGCTGCGGAGAGGGCGTTTTTGATCTCGTCGAGCCGGTGGTGGCGGATGATGGCTTCGATTTTCTTCATGGACTCTCGCCTCACATACTGGGGAATTCGCGACGGCACGCTGCCGAATAATTCAGCGAGCCGATAGCAGCAACTTTTGTGCCGAAACAGCTAGCGACTTCGCTCGCTCTCACCAGTGGAGGCCAGAAACCCGGGAAAAACAGGGGTATTCCGGCCCACTCGGGGGGCATCGAAACGGCCAACGCCAGCGATGACTCTGCGGCTTGCGCACGATGGGAGCAGGCGTTGCGCGAAAGCTGGGCGAAACGACTCTCCCGCCGTCGCCCCAATCCCTCACTGCATCGACACTTCTGCTGAAACGACCGTTCGTTTTGTTAGAATCGTAAGGGATGCCGTTCCCGCTCAACCGGACACGTTCACGCACCGCATGTTTGCCCGCCTGTTGTCAGCCGTTGTTCTTGCAACCGTGACCGCCATCGCAGCGCACGCTTCGGCAGCCGAAGTGAACGCATCTGACGCGGACACGGTTGAGGTAGATTTCGCCACGCGGGTGGCGCCCATCCTGCGTCGAAAATGCCTTAGTTGCCACAACGACGACACTCACGAGGGCGGTCTTACGTTACAGTCGGTGGCGGCGGTCCGTGACGGCGGCGACAGCGGAGAGGTGGTCGTCGCAGGGCAGCCGAACGCGAGCTACCTCGTCGACTTAATCACGCCCGTCGATGGCGAAGCCGAAATGCCGCAGGGAGGCAAGCCGCTACCCGACGATGAGCAGGCCATCCTCCGCCAGTGGATTGCCAGCGGTGCACAGTGGCCCGCCGATTACGTTGTCGACCCGGAAACCTGGTGGTCGCTGCGCCCGCTCGAGCGACCGAGCATGCCCAAGTTGTCTGGCGAACGTGCCGCCTGGTGCCGAACGCCGATCGATCGTTTCATTGCCGCGCGACACGAACAGCTTGGACTCCAACCGGCCGCCGAGGCAGACCGCCGCACGCTGATTCGTCGGCTGTCGTTCGACTTGACGGGCTTGCCGCCCACGCCGGCCGAGATCGACGCCTTTCTGGCGGACACGTCGCCGGGCGCCTACGAGCGGCTCGTGGATCGACTGCTGGACTCACCCCGCTACGGTGAACGTTGGGCGCGTCACTGGCTCGACGTCGTGCACTACGGCGAGACGCACGGTTACGACAAAGACAAGCCGCGGCCGAACGCCTGGCCGTATCGCGACTACGTGATCCGTGCCTTCAACGAAGACAAGCCATACGCTCAATTCATCGAAGAGCAGGTTGCCGGCGACGTACTGCACGCCGGCAGCGTTGACGGCATCGAGGCGCTGGGTTTCATTGCCGCCGGGCCGTGGCACTTTATCGGTCACGCCGAGGTGCCCGAGTCGAAAATCGACGGCAAAGTTGCCCGGCACCTGGATCGCGACGACATGGTGCGCACCACGATGTTGACGTTCGTGAGCCTGACCGTCGGCTGCGCCCAATGCCACGACCACAAGTTCGATCCGATCACGCAGCGCGAGTACTACGGCCTGCAGTCGGTGTTTGCCGCCTTGGATCGGGCCGACCGCGAGTATTACGCTGATCCCGCGCTGACGCAGAAGCACGACGCGTTGTGGGCCCAGCGTCGCACATTGGAAGTCGAACGCGATGCGCTCGCCGCAACGATCACGGAGCAGGGGGGCGAAGCGCTTGCCGATGTTCGCGAACGGCTGGCCGCCGCGGAGAAGTCATCGGAAAGGCCCACGCAGTACGGCTACCACAGTGCAATCGAGTCCGACGACGCCTCTGAAGATGCCGACGGCGTCAAATGGGTGCAGGTCGACCTGGGCGGTGACGTGCCGATCCAGCAAATCGAGCTAATCGCATGCGACGATGACTTCAACAACATCGGCCCGGGTTTTGGTTTTCCCGTGCGTTACAAAGTCGAGTTGGCCGACGACGCCGACTTTGGCGAGGGAGTGCGATGCGTGGCGGACCGGACCGTCGACGATGTCGAGAATCCGGGCACCGCGCCGCAGTCGATCGCGTTGGGTAGCCAGACGGCACACTACGTCCGCGTGACGGCGACGAAATTGGCGCCGCGTCAGAACGACTTCATCTTCGCGCTCGCCGAACTCAAGGTGCTCGACGACAGCGGCGAAAACGTGGCGCTCGGCAAGGCCGTCACGGCGCGCGACTCGATCGAGTCGGGCGAACGTTGGGGACGCGAAAACCTGGTCGACGGCCTGTACCCGAATGCCGCCGCCGACCCCGAGGCGATTGCCGCGCTCGAGGCGGAGCGCGACGCCACGCTGCAACGCGAGGTCGACGCGGCCGTCGTGGCACGTCAACAGGACGTGGCCGCGCACCTCGCTGAAGTGACGGCCGAGATCGACGCGTTACCGCCCGCTCAGCGCGTGTTTGCCGGCACTGTGCACTACGGCAGCGGCGCGTTTCGCGGCACCGGTCCTGACGGCGGGCGACCGCGCCCCGTCTTTGTGTTGGCGCGGGGCGACGTCACGAAGCCCGGCGGCGAAGCGACCCCCGGTGCGCTCGCCTGCATTGCGGGGCTGGAAGCAAGCTTTGTCGACACCGTAGCCGAGCCCGAGGGACAACGCCGGGCCCGCCTGGCAAAGTGGCTCGCTTCACCCGACAATCCGCTCACCTGGCGCTCGATCGTCAACCGAGTCTGGCAGTATCACTTCGGCCGCGGCATTGTCGCCACGCCTGAGGATTTCGGCCACATGGGCGAGTTACCCACGCACCCTGAGTTGCTCGACTGGCTGGCAGTCGAGTTTCGCGACGGCGGCGGATCACTCAAGCAGCTTCATCGTTTGATCGTGACCAGCGCCGTGTATCGTCAGTCGTCCCGGTTGAACGACTGCCCGCAATGCAATGCTGCGCCGGACGCCGACGCAGCGTCAAAGGTCGATCCCCGCGACGTCGACGTCGACAACCGGTTCCTCTGGCGGGCGAACCGTCGGCAACTTGAAGCTGAAGCCCTGCGCGACGCCATCTTGTCCGTGTCGGGGCGACTCGACCTGGAGATGGGTGGGCCGAGTTTTCAGGACTTTGTCGTCGAGCGCCCCGAGCACTCGCCCCACTACGAGTATCGCCTCCACGATCCGGAAGACCCGCATTGTCACCGGCGGAGCATCTACCGGTTCATCGTGCGTTCACAGACGCAGCCGTTCATGACCGCACTCGACTGTGCCGATCCATCGATCATGGTCAGCCGACGCAATCAAACGATCACACCGCTGCAGGCGCTCACGATGCTCAACAACAAGTTGGCATTGGTGATGGCGCGGCACTTTGCCGAGCGGATCGCGCAGACGAGCGACGACGTGGACGCTCAAATCACCGATGCCTACCAAATTGCCCTGGGACGGTCGCCAAACAACGACGAACTAGAGTCTCTGCGCGAATACGCGGCAGTGTACGGGATGGCCAATGTTTGTCGGGTTATCATGAACCTCAACGAGTTCGCCTTCGTCGACTGACGAAGCTGTCCTGCAGGAAACATACACCATGCAGCGATCGTCGGCATTCCCACATGGCCAAGAGCTGACCCCGTTGTCGCGGCGTGAATTTCTCTGGCGCAGCGGCGGTGGTCTGGGGGGCATTGCGCTGGCGAGCATGTTGGCCGAAGAAGGCGTGCTCGGGGCGGCGACATCGACATCCGTGCTGCATCACCCTCCCAAGGCGCGCCGCGTCGTGCAGTTGTTCATGGCAGGGGCGGCAAGCCACATCGATCTGTTCGACTACAAACCGGCGCTGGTCAAGCATCACGGCGAGCCGGCAGATTTTGGTGAGCACGTCGAGGCGTTTCAGGACGGACTCGGGCCTTGGCTGCGCCCTGTCTGGGAGTTTCAGCCATACGGCCAATCAGGCAAGATGCTCAGTGAAGTGGTCGCTCCGCTGGGTGACGTCGTTGACGAGTTGGCCTTCGTCCACAATATGGTTGGCAAAACCGGCGTGCATTCCCAGGCGACATTGCTCCAAGCCACCGGGTTCAATCGCCCCGGCTTTCCCTCGATGGGCTCGTGGATCAGTTATGGTCTCGGCAGCATGAACGACGATTTGCCGGCGTTTGTCGTCTTGCCCGATCATCGCGGCTTGGCGTCCAACGGGACGAAGAACTGGGACAGCGCCTTCTTGCCGTCGCAGCACCAGGGGACGGTGATTTATCCCGGCCGGGAAAACGCCATCGCCGATTTGTTTCCAGACGAGCACGGCGACTACATCACCAACGCCAGCTCCGCGGCGACCGTGCCGCTGCTCAATCGGCTCAATCGCCATCATGCCGAGCAGCGCAGCGGCGACGGTCGGCTGGAGGCTCGCATCCGCAGCTACGAGCTCGCCGCACGGATGCAGTTGGCGGCACCCGAGGCGCTCGGCTTTGCGGACGAGCCCGAACACGTCCTGCGTCTCTACGGTCTCGACAACATCCCCGCCTCGTATCCTGAGGAGATCAACGCTCGCGAAGAGTCGGTCTACTTTTCCACAAAATGTCTCGTCGCCCGGCGGTTGCTGGAACGCGGTGTGCGTTTCGTCCAGATTTGGAGCGGCAATGACAACGGCTTTCCCCGCCGCAACTGGGACTCGCACGAAGACGTGCAGCGCGATCACGGCCCCCTGGCCGAGGGCATGGCACGGGGGTGCGCCGCTCTGATCCGAGACCTGCAGCAGCGCGGCCTGTTGGACGACACGATTGTTCTTTGGACGACCGAATTCGGCCGCATGCCATCGTCGCAGGGTGGAAAGGGGCGCGACCACAACCCGTACGTGTTCACGAATTGGCTCTGCGGGGGCGGCATCAAGGGGGGCATCAGCTACGGCCCGTCCGACGAATGGGGTTACAAGCCGCTGGATCGTGATCGGCCGACGCAGGTCTACGACATCCACGCCACCATCCTGCACCAATTGGGCATCGACCACGAGCGGCTCACGTTCCGCAACAACGGGATCGACCGCCGGCTGACTGACGTGCACGGTCACGTGATCCATGAGCTGATTAGTTGACAGGCTCGACGCCGCGCGCCACGGCGTCCGGTAAGACGGTGAACCGACCTCCGGCATGGACTGTCGAGCCAATCGCCGCGGCGCTGCCATTTCACTCTAGCTGGCACCGTACACTCGTCAGGACCGAGACCCAGCAGGCTGCCCAAAACCCTGTCACTGCAGGAGTTGCGGACCGGCAAGATTTGTGCGATAACACGTGTTCGATTGGTCCTCGGACCGATGACACAGGGCGGCGTGGTGGGGCGTAACGACTGGCACGAGCCGTCGCCCAAAGTGTCAGAACAAAAGTGGGCGGGGCGTGGCGCAGCCTGGCTAGCGCGCTTGACTGGGGGTCAAGAGGTCGCAGGTTCAAATCCTGTCGCCCCGACTATACTGCAAAGTGAGCCCTTCGGCCAAAACGTCGAAGGGCTTTCTTTTTGTGGTGTCTAGAGTTACGTCGGTCAAAGTGTGGTTCAAACAAACCGATTCGAGTATCTCGCGCTTGGTGCGAATGTTTGAACCGAGCCAGATCCCGGCCGCACTTTGCGTCCAATCGAAGAGCGCCAGCGTCGATTCGGCGATAGCCGGATCGACGTCCCCTAACTGTATCAGCGCCTCGTCGGCCTTTGCCTGCTCCTCCTTGAGTTCGTTCGACTTGGCCACGTACCTTTGCTGCTCGTACATTTTCTGTTCGTACATTTTCTGATCGACGGTGCCGGCGAGATAAGCGTCAGGCAGCCGGTCCTGCATGGCCTCAAGTTCCGTCTTCCGCTTGGCCAGCGACTTCGACTGACGTCGTCGGTAGGCGGTCAGGTCACTGACGGCTGCTTTTAGCTCGGTGCGGAACCACCCAGCGATCTCCGGCGTGGCCGCCCGCATCGACTGCAGGTCATTGGCGATGGCTCGCTCCAGGTCACCTGATTTCCAACGAACCCGTGGGTGGTCGGGGCCGGGGCGGTTGTTGGCGCAACATTCGTAGACATGCTTGTGAACATCTCTGTTCTCGAATTTGCGGCGGATGCGTTCCCCGGTGATCGATTGCCCACCGTACCCATAGCGGAACTGGCCGCCGGCCAGCGGATGTTGAGGCGCACTGGTTCGAGGGTTCCGACCGCTCAGAACGTCCTGGCAGGCGTCAAAGGACCGGCGAACGATGACCCGTCGGTGCTTCCCCTCATAGACCTGTCCGTTGCGCACCAGCTGACCGATGCAGAAGTGGTTGCTGCGCAGTTTGTCGCGGTGCCACGATTAAACGCTGTTTGGAATGCTTGGCACTAAGCATCGGCCAAAGCCAGATCCAAATATGCCTAGCGCAGCTATGAACTTCTCATGCACGTCCTGCCAGCTGCAAGGGTCGTCGCAAACGGTGCGCCGTAGTGCTGCACTCAACGGAACGAGGTCGGTGCCATCAATACGGTTCATGAACGTTGTGTGGACGAAACGGAATGTTGCGCCGGTGCAGTTTCGGGGACTTAACCAAATTCACACGGACGGTTCATCCTGCGCTCACTTCTGGGTGCGCGTGATGTCGACGAAGTCAATGACCTTCTGCATAGCGCTTCAATCATTCTCCTAGGACAGTCGTTTGATTGGTAGAAGAACGTCGGCCGGCGTGTCGATAGTAGACGTCCGGCGTGTCCATTTCATCTTATGCGACCACCGTTTCGCCTCAAAGGATGTGCTTTCAGTGGCCATCTCATAGGCCGCCGGTGAACGGCATTTTCCTCACATCCGCTGCGACTTTCCACGACGCTTGGCAAGTTCATGTGGTCACCGATTGCCCCTTGGCACTGTACAGTAACTCAACTCGGTACCGATATTGCTTCTGAAACAAGAAAATCATCTGACTGGCTTCGTCGAGCGTCTTGTGCGCGGGTTGACGTCGGCGATCGATCCGATCACACTCGAACTCTGCTAACCGTGATCCCTTTTTGGGCCCTGGCGTGTGTGGTCGGAAAAACTTTGCTTGTCTGTTGAGGGTATGTTCAGTGTCGACTTCTGACGTGTTTCCGGGTACAGACGGTTTGTTGGCCGAGCCTTTCACGGTTCCGCATACCGACGGCAATATCGAGATCGTCCGTGAGTTCGATGGTTCTGAGATTTCGGTTGCCTTGTTCGATTTCGACGGCACGATCTCCGACGAGCGCGTGGGGTGGCCCAACCTGGCTGTTGCGAACAACGTCGCCTATCTAATGGCGCTATCTTCGCCACATGTCGATCACCGCCACGCCGAAGAGATGGTGCTTGCCGAACTCGAAGCGACGATCGGCGTGCCAACATACGTGCAAATGAAACGTCTCGCGGAGATGATCGTCGACTACGGCTACGAGGGCCCGGAACTCGATCCGCAGATGTTCAAGAACTCGTACAACGACGCGTTGGTCGGAATGGTCGCCAGTCGTCGCGCGAAGTTGGCAACGGGCGAGCTGACAATGGACGACCTGCGCATCAACGGCGCCGTGCAATTGCTGGAGGAATTGGCACCGCGGTTGTCGCGCGGCATCTACCTGGCCAGCGGTTCGGATCTGTCGGCCGTTACCGAGAGTGTCGAGCACCTGGGATACGGCACGTACTTTCCGCAGGAGCGGATCATGGCGGCCGGGTCGTTGGGGCCAGAGGACGATGCCAAGGAGGCCATCATCGGTCATTTGCTCGACGAAGTAGGCGTGCGCGGAGAAGAGTTGCTCACGTTTGGCGATGGTTTTCCCGAGATGCTCTACACGTACCGAGCCGGCGGCGTCGCCGTCGGCGTGCTCTCCCGCGATGAAAGCCATTACGAGCACCTTGGGCATTTCACCGTCGCACAGAAACGCGAACGTTTGATCAATGCCGGAGCGCACGTACTCGTGCACGCCCCGTTCGACAACGTACCGGCATTGCTCGACGTGGTGTTTACCGGCTATCGCGTGAAAGCAGCGATGCGAGACGACGCGGCGACGGGTGCCGCTACGCGTTGAGTCGCGCCAGCCACGCTTCGTTTTTGGCTAACAGATCGTCTAGCGCCGCGTTGATCTCGGTCGTGATGCCGCTCGGCACCTTGCGGCTGTATGCGCCGATGGCTAGTCCGCGACGCTGCAGGAACGACTTGGCGGACGCGGGGTAGGTTGCGTCCTCAGTCGCCTGGAATGTGGTGTTGAGGAAACGTTGTAGTTCTTCGGCCAGTTTGGGCTCTCGGTCGTAGTTTGCGCAAAGCCAGGCGTAGAGCTCAGGCATGAAGTTGGCACCGATGCCACAAAAGCCGTCGGCACCCGCGCGGAGCGAGGCGGTCAGCGTTTCTGCGTTGGCGTTGAACAACTGAAGTGGCGAGCCTGCCAGCAAGTCGAGTCGCCGGCGTATCGTGTCGATGTTGCAGCAGGTGTCTTTGAGGAACATGAATCGCTTCGACTCGGCAGTCCAGCGAATTGCCTGGTCGCCCAACAGCCGATGGTATGGCAGCGGGCATTCGTACATCGCAAGTTGAACGTCGGCCGGTATCCGCTGGAGCAGATTGTTTGCTTGCGCGATCCATTCCTCGTCACTGCATTGTTCGTCCGCCAGGTGCGAGACGCCAATAGCGACGTGATCGGCACCGGCGTCGTGCACCCGCGTGATGAGTGTCGCGAGGCTTTTGGTGCCAGCAACGGAAATGGCGCCGGCGACGATGGGGATTCTACCGGCGGTGCGCCGTATGATGTGTTCGGCTAGTTGGACCTTTTCGTCGTCGTCCATTTGCAGCACCTCGGCCGACAGGCCACAGGCGAAGATGCCCGAGGCGCCTGCCTCGATGCACTGGTCAGTGAGTCGACTAACGCCGTCCCAATCGATTTGACCGTCGTCGTGAAACGCGGTCAGCATGGCGGGATAGGAGCCGGCCGGTAATCTAGCCGTCGACGGTTGCGGGGATGGTTTCGTCATGGGATTCGTTTTCGTGGGTCCAAATCGTCAGGTTGGGCAACTTCTTCTTGTTGTGCAGAATCAGCAGGCCGGCCACGTAGCCGACCGAGAACATCACCAAGTTGCCGACGATCGACGTGTAGTAGAGGTCGGCACCGACGATATAGCGCAAGAAGTCGAGCACGTGGTTGACCGCCGCCGTGGCGTGTTGCGCGATGGCTGATGAGTCCGGTGATTGCCTGAGCGCGGGGATTTCCGGGGCAATGCCGTTGTGCGCGGCGAGCGTCCAGGAGATGAAAAGCAGCGTGCAGGCGATGCCACACATAGCGGCGAAACCATTGCCGCGCGTTGTGAGCATGCCCAACATAAACAAACCGAAGAGGCCGCCCCCCAGCACGGCGGTGAGCACGGTCGAGGTGTCCTGCAAGGTCTTGATGTTGATCGTCGTGAACCAGATGGCGCCCAGGATCATCAATACGCTGACCACGACGGAAATCAGGTGTGCCGCCACCAGGTAGTGCCGGTCATTGCGGCCCTTGACCAGATGACGCTGGTAGACGTCAAGGATCGAGACGGCCGAGATCGCGTTGATGCTTGAGTCAATCGACGACATCGCGGCCGCCAAGGCGGCGGCTATCACGATCCCCTTTAGGCCCGACGGCAACTGGTGGAGGATGAAGTACGGCATCACGTCTTCGGCGGGCCGAGCGCCGCTGAGCATGTCGGCCGTCTCCTGCGTGGGAAATGCCTGGTAGAAGGCGTAGAAACTCGTGCCGATGAACATGAAAAAAAGCCAGATCGGCAGGCTGGTAAGGCCTGCGACGGCCATGGCCTGTCGGGCGTCTTTGTCGGTCCGCGCGGCGGCGTAACGCTGGATCGTGTGTTGAACGCAGCTGTATTCAGTGAGCCAGATCGTCAACCCGATGAGCAGCATCATCGTGGCAGTCTTTCGTTGTAGCGTTAAATCCCAACTCACCGGCTTGAGCGCACCAGCATCGGCGTCGTATTCGGCAAAGCTGAACTTGTTGGCGCCGTTGGCGACGTCAATGATCTCGCGGAAGCCACCGGGCAGTTCGCTGACGACGACAAGCAGGCAAACGGCTCCCCCAACGGCCAATACGACCGTCTGCACGACGTCGGTCCAGATCACTGCATGAATGCCGCCGACGATCGTGTAGAAACCGACGAGCATGCCGGAAATGACGATACATGGCACGGTGCCAAGGTCCGTGAGCGTGTGCAGCATGATACTGACGAGAAACAGAATCGTGCTGATGCGTACCAACTGTGCGGCCACGAAGGCCAATGCGCCGTAGACACGCACGCCCGGGCCAAAACGCATTTCGAGGTATTCGTAGGCGCTGGAAATGTAGTTCTTACGGAAGAAGGGGAGAAAAACGTACGCCGCGATCACGAGCGCCACGGGCAGCATGAAATTCGGCACCATCCGCAGGTATGCCGTCTTGAAGGCGTCGCCGGGAAAGGCCAGGAACGAGATAGAACTGATCGAAGTTCCCACCAGCGAGAGCCCAATCACCCAGCCTTTGTGCGAGCGGCCCCCAACGAAATAGTCCTCGGTTGTGACGTTGCGCTTGGCAAAGGAGATGCCCATCAGGCCGATGCCCGCCATGTAGCCCACAAGGCAGATAATGTCGAGAGTGCCGAGCTGCACGATATGGTGCCCTTGCGAAATTCGTGGGGACGGAGGGACGAACGCATCGGGGGCCCCTTGCATCTCGGTCCGGCTGCCTCAGTCCTGCCGCGCTTCCTCGTTAAAGTTGTGCCAGCCACGGCCACAATTGCCTGGACCGACCGCCGATTCGCGTGTCGGGCACAAGTGAGACTGGGGCGGGAGTTTTGCGCGTGAGCCGCGTCGCGGTGCTCGAAAAGAACGCGATGACTCGAAGCCACGCCAGCTTACCATGCCCAGGGGCGAGCGCAAAGTCGCGATGGCCGTTCGCGTCGGTGACGTATTCCCCAACGCGCTTCGTTTTGGCACAATCTGCGGGGTGTCCGGCGCCCCTAGCTCTTCCGGCACGATCGCCTTGCCGGCAAGCCGCCCGCGCAGACGTCCGTCCCCCCGGTCCTACATTGCGGTCATCATCCCGCAAGCGTCGACGAATGATGCGACGGACGTGTAGAAACCGGGTTCATGGGGTGTCGGATATCGCAGCGATCATTCAACACATGCCAGTAGGACGAACGATATGCCTTCCGAGCCAGTGAGTAGCGACGCGTGTGACGCCCAGCAGGACCACAAGAAGCTTCACATCATCTGCAACACGCATTGGGACCGCGCCTGGGTCTATCCGTTTCAAGAAACTCGGCTGCTGCTGGTGGAGTTCATGGACGACCTGCTGGACCTGCTTGAAAGTGACCCAGAGTTCCACTCGTTTCTGATGGATTCACAGACGATCGCGGTCGAGGATTACCTCGATTTGCGGCCGGAGCGCGAGGAGCAGTTGAAGAAGTTCGTGCGGCAGGGCCGGCTGATCGTGGGGCCCTGGTACACGCTGCCGGAAGAATACATCGTCAACGGCGAGTCGCTGGTGCGGAATCTCGTGATTGGCCATCGCTTGGCCCAGGCCTGGGGGGCCGTGAGCAAGATTGGTTACACGCCGTTTTCCTACGGCCAAACGTCCCAGATGCCGCAGATCTACCGCGGCTTCGACATCGACACGATCATCTTCTATCGTGGCATCAACACGAAGAAGTCAGAGTTCATCCTCGAAGGCCCCGACGGTTCACGCGTCACGGGGTGCCGTTTCGGGGCGCTGTCGCGTTTCAGCTACTACTTTTACGTCTACCGCATGGCGCGATTCGGCATGAGCCGCGACGAGTGGTGGTATGACTGGGACCGCGGAGCGTTGCCGTTTCGGCTCAACAACGAACACCGTCCGCACGATCATTACTATCCGCTTGACGTGGCGAAAGAGCAGTTTAACGCAGACGTCTTGCCGGCGCAATTGGAAAAGTTGATCCGTGACGAAAGCGAACATTTCGGTACTCGGCACATCGCCTGTATGCAGGGTTTCGACTGTTCGTCGCCCGATCCCAATGAGCGCAAGCTGATCGAGATGAGTCGCCCGATCGTCGAAGCGCTTGGCCACGAGATCGTGCAAGACTCGCTGGAAAACTACATGCGGGAGATGATGGCCGAGTTGAAAGACGTTGAGGTGCTCAAAGGAGAAAGCCGCAATCCTGGCGCGACGGGTAAGTGGACTCACCTGATGGGGGACGTGATTTCCAGCCGGATCAAGATCAAACGCCGCAACGCGCAAGTCGAAACGGCGCTGCAGCGTCGGGCCGAGCCGTTCTCGCTCTTGGGCTGGCTCTCGGGGGGCGAGTACATGCGCTCGGCGATCGATCTGTCCTGGCGGTATCTGCTTCAAAACCATCCGCACGACAACATCTGCGGCGCCGGCGTCGACCAGATGGAAAAGGACATGCACTACCGCTTCGACCAAGCAGAAATCATCGCCGACGGCGTGATGCGGCGGGGGATGGCGGCGATACAGAAACAGATCGATAACCGCGACGTTGACGTCTACGAATCGGTGTTGACGGTTTTCAACCCCTGCCCGTTCCCCCGCTCCGAAGTTGTCGGACTTACGCTCGATTTGCCCGATCAATGTAGATACGACGGTTTCTCGATTCGCGATCAGGATGGCAACGCCGCCACTTTCGTGCAAACCGGCCGCGAGTCTCACGGTACGCTGGTGCGCAACCTGCAAGACATTTCGTTGCAGCTGCGCAGCGATCGCGTGGCGATGCACGTCGAGTTCGCGGACATTCCAGCGCTGGGGTATGCCACGTACCTGGTGCGGCACGAAGCGGGCGACGTCGGAGCGTTGCCAGCCCGGACGCAAAAAGACGACGGACCACCTCGCTTGGAAAACGAGTTCCTCCGCGTCGAGATCAACTCCGACGGCAGCCTCGACGTCACGGAAAAGCAGACGGGCCACACCTTTGACGGGCAACACTTCTTTGAGGACTCCGGGGAAGCAGGTCACGCCTGGATTCATCAGGCACCGAGCGACGACCGGGTGATCACGACACTGGGCAGGCAGGCTGAAATCGAACTGATCGTCGACAGCGAGTTGATCACGCGCTGGCAGGTTCGCCACGTGATGCGCATCCCCGACAACGTTGAAGTCGAAGGTGACAAAACGCAGCGAACCGCAACGCTTGTCGACCTTCCGATCACGTCGACGCTCACCCTGCGCAAAGGCCAGCGCTGGCTGGACGTACACACCGTGATCGAAAACCACGCTGAAAACCACCGGGTGCGGGCTTGCTTCCCGACTCGCCTGTCGATTGAAGAATCGGCGGCCGAAGCATCCTTCGATGTCATTAATCGTGTGATCGTACAGCCGAAGGAGAGCAACTACTACGGCGGGCCGAATCCTCAGTTCCCCATGCACCGGTTTGTCGACATGAGCGACGGAAAAATCGGACTGGCGATCTTGAATGAGGGGTTGCGCGAGTACGAAGCCGTCGTCGACGAAGATCGCACGCTGGCAATCACGTTGCTGCGTGGGTTCCCGGCGCAGCAGTCGCCCGTCATTGACCAGTGGGACGTGTATCCGTGGATGAAGCTGGCGCAGTCATTGGGCCGCAACGAGTGCCACTATGCGATTTTGCCGCACGTTGGCGACTGGCAGACGGGCGGGCTTTTTGGCGAGGCGGATCGGTTTGTCCTGCCCCTGGAGACCGCACAGGCTGGCAAGGGGGGCGGCGAGATGCCGAAACGTCTGAGCTTCGTCGAAGTGAGTCCCCAGGAAATCGCCCTGAGCGCTATGAAAAAATGCGAGCACCGCGAATCGCTAATCTTGCGTTTGTTCAACCCCACCCTCGGCGCGGTTTCGTCGACAGTCACATTCTATCGTCCGATCGCCCAAGCGTGGTTGACGAACATGAACGAAGAACGGCGCGAGCAACTCGAGACAGACGGTAGTTTGGTGAGGGTCCCGTTGGGCCACAAGCAGATCGTTACTCTCGAGGTGATGCTGACATGAGGCATTAAATGTTTTCGCACCCGTTGGAGAGGTCGCGTTGTGCATATTCAGAGTCGTTCCACGACGTTGGCCTACCGAGCGTCAAATCGGTGTAGCCGAAGTCAATTGCGTAGCGGAAGCAGCACAGCGAGGATCCCGCACCGTACTCCCCTAACCAACGAGACACGTGTTTTGGGTCCGGCCACCGACCAATCGTGGTTCGCGGATCGACAAGGTCAAGATTGCTGAGGCTCTCATAGCGCATGGATCAGGTCTTCGTGAGCAGGCTACGCTACGTCTGCTCCGACTAGAAACGCATGGCGGTAAAGCCCCCGTCGACGTAATAAGCAGCGCCGGTGATGAAGCTGCCGGCATGAGGCGAAAGCAGCAACAGCGTCGTGCCGATGAGCTCGTCCGGTTCGCCGAACCGAGCCATCGGTGTTTGATTCATGATCTGGGCGACGCGCTGCTCGTCGAGAATCTTGCGATTCTGCTCGGCGGGGAAGAAGCCGGGGCAGAGCGCGTTAACGCGAACTCCGTCGGGGGCGAATTCGCGGGCGACGTTTTGGGTGAGATTCAACACGGCGGCCTTTGAGGCCGAGTAGGCAAACACCCGCGACAGCGGCAAGTGGGACGTCACGCTGGCGATGTTGACGATTGCGCCGCCCTGGCCTGATTCGACCATGTGGCCGCCAAGGATTTGGCACCCCCAGTGCACGCTACGCAAGTTCGAGTCGATCACCCGCTGCCAGTCGTCGTCGCTGACTTCGCGATAGGAACTCGCCGCGTTGACTCCGGCGCCATTGACCACGGCATCGAGACGGCCGTAGCGCTGGAGCGTGGTCGCCAGCAGTGCCTCGAACGACGCGCGCTGCGTCACGTCGAGCTCGACGAACGACGCCACGCCGCCCTGCAACTCGATCGCCTCGACCCGTTGCTGGCCACGTTCGGCACTGCGGCCGGCGATGACGACGGTGGCACCGGCCTGGGCGATTCCCGTGGCCATCGCTCCACAGAGCACGCCGGTCCCCCCGGTGACGACGGCAACCTTTCCGTCGAGTCCAAACAGTTTTTGCAGATACTCAGCCGACATGGGGCAATTGCTTTCTCATGTTCAAAGGTTGCGCGTGCTACGTCGCGATGGTGGCTACTTAAGCTCACGAGGGCTACTTGGGCTCGCGACGGGTTACTTGGGCTCACGACGGGCCCGCAGCCAATCCGTATGGTAGGTGCCGGCCTGGTCGGTCCGCTGGTAGGTGTGGGCGCCGAAGTAGTCCCGCTGGGCCTGCAACAGGTTGGCCGGCAAACGTGGGCAGCGGTAGCCATCATAGTAGGCGATCGCGGCCGAGAAGGCCGGAACCGGCACTCCCGCATCGATGGCCGTCGTGACGACGTGTCGCCAGTCCGACTGCGCCGACTCGACCGCCTCGCGGAAGTACGGCGCGAGCAGCAGGTTTTCCAACTCGGCGTCGGCGACGAACGCCTCCTTGATGCGTTCGAGGAATTGAGCGCGAATGATGCAGCCGCCGCGCCAGAGCATGGCGATGTTGCCCAGGTCGAGTTGCCAATCGTGTTCTTTGGCAGCCGCCTGCAATTGGAAAAAGCCTTGGGCATAGCTGCAGATTTTCGAGGCATACAAGGCGTTTTCCACCGCATCGATGAACTTGTCGCGATCGCCCGAGTACGTCTGGGCCGGCCCGTCGAGCACTTCGCTGGCCCGCAGCCGGGCGTCCTTGAAGGCGGAGAGAAAACGGGCATACACCGCTTCGGTGATCAGTGTCGTGGGTACGCCGAGATCGAGCGCCAATTGGCTCATCCATTTGCCGGTCCCTTTGTTGCCGGCCGTGTCCATGATCACGTCGATCAGGTAGGCATCCGATTCGGTGTCCTTCACGCTGAAAATGTCACGCGTGATCTCGATCAGGTAGCTGTCAAGCTTGCCGCGGTTGAAGCGGTCAAAGACATCATAGAGTTCGTCGTTTGTCAGCCCGACGACGTGCTTGAGCAGAAAATACGATTCGCAGATCAATTGCATGTCGCCGTATTCGATGCCGTTGTGCACCATCTTCACGTAGTGACCGGCGCCGCCGGGACCAACCCAGTCGCAACAGGGGATGTCGCCGTTGGGGCCCACCTTGGCGGCGATCGACTGGAAGATGTCACGCACCGCCGACCAGGCGGCGACACTGCCGCCGGGCATCATGCTGGGGCCCTTCAGCGCTCCCTCTTCGCCACCAGACACGCCGGTGCCGATGTAGAGCATCCCCTTCGATTCGACGAGTTTGGTGCGGCGCTCGGTGTCGGTGAACAGCGTGTTGCCGCCGTCGATGATGATGTCGCCCGGCGAGAGCAAACCGAGTAGCTGTTCAATGATCGCGTCGACGGCGGGACCGGCCTTGACCATCAACATAACGCGGCGGGGCTTGGCCAACTTGTCGACGAGTTCTTCCAGAGTCGTGCAGCCCACCAGCCCACGACCTTGGTTGCCAGCGATGAACTCTTCCATCACGCTGGTGGTACGGTTGAACACGGCCACGCGATAGCCCCGGCTCTCGATGTTGAGCACGAGGTTTTGCCCCATCACGGCGAGGCCGACGAGGCCGATGTCACAGGCGTCTGACATTGTGTTTTGCTCGTTCTTTTTCTCGTTCGAGATGCGTGTTTGCGTTCGTCACCGCCCGCGCCGCAACTCGTCGCGGCTTCGCCGCCGTTCAATCGACGGGCCAGGGGGGCGACTCGGGAAGATACGTGTCAAATTCGGCAAGCAACCGCGTTTGATAGTCGCCGGCAAACGTGCCGGCAAAGAATCGCTCGATTCCTTCGTCGAACAGACGTTGCCAGCTTGCTTCTTCGGCCCCCGGATTGATCGGGTAGAACAAGGCGTCGTTCGCCTTGGCCGCGTTGTAGTCGCCCGGGGCGTCGCCGATCATCAGCGTGTGGTAGGCCGCGTAGTTCTTGGCCAGCGCAAGCGATTCCTTTTTCGAGGCGGTCTCCTGGCCGCAGATGGCCGTGACGTACTGGGCCAGGCCGTGTTCGTCCCACTCGCGGCGCAGCGCGTCGTTGGGCGTGGCTGAACAGACGATCAAGTCGGCCTGCTCGGCCATCCGCTCCAGGCATTCGCGAACTTTGGGGAAGGGCGGCACGCCGCGGACGAACCTCGCCACGGTGTCGTTCACGGCGGTCGACCATTCGAGCGCCCGGCGCAGCTCGGGATCGCCGCCCGACTCGACCAGCTTGGCCAGCGCCGGGTTACCGAGCTTCGTTTCGCTGGCCATCCAGTCGACCAGCGCCTGGGGAATCTCGATCGTCACGCCGCGAGCCTTCACCTCCGGGCGCCGCTGGAGCCACTCGAGTGTTTCGACCAGCGCCGGAAAACGGTTTATTCCCCGGCTCTTCGAATAGAGGTTGACGAACTCGGCTGCCTCGCGGGCATACTTGCTCACCGCCTGCAGGTCGTACGAGTTGATCGTGTTCGGGATGAAGCACTCTTTGTGCTTGATTTCCATCGTGTCGAACGCGCAGCCGTCGGAATCGATGCCGACGAGGAATTTGTGCTTGGACTCGATCTCAACTGTCATGGGGCGCGCCGTCGTCAAAACTCGATTAATTGGTTTGTTGTTCGCTATGAATGAAGACCGGAGCGACCGCGTGATCGCCGCCTATTTTCGATCGGCCTGGGGCACGTAGCTGGCGAGTTGCTGTTCGGCGTAGATCGGTTCGAAGCGCGTGAGCCGTTGACGTCCGCCCACGATCGGCAGGCTGACCATGTCGGCGCCGACCAACGGCATGGCGTAGCGGACGAATTCATCCGACACGTCGGTACCGCCTGCGCTGATCCACGACGCCGGAAAGGCCCGTTCGCTGTTGGCGACTTCGGCAAGCGGCACCTCGTCGTAGCGGACCGTGTAGATCGATCCCTCTTCGCGGAGGATCGTCGACATGAAGCCGCTTTGTCCACTGGCGGCGAGCAGGGCGGCCATTTCGCCGCACTTGTACGCTTCGTCGAGATCGACCGGCGACGCATAGGCCATCGAGTGGCGTTGGTCCGTGCCGGGGACGTTCCCCCGAGCCGCCCCTTTCGCCGGCAGGCCCGTTTCGTTGAGGTAATTGACCAGCAACTGCGCCACGGTGATGCTGCTGGAACTGAACGACGTGTGGCCGAAGGCGTCTTTGACTTCGCCGATGTCGCCAAAGTGAAATCCCTCGCTGACGACGACGATCGCCCGGCCGTGGCGGCGCACGCAATCGGCGACGTTGTCGGCCAGTTGTTCCTTGTTGACGCCGCTTTCGGCCAGGTAGATCAGCAGGGGCATTTCCCGCTCGGGATCGGCCAGTCGCGCCGCGGCGGGGATGTAGCCGATCTTGCGCCCCATCGCCTGCAGCACCAGCACGGGATCGGCCGGGCAGGAGCCCGAGTTCTCTTCGTTGGCATATTGCACGTTCTGCATCCAGTAACGCGCGACCGAACCGTAGCCGGGGGTGTGGTCGATCAGGCGAAACTCGCTGTCGCCGACGTCGTTGTCGATCGTCTTGGGCACGCCGACGCCGACCAGGTCGAGCCCGCGCTGGGCCGCCAGCGCCGCGACCTTGTCGGCCGTGTCCATCGAGTCGTTGCCGCCGATGTAGAGGAAGTAACCGACGTCGTGGGCGCGGAACACTTCGATCACCCGCTCGAAGTCCTCGTCCTGGCCGGGCTTGAGCTTGTAGCGGCACGTGCCGATCGAACCGGCCGCCGGCGTGGTCCGCAGCAGGGCGACCTCCTGGGCCGATTGGGCCGAGAGGTCGAGCAACTCCTCCTTGAGCACTCCCTCGATGCCGTGCCGGGCGGCGTAAATCGTGCCAATCTCCGGCAACTCACGGGCCGTTTCGATGATCCCGCGCAGGCTGTTGTTGATGACGGGGCTCGGCCCACCACTCTGGGCAACGACAAGATTACGGGGGCGGGACATCGCGAATGACGGTCTCAAAGAGGAAGCATAGTGCCTGCGGCCACGGCCAAAACAAGGATTTTAGTGGCCGACGCGGGGGCTGACAATGCGCCGGTTGAAGTGGCGCCTCGGCGCATTCTGACCTAGATTTAGGCCAACAAGGCCTGCAGCACGTGGCCGTGCACGTCGGTCAGTCGGCGGTCGATGCCGTTGTGGCGGAAGGTGAGCCGTTGGTGGTCCAGGCCCAGCAGGTGCAGGATCGTGGCGTTCAGATCATGCACGCTCGAGACGTCCTGCACCGCCTTGAACCCGAGCTCGTCGGTCTCGCCGTAGCTCGCGCCGCCTTTGACGCCCGCCCCGGTCAGCCAGGCCGTGAAACCCTGCGGATTGTGATCGCGGCCCTGTGCGCCCTTTTGGAACATCGGCATCCGGCCAAACTCGGTGCACCAGACCAGCAGCGTTTCCTCCAACAGGCCGCGCTGTTTCATGTCCGTGATCAGCGCCGCGACGGGTTGGTCCATGATCGGGCCGTGCACGTCGTACTGCTCGCGGAGTTTCTGGTGACCGTCCCAGTTGAGCTTGCCGGCGCTGGCGTACGCACCGTTGAAGAGCTGCACAAACCGCACGCCGTTTTCGATCAACCGACGTGCCAGGATGCAATTACGGGCGAAGCCCGCCTTGATTTCGTTTTCGGTGTCGTCGGCACCGTAGAGGTTGAGCACGTGCGCCGGCTCGCTGGAAAGGTCGCTGATCTTGGGCACCGAGAGCTGCATGCGGGCGGCAAGTTCGTAGCTGGCAATGCGGGCGGCCAGGTTGCCGTCCCCCGGATGCCGACGAAGGTGTTCGTCGTTGAATTGCCGCAGCAGGTCGCGGGCGGCGGTGTCGGTGGCGGCGTCTACATTCGACGGCGGCGCCAGGTTCTTGATCGGCTGGCTGGTGCTCATCGGCGTGCCTTGGAACACGGCCGGCAAGAAGCCCGGCCCCCAGTTGTTCACGCTCGCCTGCGGCACACCGCGGGGATCGGGGATCGCCACGAACGCCGGCAGGTCCTGGGTCTCCGAACCGAGCGCGTAGGTCACCCACGCCCCGATGCTGGGAAAGCCGTCCAACACGAAGCCGGTCGAAAGGAAGTTTTCGGCCGGCCCGTGGGTGTTCGACTTGCTCGTTAGCGAGTGCACGAAGACGAGGTCGTCGACGTGTCGCGAGATATGCGGCACCATGTCGCTGCACATCTTGCCGCACTCGCCGTACGGTCGGAACTGGTACTGTGGTCGTGCGAGATTGCCGGCCGGTCCCTGAAACGTGACCGCCGGGCCCCCTTCGAGCGGTTGATCGTCGCGGCGGATCAACTCCGGCTTGTAATCCCAGGTTTCGAGCTGGCTGCACGCGCCGGCACAGAACACGACCAACACGTTTTTCGCCCGGGGCGTGAAGTGAGGCGGTCGCGGTGCGTGGGGATGCGCCGGATCGATCACCGGACCACCCGCCGCCAACAGCCGCTCGTCGCTGAGCAGACTCGCCAGCGCAATAGCGCTCAACCCGGTCGCGGTGCGACCGAGAAAATCGCGCCGACCGAGCAGGTGATGCCCGCCGAGCGAAAGCGCGTCGTGCTGTGTCGAACGTAGTGGTGTCATGGCAACAGGCGATGCACGCTAGCTTAGTGCTTTAGGGAATGAAGAGGAACTCGTTGGTGTTCAGCAGCACCCGGCACAGCGTCGGCAGGCCGTGTTCGGCAACAACACGGGCGGCGGCCGCGCGCTCTTGCTCACTCGGACGGCGAGACAACGTCAAACGAAACGCCCGGTCAATTGCTGTGGCGTCATCCGGGGCGCCGCTGGTTGTGTCGCTGGACTCGGCCTCGGCGCGTCGGGCGAGCTCCGTGGCCTGTTCGACGACGAAATCACTGTTGAAGAGATTGAGCGCCTGGATTGCTGTCGTCGACTGGCTGCGCGACGGCGTCGCCTGGCCCGCGTCGGGGCAATCGAATGCGCCGAACACCGGCACCGGCTCCATGCGGATCTTGTGGGCGTAGATCATCCGTCGCAACTCGTCCGGCCCAAACGACTGCTTGGGAGGAAACCCGCTCAGTCCGCCGCGGGTTTCGAAGAAGTCGAACCCCGGCCCGCCCATCTCCAGGTTGAGCCGACCGCTGACGAACAGCATGCAGTCACGAATTGCCTCGGCTTCGAGCCGCCGCGAGGCAAAATGCCCCAGCAATCGGTTGTCGGCGTCGACGACCGTCGCCTGAGAATCGACCTGATTGCTCTGGCAAAACGTCTGGGAAAGCAGAATCCGGCGGTGTAGGCGCTTCATAGACCAGCCGTCCGCGACAAACTGCTGCGCCAACCAATCGAGCAACTGCGGGTGGGTCGGCCGCGCCCCGTTCATGCCGAAGTCGCTGGGCGTGTCGACTAGACCGTGGCCGAAATGCTGTTGCCACACGCGATTAACGATCACGCGCGCGGTGAGCGGATTCTCGGGACTCGCGATCCAGTCGGCCAGCGCCGTTCGCCGCTGCTGGTCGGTGACATCGGTTCCCAGGGTGAGTGATCCCAAGGAGACGGGGACGTGCGGAACCGTGGGGTCCAGCCGCTGTTCGGGATCGCCGCGATTGAGCACAAACGTTTCATGAGGTTCGCGAAACACGCCAGCAAATACCAGTCGCGTCGTTTCGAGCTCATCGCGCCGGGCATCGAGGTCTTTCCGTTCGTCGATGAGCGGCATCAGCTCGACCGTCCCGCCTGCCGGTTGATTGCGCAATAACGCGTAGACGTCGTCGTGTGGCGTACCCGGCGGCACGCGGTCGCCAGAACTTGCCACCGTTGTCCATTGCACACCGTCTAGCGACACCTCAATCCGATAGTCGATCGGCAATCGGTCTGCATATTGCCTTTCGCGGTCACGGGCCCAGCGGATGCGGTCGATTCGCTCAACCCGGGGCAGCTCGAGCTGGACCCAGCCTCCGCCACGCTCGCTGGATATCCAACTCCACTCGTTGCCGAAGCGACCGTCGTTGATGTGCCCGAGCTGATGGCGGCCTGTTTCCGAGTAGTTGCCCGAGGACGTGGCGATCGTGCCGGTCGCGGCCAGGGCGACGTTGCGCGGCTCGCTGCCCACCGCGAACACTTCCAGCTCATCGAGGCACGGCTCGTGCAGGTTGTCGTCGATCGTGGCCGCGACGGTAAAGCGAATGAAGCGAGCGTCGACCGGTGCGAAGTACTCGTCGTTGCCCGCCGCGTCGACCGGCCCTCGCAGTCTTGGCAGCGTCTTCTCGTCGGCCGGAGCGGCGGCATCGTCGGCTTGCAGCACGATCACGTCAGCGGCGACGTTGGCCGCACCGCCGCCACAGCGCAGCACCAGCCGCGTTTCTGGCGCCCAGTCGTGTGTGCCGGCGTCCAATAGACCGCTCCACAGCGGCTTCTTCTCCATGGGCCCTTCGCTCACACCAGAGAAGTGTTGTTGGTTGGCGCGGGCAACTTCCGTTTGATCGTCGCGCGTGTCGAGCCGCCCGTCGGCGTCGAGCAGGTAGCGGGCGTCGCCGCTCTGCGTGGCGTCGCCATGAGCCCCCCACGACACCCAGAGGTGATAACGCCCCGTGACGCCTGGATTCCAGGTGAAGACGTCCTCGGACGGCGTGGCTCCATATCGGGTGAAACCGCCGCGGCTAAGATTGCCAAGCCGGTCGTCCGCGCCGACGTCGTCGCGATAGCCCCGCTCGCTGCCCGACGGGTTCTCCAGACGTTCGCCGGGCGGTTTCAGTGCCGTGGTCCGCGGGTCGTCATCGTCGATGATCAGCGTGTCTCCAGGGAAAGCCGGTGGCGCGTACTCTCGCAACTTTGCGTCGAGCTGTGCAATCCGCCGTCCCAACTCGGTGGCGCGCTGTCGACGCAGCTCGTAGTCGGCGTCGTGGATTTCGCGGTCGCCGTATTCGACGCCAGCGAAGAACGCCTGCATCGAGTAATAGTCCTGCTGCGTGAAGGGATCGAATTTGTGGTCGTGGCAGCGGGCGCAACCGATCGTGACCCCCAGAAACGTCGCTCCGGTGCCGACGATGATTTCGTCGAGTTCGTCCTGCCGCGCCTGTCGCTTCGAGGCGTCGTCCTGACCGATCTGGCCCGGTAGCAGCGCCGCGGCGGCGACTAGAAAACCTGTCGCCCGGTCTTCTCCAACCGCGTCGCCCGCGAGTTGCTCGAACACGAAGCGATCGTACGGCTTGTCC
>JAGQPT010000298.1 GCA_020426575.1 Planctomycetales bacterium
ACCAGAAGCTCACCGGCTCGAGCGCCAGCGCCTCGTCCAGCACGCTGCCGAGCGGCTCGATCTCGTTCTTCACGCGGCGGTCGCTTGGGATCGTCCATGCGCCGGTGCTGTCGAGGCGTGCCGGCGTGCCGCCATCGACCTTGTTGGTGACGTAGAAGTACCCGGTGTCGCCCAGCCGCATGCCGGCGATGAAGTCGGGTCTGGTTTCATTCTCGATGCGGATCGGCCAGAGGTTGTTAGGCGCCGCGGCGTGCACGATGTGCAACACGCCGGCGGGATTGTTTGTTCCGATCCCCACGTCTCCGGCGACCGTCAGCCCACCGCCCATTGGAGTAATCATGTGTGTCTTGAAGTAGCAGTCATCGTTCGCCGCGGAGCTGCGCCGTCCGCCGGCGTAGGGATTGCCCGACTGGACATACGTGTCCCAGGGCGTTGCGCCCTGGAACTCAAAGGTGTATAGGGCGTTGTTCAGGAGCACCGGTGCACTGCCCAGTGGAATCGACAGGAACTGTGGGCCCGACGCCGCCGTATCCAGACTGATCGGCGTCGAGAGCACAAGCGCGCCGGCGGTTCCCTCGCCCTTGAAAATACGAAGGTTGAAATTCACGATGCCCACGTTGGTCACCGGGTCAATCGTGATGCCGATCAACTGCCCGGGATGGCCGGTGGTGAAGGATTGCCACGTGTTCTGGGCAGGCAGAACCGACTGCCAGTTGGTCTGGCTCTGGTCAATGATCTCCTGATCGACAAGGGGAATTGAGACGCCGCCCAGGTCTCCGATTTCCAGCGTCTGCTGCTCACTTCCGGCGGGACCGGTATGGAATTCGACCGCCGCGTTGTCGCTCCCGCCGCGAATCACGACGCGAGAAGCCTGTTCACCCGCGCCATCTTCGGTTGTCAACTCCATGGTCGCCACGCCGCCGACCGCATTCTGCGTAATTCCGACCGGCGTCGTCCCGCCGTTGCCCTTGATCATGAGCGGCGTCGTCGGCGAGTTGGTGCCGATCCCGATATTTCCCCCGTTGTAGTAGAGGTCGCTTCCGGACGCCGACCAGAAACCGCTCACGGGTAGATTGGTTAGCCCCGAGCCGTCTCCGATGAACCCGGTGGCGACGACGTTGCCGTCAACCTCCAGTTTTTCAGCAGGCGTGCCGACGCCAATGCCGACGTTGCCGTCCGGTCGGATCGTCATGCGGCGCACCGGCCCGCTGTCGGATTGGCCCTTGGTCGCGAATCGGAGGTCGCCCGAATCGGTGGTCTCGGCGTTGTGCGAGCGGATCCAGGCGGCTGCGTAATCGGTCCCGCCGCCGTCGTCGTCGTAGTTCTGAAAGAGGATCGTGACGAACGGGCTCGCGCCGTTGCTGCGGGCGCCGTCGAGGTTCAGTACGGTCGTGGCGTTCGTTGCGGCGCCACGATCGATGCTGAAGTCGCCGCCGGAGACATTCAGCAGCGCGGCGGGCGATGTGGTGCCGATGCCGACTCTGCCATTGGGAGCGACGAACAGCCCGCGCGTCTGGAGCGCGTAGGGGATCGCAGTGAGCGGCTGTCGCGGGCTGAGCATGGAAAGTGAGCCGCCGGAGGGGCTGGCGACCGCGATCTCGAGCCACCGCTCGTCGCCGCTGAAGGCGGGCACGCCGAAGTCAAGCAGGACGGTGAACTGGCCGTCCACGACGGTGACGTTGTTCACCGCGACGGCCGAGCCGATCATGCCGCCGCCGGTGTCCGCGTCCCAGAGCGTGAACTCGAAGTCCGCGGTCGCGTTTACCGGCGAGCCTCCGAAGTCGAGCCGGCCCTGATAGGTGAACGCGCTGCCCAGCGGTCCGGCATACGCCGTTGCGGCGAGGGACGATACCAACAGAATCCCCATGCGAATGAACGTCCGAGCCATGCGAGATCTCCTTCGTTCGAGTACTGGCGGTTTGGTGGCTGCGAATCG
>JAGQPT010000299.1 GCA_020426575.1 Planctomycetales bacterium
AGCCGCTCAATATCCCCGCGAGCCAACCGCCGGGTCCGCCGCCAGCCCGACCTCGTTGGCATCTGGAAAACCTGAGTACGGACGGGGAGTTGCCGACGCGCTTGTGTCGGGCACAAGTGTCTCACGCTTCGGGGGGGCTGGGAAGGCCGCAGGGGTGCTCGCTGTCGTGTCGTCAAAAGACGGGCGGCCCGGTGCCGGTTCGTCCGTCGCGGTGACGGTCGCAGCGGAATCGGCAGCAACGGCCGGCTGCTCGTTGGTCGCGGCCGAGCCGTGGCTGCTCGTGGCCGATGGTTTGTCCCGTGCGCTCTGTTGCTCCTGGGCTGCGGGTCGCCTATGGCCGTTGATCGGCAGTCCGGCCGTTCGGGCAGCCAGGTCGACACAGCCGCAACACGCCAGTGAAGAGAAAACAACGACCACGGCGCCGGCCAGGGGGCGGCACCGCATCGTGGTGTGCTGTCGTTCCCGAGACGTCGACATTTGCTCGAGCGGTCGTTGCCCCAGCCACTTGCCCGTCATCGAACGTTCCTTCGTGCCTTTTCGTTGTTGGGGGGAGCGGATCTTTGTTGCCAGCGCTGCGGCGGTCGGGATCGGCTGTGCGGAGGCCGGCGGCGGTGCGACCGACGAAGCGGTTCTCGGTCGTCGTCAAGGCTGATTACCGCCCGGCTTCTTCTCCGGGGCGTGGCTGGTTGAAAAAGTCGTCGAGCGTGCTCGAAGGCCGCGGAGCAGGGCGGACGAAAAGCGAACTGAAGCCGGACGATGTCGACTTATCCTTGGTCGACTTTTTCGCGGTCGTGCCGCCAAGATGGCCGAACGGTGTTTGCGCCGGTTTCGGCTTGTTTTTGAAGCCGAGTGTCGTCGCGGTGCGCGAAAAGGCCCGTTTTGTGTCGGCATTCATCTTGGCGAAACTCGCGGAAACGCGGTCCATCATCGACGGCCCACTGGGCTCACTTTCGTGCGACGCGGCCGGTGTCTTGCTCGGTTGGAACAGGTTGAAGGGGAGCCACGACGACTTGCTCTCCGAGGCGGTCGAAGCCGACTGTGAGGCGTCGGAAAGCCCCAAAGGATTGTCACCCCAAGCGACCGATACCGCTGACAATAGCGATGCGATACCGACGAGAATTCCGGCCAATTGAAATGGCTTCATGGCGATTGCCTCCTCTACGACTCGTGACGAGTTCAGGCGAACTGACGTTGCCTGCGGCACAACCTGGTTCCGTCGTGGGATCATTGGCCCGCGACGGCGGTGGCCCTGGCTTCGCGGACGCCTTGACGCCGCCAGTCGGCAGCGAGATAAGTGCGGCGGGAGTCTCGCAGAACCCTCGTTGCAGGTCCAGATCAATTGGCCGACAACGTCGACCAACCGTCTTCGCTTGCAGACGACCGCTTTCACGCCCGTGTCGTGGTCGTGCCGCCGCCTACTTGCCCTTACATTGCCGCTACCAGTTCCGCAAAGCAGCGATCGGGGGCGTGATTGTCGCTGCTCGGTGTATCTCGTAGCATGTTAAGGGCAAAGTCCCTGTCGGGCGCAAGGGGGTGGGCGTATTCACCCTAGAAAGCGTTGCTGGCACTGCGCAGTCAGCACTGTTCACACGAGTCCCGCTCCATGAGTTCTTTACGCATCGGCTTCATTGGTGCCGGCCGTATGGCATCGGCACTGGCCGGAGGTATCGTCCGCGCCGAACTGGCCGCGGCCGCAGACGTCGTGGCCGCCGATCCTTCGGCAGACGCACGCAGCAGGCTCGAGGCCGACGTGCCGGTGCGAACGGCGGCTGACAACCGCGAGGTCCTCAAGTCGGCTGACGTGGTCTTTATCGCGGTCAAGCCGCAGCACGTTGCCGCTGCGCTGCAGCCG
>JAGQPT010000300.1 GCA_020426575.1 Planctomycetales bacterium
ATCGCCCCGGTGGATCTCCGCGGTAGCGTCACGCTCGTCCCCGTCGTCAACGAGCCGGCGTTTGCCCGCGGCACGCGCACAGCGGACGACGGCTTGGACTTGGCCCGCACTTGTCCCGGCGACCCCACCGGCTCGATCACTCAGCAGATCGCCCACGAGGTCAGCGCGTTGATTCGCGCGGCCGACTACTACGTCGACCTGCACACCGGCGGTACCCGCCTCTCGCTGCTGCCGCTCGTCGGTTACATGCTGCATCCCGATCCACACGTGCTCGACGCCCAGCGACTCATGGCCCGAGCGTTCGGTCTCAACGTGGTCTGGGGCACCGATCACCGGCTCGACGGACGCACGCTCTCGGTTGCCCGCGACGCTAACGTGCCGGCCATCTACGCCGAGTGGCACGGTGCGGCACGTTGCGAACCCGAGGGTGTCGAGGCCTACGTCACCGGTTGCCTCAACGTGATGAGCGAACTCGACATGATCGATCGTCTGCACGTCTACCGCGATCCTGACTGGACGGTCGAAGATGCTCGCACCGGCGCCGGTCACTTGCAGCGGTGTCATCCGGCGCCGCTGGCGGGGCTCTTCGAGGCGGCCGTCAAACTGGGCGATCACGTCGAAGCGGGCGACCCGCTCGGCACGATCAGCGACACGCTCGGTGACCGCGTCGAGCACGTCACCAGCGAGCAGACCGGCATCGTGCTCTGCCTGCACACCTTCGGCCGCGTCGATGAGGGGGACAGCCTCGCCGTGATTCTTGAAACCCATCTCAGCCAAACCTGAATGCGGCCCGCCGTGACGACAGCCCAACCGAACGACAAACAAACCGACGCGGGGACACGACCCGTGGCCTTCGTGACCGGCGCGTCGCGTGGCATCGGCCGCGCCACGGCGATCGAGTTTGCTCGCCGCGGTTACGACGTAGCCGTCGTGGCCCGCAGCGCGGACGACCTGGCCGAGACCGCCCGCCGCGTCGAACAGGCCGGTGGCGCGGCGCTGTCGTTGGTCGGCGATCTGGCCGACCTCGACTTTGCCCAGCGCGCCGTCAGCGACACCGCCGCACAGTGGGACCGGCTCGACGTGCTCGTCAACAACGCCGCCTGGCGCGAACTCGCCTCAATGCGCACCATCAGCATCGAGTCGTGGGAGCGCACGCTACGGGTCTCGCTCACCACGCCGGCGTTTCTCGCGCGCTGGGCGGCGGAATTGATGCAGCGACGTGGTCACGGTGTGATCGTCAACGTCTCGAGCATGATGTCGGCGCAGGCCGCCGGCTTCAGCCCCGCATACATCGCCGCCAAGGGGGGACTTGATTCGCTCACCTACGAGCTCGCATCGCTCTACGGGCCCGCCGGCATTCGCGTCGTCGCCATCAACCCCGGCGCGATCGATACCGAAATGAGCCGCGACGTTGCGGCCCGGGACGTCACTGCGCAGGATGATTTTGCCGAGGAAAACGTTCGCCGCGACGACAATCGGCAAGACGATACTGATCACGATGGCGTCCGCCGCTTCAGCGAAGACATGATCATGCTCGGCCGCTGGGGAACCCCCGATGAAATCGCCCGCCTGATTGCCACGCTCACCGGCGATGACTGCGCTTATATCACCGGCACGACGATCACGGCCGACGGCGGTTGGTCGCGGCAGCATTTGCCGCAGAGCCTGCAGCGGCGCACCCTCGACCGCGAGTGAGTCGAACCGCGGCTTGTCTTTCCTGAGCATCAGCAACGTTGCTGCATTGCCTGCGTTTGGGCTTTGACCGATTTGTGGCAAGTCGCTCGGCCAGCGCGTATAATCGGGGTCTCGCCTGTCGTCCGTTCCCACCAGCTTGCCCGACCATGAACCGCGCGCTTCGCCTGCCCACCTGGGTGTCGCTCATCATCGTCATCGCGATGGGGCTGGTCGTACAGGCGGGCGAGCCGGCACCGACACAATCGGTCGACACCCGCCTGCCGGACAATGCCTTGCAACTGCTCAAGGACCGCTGCGGCAAGTGTCACGGACCGGCCGAACCCGAGTCGGGCTTGATGCTGATGACGCTCGCCGGGGTGGCCCAGGGTGGTGACGGTGGCGCGGTCGTTGCGCCTGGCGATCTGGCAGCGAGCGCGCTCTGGCAACGCGTGGCCAACGACGAGATGCCACCGGACGATCCGCTGGGCGACGACGAGCGGGCGCTGCTGCGTCGCTGGATCGAAGCGGGCACACCGGGGCTTGCCGATGGATCGGAAACCGATCACTGGGCGTTTCGACATTTGGCCGACGTTACGCCTCCCGCATCTGACGATCCCCGGGTGCGGGGCGACATTGATCGCTTCGTCACGGTCCGGCTGGCCGAAGCGGGGCTCGGATTCAATGACGAAGCCGACCGCGCGACACTCGTGCGACGCGTGAGCTTCGACCTCACCGGATTGCCACCGTCGCCTGACGAGGTCGCCGCCTTCCTAAGCGATCAGGGCGACGGTGCCTACGAGCGGATGATCGAGCGCTATCTCGCCTCGCCCCACTACGGCGAACGCTGGGGAGGCCATTGGCTCGACACCGCCGGCTACGCCGACTCGAACGGTTACTTCAACGCCGATACCGACCGACCGCTGGCGTACCGCTATCGCGACTACGTCGTGCGGGCGTACAACGCTGACCTGCCGTTCGACCGATTCGTTTGCCAACAACTCGCCGGTGACGAACTCGCCGAGCTGGCGGGCTACGGCCCCGGCGGCGACGTGACCCCCGCGGTGATCGAACTGTTCGAAGCGACCCATTTTTTGCGCAACGCTCCGGACGGCACCGATTCGAGCGACGGCAACCCCGACGAGGTGAAGGCCGACAAGTACAAGGCGCTCGAGGGCACGTTGCAGGTTGTCGGTTCGGCACTGCTGGGCCTCAAGCTGCAGTGCGCTCGCTGCCACGCGCACAAGTTCGAACCGATTGGGCACGACGAGTACTACAGCCTGCAGGCGGTCTTCTATCCGGCCCTGAACGTCGACGACTGGGTCAAACCGAAGGAACGCGTCGTGATCGCGGCCGAAGCCCAGCGGCTCGCTCGCTGGGAGGCCGACACGGCTCGGATCGACGCCGAGATCGCCGCGGCGCGTCAACGCTTCACCGCCTGGACCAACGAACATCGCCCGCCGGGCGTGGTCGTCTTCGCGGACCGCTTCGACGATCTCGCCCAGTCGCTCTCCGCGCAGTGGAGCAACACGGCCCCCGTTCAGGATGATGCCGCAGCGACCGCCCCGCCGGCCCTTGGTGAACCCGCCGTCACGCTCGACGCCGTCACACCCGACAACATCGCGCTCGACGATGTCTCCCTCGACAATGTCGCAGCGCCGGCCGCTGCCGTCCGAGACGGTCAACTTGCCGTGATCGAGTCGGGCCAGCCAGGCGATCGCGCTATTTCCACGCGCGACGTCTTTGACTGGACGCCGCCGCGCAAAGGCGACTGGATCCAGGTCACGTTCGATCTGGTCGCCGACAGCGTGAGCGATGGCGGCGCCGCGGCCCAGCGCGTCGCCTACTTCATCGCCTTGGTCGGCTTTCACGAAGATCCGGCGCGCGGCGGCAACATTCTCGTCGACGGTAATCCCGCCGGCGGCGCGAGCGTCCACGTCCGCTATCCCGGGGCGGCTACCTCGCCGCTGGGAACGGTCGGCGGTCAGGCGTACCGCCCCGGCCACAACTTCGGCGTCCGCGTGACCAACGTCGGCGACGCCGGATTCCGACTCGAACACCTCGTCGACGGCAGCACCGAGGGCGACTCGCTCACACTTGCCGCGGCCGACCTCCCCGATGGTGGCTTCGGCTTCGAGTATTGTTGCGGGCGCAGTTTCATTGTCGACAACGTCGTCGTCGAGACCAGCGACCCGGCCGCGAGTAACGAAGTACGCGAACAGTACACCGCCGATCTACAGGCCGAGCAAACACGCCGCGACAAAGCCGTGTCCGCGCTCGAGTCGCAGCGGCGCGAGAATCCCGGCCGTATCGCCTGGGTGAGCGAACAAGGCGCCGAACCGCCCGAGGTGTTTCGGCTGGCCCGCGGCGATTACAAGTCTCCCCAGGAAGCGGTTCCCCCGGCTGCACCGAGCGTGCTCGACGAAGAAGAGAACCGCGCCACGTTCACCGCGGCCGACCCGCCGGTCACGCACACCAGCGGCCGGCGGCTTGCGCTGGCGCGCTGGCTGACGCGCCCCGATTCGAAGGCGGCGGCACTGCTTGCCCGCGTGACGGTCAACCGCGTCTGGCAGCATCACTTCGGCACGGGCATCGTCGCCACGCCGGACAACCTCGGTTACTCCGGCGCCGCGCCGACGCATCCAGAGTTGCTCGATTGGCTCGCCGGGCAGTTCGTCCGCGACGGCTGGAGCCTCAAGACGCTGCACCGCCGAATCCTCACCTCGGCGACTTACCGTCAGTCGAGCGCGCCCAGCGCGACCGCCGCGCGGGTCGATCCCGACAACGCGCTGCTGTGGCGGTTCCCGTTGCGTCGGCTCGATGCCGAATCGCTGCGCGACGCGATGCTCGCCGTCAGCGGCGAGTTGGACGTCCGCATGGGCGGGTCCTACGTGCCCACGTCGCGCGTGAGCGTCTCGGAGGTCGTCGTCGACGAGGCCACCAATGGCGCGCATCGCCGCAGCGTGTACCTGCAGCACCGCCGCACACAGCTCGAAAGCGTGCTGCAGACGTTCGACGCCCCGTCGGTCGTGTTCAATTGCACGCGGCGCGATTCGACGACTGTGCCACTGCAGTCGCTCGCGCTGTTGAATTCCGATTTCGTCCGCCGCCGCGCGGTGGCGCTCTCCTCGCGGCTCGCTCGTGATGTGGGAGACGACGATGGCGCCCGCATCGAGCACGCCTACCAGCTCGCGCTGGCTCGTCCCCCGCGCGACGCCGAGCTTGCCGCGTCACGGGCCTTCCTCGCCGAGCAGCCCCTCGCATATCCCCAGCGCGACGACGCGGCTGCGGCCGCCTGGGTCGACTTTTGCCAGATGTTGCTGGCGAGCAATGCCTTTATCTACGTGGAGTGAGCCGCGATGGACCGACTTCGCACGAACGAGTTCAATCGCCGGGCGTTTCTCAATCGTTCTTCCGGTGCGCTCGGCATGATGGCGCTCGCGCACTTGCTCGGCGAAGATTTAGCCGCCGGTACCGCGCCGCCGTCGCCTGCAGCCGGCAAGGCCAAGTCGGTGATCTGCCTGTTCCAGCACGGCGGTCCCAGCCAGGTTGACCTGTTCGATCCCAAGCCGACGCTCAACCGCCTTGACGGACAGCCCTACTCTGAGAAACTCGAAGTCCACTTCGACAAACAACAGGGTAACTGCCTCGGGTCGCCCTTCACGTTCGCCCCCCAGGGCGAGTCAGGCATCACGCTCTCGGAACTGCTCCCCAATACGGCCGACATCGTCGACGACATCACCCTCGTGCGTTCGATGAAGACCGAGTCGGTCGACCACGAAGCGGCGCTGCGGCTGATCCATTCGGGCCAACTCCTCGCCGGTTGGCCCACTCTGCCCAGTTGGGTCGTTTACGCCCTCGGCGCAGAGAACGCTAACCTGCCAGCCTACGTCGTGCTATCCGACCCGGGCGGTCTGCCCGTCGACGGCGTGAACAACTGGTCGAGCGGCTGGCTGCCGGCGGCGTACCAGGGCACGACATTCATGAGCGGCGACGCACCTGTGCCCAACCTGGCGACACCCGCCTCGGTCACCCCGGCGGCCCGACGGCGCCAACTCGCCCTGCTCGACTCGCTCAATCGTGACCACGCGGCGCACTATCCGAACGACTCGGAACTACTGGCCCGTATCGCTAATTTCGAGACCGCCGCCCGCATGCAGACCGCCGTGCCCGACATCGTCGATCTGTCGGGCGAAACCGAGGCGACGCGGCGGATGTATGGCCTGGACAATCCGGCGACGGCCGAATACGGCGCACGTTGCCTGCTGGCGCGGCGGCTCGTCGAAAGTGGGGTCCGCTTCGTGCAGTTGTTCCTTTCGGGCCAACCCTGGGACACCCACAGCAAGAACGCCGACACCCTGCGCGGCCTCTGCGAGCGCACCGACGGCCCCAGCGCGGCCCTGGTCCGCGACCTCAAGCAACGGGGGCTGCTCGATTCGACCATCGTGCTCTGGACCGGCGAGTTCGGCCGACTGCCGATCGCCCAGGGCCGGGACGGCCGCGACCACAATCGTCACGCCTTTTCGCTTTGGCTGGCTGGCGGCGGATTCCGGCCGGGCTATTGCCACGGCGCCACCGACGACGTCGGCTACAGCTCCGTCGAGGATATCGTCACCGTCCATGACCTGCACGCCACGATGCTGCACGCCCTCGGCCTCGATCATCGCCGACTCACGTTCCCCCACGACGGCCGCCAGGCCTCGCTCTCCGACGCCGACGTCACCGGAGCCAAGGTGATACCGCAACTCCTGGCGTGAACGACGAATCGGCCAGCACACGTCTCACCGCGCGCACTTGCGTGCATCACGAACATCCCGTCGATCGGCCGCAACCCATCAAAGTGCGCACAACCTCACCACCGACGTTCGTGTTTTCTCCCTTTCGCGCTTTCGCGATTAAATCGGTCCAAATCAACAAGCCAACGTGCCGCGTCCCGACCTCGCCGCGACTCTCAACAGCGTGAATGCCCCCCATGCCCCGCCCGTCCATTTCGCGACGTCAATTCCTCCAACGCTCCTCGGCCAGTGCCCTCGGCCTCGCGGCCCTCGGCGCTGGGTTGTCCAAGGCGCGGGCGGCCGCCGAGGCGTCGCTGCCACCGATGCGTGTCATCACCCACGGGCCACAGCACCACTGGTTCGGCTACTACGACAAGCTGCAGTTCGATCCCACGAGCCGTTTCGTGCTCGGGATGCAGGTCGACTTCGAGCACCGTTCGCCGACCGCCGAAGACGAAATCCGTGTCGGCATGGTCGACCTGGAAGACGGTGACCGCTGGATCGAACTGGGCACGAGCCGCGCCTGGTGTTGGCAACAAGGATGCATGTTGCAGTGGCGGCCCGGCAGCGACCGCGAGGTGCTCTGGAACGACCGGCAGGGGGACCGCTACGTCTGCCACATCATGGATGTCGAAACCCGCGAGCGGCGCACTATCCCTCATCCGATCTATGCGCTGAGCCCCGACGGCAAGAGCGCCGTGACGCCCGACTTCCGCCGCCTCGGCGACATGCGTCCCGGCTACGGCTACAACGGCCTGGCCGACCCCTACGTCGACGAACTGGCCCCGCACGAGTCGGGCTGTTTCCACGTTGACCTCGAAACCGGCGCGTCGAAGTTGATCCTCTCGCTGGCCGACGTTGCCCGCACCGGCGTGATCCCCCAGCCGCAGTTTGGCATCAAGCACTACTTTAATCACCTGCTGTTCAGCCCCGACGGCGGGCGGTTTATCGTCCTGCACCGCTGGCGATACGCCGACGGCAGCCGGCTCACGCGGATGCTCACCGCCCGACCCGACGGCAGCGACGTGCGCGTCGTGATCCCCAACGGTTATGCCTCGCACTTCATCTGGCGCGATCCCGGCCACATTCTCTCGCAGTCGCGGCACTACGCCGGCAACGACGCCTGGGCCGACTTCTTGTTCGAAGACGTCGACGGCGGCGGCGACGTGCAGGAAGTCGGGCACGGCGTGCTCGACCCGTCGGGCCACCTCAGCTACCTGCCCGGCGGCAAGTGGATTCTCAACGACACCTATCCGCAGGGGCCCGAGCGGCTGCAGACGCCGCACCTCTACCAAGTTGCCACGGGCCGCCGCATCGACCTGGGCCACTTCCACTCGCCGGCGGCCTACACGGGCGAGTGGCGCGTCGACACCCACCCGCGCTACAGCCCCGACGCCCGCTATGTCTGCATCGACTCCCCCCACGCCAACGAGGGCCGCCAACTACACTTGATCGACATCAGCGCGGTCGTGGGCTGAGCATTTCACGTTCGTTCCCCGAAGGGCAGATTTCCGCCGTTGGCGAAGGCGACGACAGGGAACTCTTGGCGGCCCCGGCGACTCCTTGTGCTATCGCGCCGCCTGCCGACTTCACTCCACAATCAACTCTCCGTTCATCACCATCCAGTGGCCCGGGAACGTGCAGAGGAACGGATAACGGCCTGGTGCGTCCGGCGCGTGGAAGTAGATCGTGAATTCCTGCTGCGGCCGCACGATGTCGGTGTAGGCCAACACGTCGCTTGTATCGGGGATGTAGTGCCGCGCGGCCGCCGCCGGGTCCGCGATCAGGCGGTTCGCCATCTCCCCCACCCGCCGCATCGAGCCCGGTGCGACCAACGCCCAGTTGTGCGGCACGACGTCGGGGTTCACCAGCGTCAGCGCGACCGCCTCGCCGGCCTGGGCATGCATCGTGCGCGTTGCGTACGTGAGGTTCGTGCCTGTTTCCAGCACGATCGACCGCGCGCCCTCGATCGGTTCACGCCAGGGGTTCGGCACCCGCTCGGTCGCCATCGCCAGATCGGCGAGAATCGGGTGCGCTGCTATCGTCTTTTCCACTGGTTCGTAGCCCGGCAGATCGACAAATGGCGCGTCGAGCTTGTGCACGGTCAGAAACAGGTCACGTCCGTCGCCGCTGTCAACGTGCAGCCGCAGGTGCAACTGGCTGACCGGCTGCAGCTCGGGGATTTCCAGGAACAACGTGTGGCCGTCGTCGAGCACGTGGGCCGCACGAATCTGCCAGGCGTCGTGCCCCGGCGTTCCCGGATGCCGCGGTGAGAACTCCGGCGACCCATACGCCTCGCCGTAGCGATAGTTCCAGGCCTGGGCGAAGTGACTCGCCGCGTCGCCAGCGATCGCCTCGTCGAGCGGTTCGGTGAACGAGACGGCCACGCCGTTTTCGTAGACGTGAAAGCCGCGCGGCAGTTGCACGGCGTCGCCGCGATAGCGAACCCGTTCGAAGCAGCCGTCGTCGCTGCTGTATGTCCCCCAGCCCGCCATGCCGCTGACGTACAATTGCCCGTCGGCGGGGTTGAACCGGCCGCGATGCGCCCCCGAGCGAAACTCACCACCGAGCGGCACGACGGCGCCCTGCATTTGCCCGTCGACTTCGTCGCGCAGCAACAGCATGTGCGTACCGGTGCCG
>JAGQPT010000301.1 GCA_020426575.1 Planctomycetales bacterium
CCCTATCACGCCGGCATGAAGCCAGACGAACGCGCCGCCACTCAGGACGCCTTCATGGCCTCGAATCAGCTGATCGTGGTCGCCACGATCGCTTTTGGCATGGGCATCGACAAGTCGAACATCCGCGCCGTCTATCACTTCAACCTTCCCAAGAGCCTCGAAAGTTACATGCAGGAGATCGGTCGCGCCGGGCGCGACGACCGGCCGGCTCTCTGCCAGATGTTCGCCTGTGCCGACGACGTCACGACGCTGGAAAACTTCAGCTACGGCGACACCCCAACGCCGGAGACGGTCCGTGGACTCGTCGACGAACTGCTCGACGCCGGACCGCAATTTGACGTGAGCATTTACGACCTGGCGCACCGCCACGACGTTCGCGACTTGGTCGTGCGCACGCTGCTGACTTATCTGGAACTCGACGACGTGCTGCAGTCGACGCGACCGTTCTACACGCAGTTCAAGTTCCAGCCGCTGCGCAGTTCCGCTGAGATCGTCGCCCGTTTCGATCCCCCGCGGGCGGCGTTCCTCCGCGGCGTCTTTCGAGTGGCTAAGCGAGGGCGCACCTGGTTCTCGCTGGATGCCGACGAAGCCGCCCGGCAACTCGGCGAGCCCCGCAACCGCATCGTGTCTGCACTCGATTATCTTGCCCAACGGGGTGACCTCGTCGTCGATGCCTCGGGCGTGCGGCACGGCTACCGTCGCCTGCGCGATCCCGACGACCGCAGTGCGCTGGTCGACACCCTTGCCAAGCGTTTCACGGAGCGCGAGGCGCACGACGTAGCCCGCGTCGGCAGCGTCGTCGCCCTGGCCGAAGGCGACGGCTGTCTCACCCGCCGCCTGCTCGGCTACTTCGGCGAGCAGCGCGACGACTGTGGGCATTGCAGCCGCTGCGCCGGCCAGCGTCGACAGCCACTGCCGCCGTCGGCTCGACCCGAATTGACCGGCAGCGACGAAAAGCGGATCCGCGGTGTGATCGCCATCGGCCACGAGGCGCTGGCAACACCGCGCCAACTCGCCCGCTTCCTCTGCGGCCTGTCGTCGCCCCAGGCGTCTCGCGCCCGTCTGCGCGATCGCGCCGAGTACGGCATGCTCTCTCACGCTCCTTTCGCCGAGGTGCTCTCGGTGGCCGAGCGATTGATGTAGCTACGCTCTATGCCGCAACGTCACACCGCCGACAGTCGCGAAATAATTCGCTCGGTCGTCCGTTCGTTGCGCAAAGTGACTCCGTGCGCTCTAGCGATCATCTCTGCTGGAAGAATTTCGTCCGGTCGAACAAGCCAACCATCGCCGCCGCACGCGTCGACACCACACGATGCGTGCGGGCGGGCGCAGCGTGAACCGTCGCCGCGACGTGTTCGCGTTGCTCACCAACACGACCCCATTGCCGAATTGAGCTTCAAAGTCACTTCTCCCCAACGCATCTGGAAGAGCTGATGTGTCGCGCGCACCCCACAGCGTAATGTGTCGTTGGCACTCAATGAATTCTCTATTGCACCGGTTGCCAACGCGCCTTCGATCGTTTTTAAACATCGACGTGTATCGATCGATGATCACGTCGGTGTTTAGCGCGTGATCCTTTGCCGACTGGGCTTTCCCGAAACGCCGTCGACCGAGTACAACCTTCGACCGCGCAGGCATGTCGCAGACTGTCCGGCTGTGCGGGGGCGCACCGG
>JAGQPT010000302.1 GCA_020426575.1 Planctomycetales bacterium
CAAACCGCCGCCACCCAGGCCGCCACCACCGAAGCCGCCGCCACCGAATTGCGCGAGCACCGGTTGGCCGGCAAACGCCTCGGGCAGCGCCACGTTGAGCGGCGCGTCGGTCTTGTTCTCGATCACGACCCGGCCCGTCTTGTCGGGGGTGACGTACAGTTTTGCTTCGATCGCACCGGCGGCGGCCGCTTCGAACAGGTCGACCGTCTCGTGCTCGGGATTATAGGCACCGTAGCGCGGCGCCGCGCGCCGCTCGGCAGCCGAAGCACTGGCGGCCACGATGCTGCAACTGACGGCCGCGATCAGCAAGGCGGCCACGCCGCAACAAACCGACCGACGGTGATGGACAACACGTGTCATACGAGACGCTCCTCTTCCCTGTGGGGTGGACTGCCCAGGGCGACGCCACGCCGGTCGGCGGATCGATACCGACACAGCGGATGCGCAGATGGCCGAAACTGTGCAAACGATCCAATGCCTACCAGAGTAATCGACCGCCAGGCGTTTTCCAAGCAAAAACAACCCGTTTCGCCGCACCGCCGGGCGTTTTCCCGTCGCGCCGCCACCGCGACGGCGCCCGCGAGGGTCGACCGCTGCTCCAGCCGACCGGCGAGGCGGTTCAGACTCCCGACCAATCGCCTAAAGCGAGGGCCGCACGTCGGGTTGGATCTGGTAGCCCTCGACCAGGGCGTTCGTGGCGTTGAACAGCGCGACGACTTCCATCAGCTCTCCGAGCCCCTCGGCGTCGAGACCGAGCCGCTGGGCGGCCGCCGTGTGGGAGTTGACGCAGTAGGCACAGCCGTTGGTCGCCGACACCGCCACGGCGATCATCTCCTTGGTGAGTGCGTCGAGCCGGCCGGGGGCCATCACCCGCTTGATCCGCCGCCAGGTGTCATCCAGCAGCGGCGGATGTACGGCCAGGGTCTTCCAGAAATTGGGCACGAAGTCGATCCCGCGCGTCGCCTTGATGTCGTCGTAGACCTCACGGACCAGGCCGGTCGCATCGGCGTCTTCCACAATGCGGACCGTGGCCGGCGGCGTTTTGGGTGTGTTCGTGTCGGGTGCGGTCATACGGATCACCTGCGGGGCGGAGCGAGCGTGGCTGGGGACGAACGTGGTCGGGAGGGTTCAAAATACCTCCCTCGACCCGCCACAACCAGCCGGCCCGCCGGCGGTGTGTCTTCGCCGCACGGCGTCTTCGCGGCACGGCGTCTTCACGGCGAAGTGCGTTCGGGAGACTGCGCCACTGTGACCGCGCCACTGTGACTGCGCGACTGTGGCTGTGATGCGGTGGTGCCGCGTTGTTGTGGTATGGCATTTTTGTGGTGTGGCGCTACCGAGGTGTTGTCGTGGCAACGGCGAGGCGTTGGGCGCGCGCGTCGTGGACCCAAAGCAGCACGAAGAGCGGGATGAGCACGACGGCCGCCCACTGATAGCCGGTCAGGCCGAGCATCATCCGCGCCTCCGGACGGATGAACTCGCTGAGAAAGCGGTACGTCAGGTAGGCGATCAAGTAGAGCTTGATCAACTGTCCGCGAAACATGCCGCGTCGGCCCAGCCAGACGAGCACGATGGCCGCCGTGGCGTGGAAGGCCGCTTCGTAGAGCTGCGTGGGATGGCGCGGCAAGACGGGATCGACCGTGGCCGTAGGAAACACGACTCCCCAGGGCAGCGAGGTGGGCGTGCCGTAGCAACAGCCGGCCTGGTAACAGGCGAGTCGGCCGATGGCGACGGCAACGGCGACCGGCGCGGCGAAGGTATCGCCGGTTTTGACATGGACGTCGAGGGCCCACTTCGTGATTTCGACGCCGAAGTAGCCCCCCACGATGCCGCACATGATCGTTTTGCCGTGCGACAACCAGGCAAACCCGCTGACGAGTCCCTGCCAGTCGCTGAGCACAAAGGGGAGTTTCGCGCCGATCATCGCCCCGCAAAACGCCCCCAAGCCGATGGCGAACTTCTGCCAGGCGGGCAGCGGCAAGCGGCGCTGCGTGCGGCGCAGCAGCAACGAACAGACGGCAACGGCCGCCACCATCGTCACCGCGTACGGCAGGCTAACCCACGGCATCGGCCACCTCACGCGTGAGCTCCGGAAGCGGCACGTGGCCAGGGCGGTAGAGCACGTTGTACGCACAGAAGGGAATCACGTGGCCGCTGGGCAGCACGTGGTGCGTGCAGCACTTCATCACGCGACGGACGTCGAAGTTGTACGCGTCGAGAAACGACGTGATCGTGATCCGAAACACGTCGCTCGCACCGAGTCGCCCGGCAACGGCGCCGCGAATGAACTCACCCGCTGGACCGTCCAGCGCCGCAGCGAGCGCGTCGATCGAACCGTCCGCCAACAACGCTCCGTCTCCCAGCACGGGAAGTGCGCCGTCGCCGACCGTGAAGCCAGTGCCGTGGGCGGCCACATTGTCGTCGCCGCAACAGCCTTCGCTCCCACAGCAACCCAGCCGCCCCAGGAACTTCAGCAACAGATCGCGCGCCCGAGGTCGGGTGAAAACGATTCCGTTGGCCAACAGGTCGAGGTTCGACCGATGATCGATCAGCCGCGCGAGCGGGATCACCTCGCCGCCGCGCCGCCAGGCGTACGCCATGCTGTGGCAGTTCGGATGCGCACATGGCAACGGCATAAAGTCGTCTTCGCGGAACAGTCCGTCCGTCTGTTGGCACACTGCGCCGATCACGTCGGGAAACGTCACGCGCCGTTCGAGTGTCTCGGGCGTGACGTAGCGCCCGGAGTAGGTCGCCGGCTGGAAGTTGATGCCGGTGATCCAGGGACGCTCGAGCCCGAAGCGCACGAGCTGGCCGATCTGGTCTTCGTTGACGCCCCCCTGCAACGTGACCGCCAGCGTGACGTGCACGTCGGCGCGGCCGAGTGCTTCGAGCGCAGCAAGCTTCGTCTGCGTGAGCGCCTCGCCGCGCAGCCGCCGGCTCACGTCGTCGTCGAAACCGTCGAGCTGGAAGAAGATCTCCAGGCGGTCCCGATGCGGGGCGAGCGCCTCGATCAGCGCCGGTTCGTGGGCCAAGCGAATCCCGTTCGTGTTGATCTGCACGTAGTCGATCGGCTGGGAGAGCGCGTGGTCGAGGATTTCGCGGAACTGGGGATGGATCGTCGGCTCGCCACCAGAAAGCTGCAGGACCTCGGGACGCCCTTCGACTTCGACCAATCGATCGATGGCGCGGCGACAAGCGTCGACCGACTGGTGGACACCGCCCGGCCCACTCGCGGCGTAGCACATCGGGCACTCGAGATTGCACGACGACGTGAGTTCAACCAGGCCAATGCAGGTGTGCTGTTCGTGTTCCGTGCAGAGACCGCAGTCGTAGGGGCAGCCGCGCCGTGGTTCGGTGCCGAAGGTCTGCGGCAAACGGGCCGGCACGGTGTATTCGAGGCGGTCGAACTGCCCCACGTCGCTGCAGACGAAGTCTTCACGCGGCCCGTGCGTCGGACAGCGCTTGCGGAAATAGACCCGCCGGTCGCGGACCACGATCTTGGCCGGCACCAGCGCGAGGCACTCCGGACACAGGCTTTCGGTCGTGCCCAGGAACGTGTAATCGCGGAGACTCGTGGACATGTCGTTGTTTCCTCTGCGACGTGGGGTGTGGCGAACGATGTGTGGCGACGACAAGGGAGCATTGGCGGGTCAAGTTATCCGCGGCGCGGGGGCCATTCTCGGCTAAAGGCTACGCAAGCAGGCGATGAACGCCGCGATCAGGATGACAACGACGATTCCGCCCAGGGCAAACGTGCCCAGCGCCAGTGCGACGAGAAACGTCGCCAGCCGACCGGAAAATGTGACGGGGGTGCCCGCGCGCCGCTTGCGGCCGCTGACGACGAGCATGGCAACGAAGGCCGGTAACGACAGGAAGGCCAGGACAATCGCTGCCCCCGGCGCCTGCACGGCAACGCCGGTCAAGACGACGGCCAGCGCAGCAAACAGTAGCAGCGACGCCAACGCTTGGTGCCCGACCGATTGAGCCGGCAGGCGCGGTGGCGCGACGACTTCCGCCGCGACCAGTGCATCGTCGCCGGCAAGATTGGCTCGGCACAACCAGCAGACGTCCGCACCGTCGGCAAGCCGCGCGCCGCAGTCCGGACAGGTGTGAAGTTGTTCGAAGGCAGGTTCGGGCACGTGCGCCACCAAGTTCTCGCTCATGTTGAATTCTATTCCGCCGCGTCCGCAACGATACCACAACCGACCCCTCGAACCGACGTCCTGCGGCGCTTGAACGGCGCGCTGCCGGCTAACCTTTCTTCCAGCGCCACAGGAGGCGTAACCCGAACGCCAGAATCAACAGGGCCACGACGCTGCCGATCGGAATGGCCACCATCAGCGTCTTATCAATATCCGCAAGTCGTTGTGTTTCGCTGAGGGCAAACACGCCCAGGCAAGTGAAGAAGAACGCCCCGCCGGCTGCCACGACCGTTGCGATCACGATGCCGAGCGCCGCGGCAAACGTGATCGCCTTGTCGCCGGCCGAGAGCGGCGCACCAGCGGCCTTGCGGCGATGTCCGATGCGGGCGGTCTTGATCAACGCCGGCGTGGCCACGATCGCCAGGGTCACACCCAAGCCGGGCGCCCTCGCGGTGACGCCCAGCAACACGGCCACGAACGTGGTCACCAGCAGCAGCGTCGCCAGTGAGAACTGGCCGCGCGGGGCAAGCGCCGGCGGAGCACGATCGACGACGTCGGCCGTTTCCACCGGTTGTCGCCGGTCCGCCTCAGCCAGCTCGCGACGACAGAGCCAGCACTGTCGGGCGTCGTCGGCAAGTTGGGCGCCGCACTCGGAACACACGGGCATTGCGGGAGTCGCACCGGCGCTCACGGCTTGTCCTCCGCATCCGATGCTGGCGGGGCGGAATCGCCACGCGTACTATTCATGCGAAGCCACGTTCGCCTGGCAGGCCACAGCCAGCGCCCCAGAATGAACGCCACCGCCAGACCCACCATCGTACCCACGATCCATCCAAGCCGGGCGACCGCATCACCATTTCTCATCGCGAACAGACCCGCCGGAAAACAGATCGCGGCAAAGGCAGCAATCGCCGATACGGCGATCACGGTCACGACTGCCAATGAACCGACGAACGCGAGAACTTTATCCGACGGTGAGAGTGGCGCACCGGCCGCGCGGCGACGCACCTGGATACCGATCGTTCGTACCAACGCCGGCACCGTTAGCACGGCCAGAATGATACCGAAACCCCACCGCATCGCGATCACACCAAACAACACGGCCGCCAACGCCACGATCAACATCAACGATGCCAGTGAAAATCGCGAGCCGGACGGCTGGGGCACGTCTTCGCGGGTGTCGAGCGGTGCATCCACGGTCATACTCGCTCTTCCCGGGCCAGGCGGCGGGCGTAGTCGTCGGCGATCGATCGTACGCTGCGCACGATCTGTCCGAGCACAATGCCCGAGAACGCAAGGCTCAGTAGCGCGAGGCATTGCTCGACGGGCCGCACCGTGTGATCGGCGTCGAACCAGACGGGATCGCTGTGACCGACGAGATAGAGGTAGCCGAGCATCGCGCCGACCGTCGCGAACCAGACGAGCCGCAGGCTCAGCCGCATCCCGGCCAGTGAGATCACCACGAAGTAGGCGAACACGAGGGGGCTGTTCGCACCAGCCTGGCTCGCGTCGGCCAGGGCCGTGAGCAACACGAGGTCGACGCCGGTGGATAAGAATTTCAGCGCGGCGGGAAACACGCCGCTGCGCAAGCAATATGCCACGCCGAGCGCCGTGAACACCCAGGCCAGCGCCAGCGCCGTCGCCTGGTTGTGGAACACCCGCAACTCGTCGCTGCCGCCACCGAACCAGTGGAAGTTGACCAGCTCGACGAGGTAGAACGCGCCGATCGCGGCGACGCGGATCAGATTGGCGCGTTCCTCACCGCCGTACTCCTGCCAGCGACCGACGATGAACCACTGCCGTTCTGCACGCGAATTGTCGACCGACGTGGCCATGGACACCTCACAGACGAGCACAAGCGGACGTTCCCCTTTGGCGAGGCGTCCGCCACTGTATCGAATCAGGCGTGCAAATGCACGAAATATCACGCCTCAGCGAAGACGCACATCCGGCAAGCAGCGCATCGCCATCGACGCCATGACCTTCGTGAGACTTCGTGGTCGTCCGTTGCTGTCGACATCGTCGGCTGATGACACCTTCGAGTGATATCACCGTCGACACGGGCAATCGTGAAACGGTGCGGGTACGCCGGGTGGCCCCATTTGCGGTCACATCATCATCGGCTTGAACTTCCGCACAGCGCATTCGGTCCGGCAGCACCGCGACCCTGGCGACGATGTTCAGCTGCATTGGGGTTCAGCTGCATTGGGGTTCAGTTGCGTCGCGATGGCGAAGACAGGCCGAAAGACGTCGGGCAGGCGTTTGCCGTTCGCGTCGTCATGGCGCTGGCAGTGGTCATGGTGATGGTCGCGTGTTGCGCCGAAAAACGCCGACGAAATGCGCGAGACGGTTGACATCTCGCGGCGGGATTCATTAGATTTCGCGGGTCGACTTAACGGCCGCGAGATTTCTGATTTGCGTCGACCCCGACGACGTTGCGTCTCGCCGGCACGTCGGGGAGTCCGCCTCGCGACCAGTTGTGATCGGTCCGGCCGCGTGGGTCGGTATCAGCCAGCGAGGCGGTCGTCATTTAGCGCAGCAGCCGGGCGGCGGTCCAGGGGCCGAAAAACGGCAATCGAAACATCGAGCAGAGTCGTCGTCCCTCAAACCGCGTGTCTCGAGCGCCATGGACTCGGTCGTCAGGCAGCCAGGTGAGCCAATCCCCAACCGGTGGTGCCCGTTCGAGTTTCACAGCAGCGTCGTCGCCGGGCCGGCGTCGACGCCCACGGTGCGGCGTCCGCCGCGCGGCATGCGGGTTGGATCACGGCACTGCGGCGGGGCGGTTCTATCGATTCTCCCCCTTCCCGGCGGCTTCGGCCCAACCGGGGTTCACGAAATCTGTCGGTAATCACTATCTGTGCAGGAAGGAAGAAGGTCAAAGCATGAAACGCGAGACTGTCGCGCACGAGCGTGCAACAATGCGACGAGTGGGAACGAGGTCAGCGACACGTTCGTTGTGGATCAACGTAGCGCGGGCCGCCGTGTTAGTGGGTGGGCTGACGCTGCCGACGACGCTCGGTTGGGCCCAGGACGCCGCCGAGGAAGCACCGGCCGAAGTGGCTGCCGCGGCCGCCGCGCCGGCCACGTCCGGCAGCTTTGACACGATGGCAATGTTCATCTGGTCGGTGGCTTTTTTCGGGGCGGTCGCCGCGCTCGTTCAGGCCTTCCGCTTCTTCAAGTCGATGATGGCCGCCGACGAAGGCAACGAGACGATGGTCACCATCGCCGGCCACGTCCGCCAAGGCGCCAACGCCTACCTGTGGCAGCAATATAAGATCGTCGCGCTGTTCTTTGTCGTCATCTTCGCCCTGTTGGCCTGGGCTGCCTTTGTCGCCAACGTCCAAAGCCACTGGGTGCCGTTTGCCTTCCTCACTGGCGGCCTTTTCTCGGGCATTGCCGGCTGGTGCGGCATGAAGACGGCCACCTGGGCCAGCAGCCGGACCGCCGCCGGTGCCCAGAAGTCGCTCAACCAGGGCCTGCAAGTCGCCTTCCGCAGCGGGGCCGTCATGGGGCTGACCGTCGTCGGCCTCGGCCTGTTGGACATCTGCATTTGGTTCGCCGTGCTCTATTGGATCGTTCCCCGCCTGGGTTACGCCCCCCTGACGCTCGAAGAAATCACCGTGACGATGCTCTGCTTCGGCATGGGCGCGAGCAGCCAGGCGCTGTTTGCCCGTGTCGGTGGCGGTATCTTCACCAAGGCCGCCGACGTCGGTGCCGACCTCGTCGGTAAGGTCGAACAAGGCATTCCCGAAGACGATGCCCGTAACCCCGCCACGATCGCCGACAATGTCGGCGACAACGTGGGCGACGTGGCCGGCATGGGTGCCGACCTCTACGAGTCGTACTGCGGTTCGATCCTCGCCACCGCCGCCCTGGGCGTGGCCGCCTTCGCCAGCGGTGAGCTGATTCCCGAGGGTGTCGACTGGACGCCGCTCGAAGCGCAGTTGCGGGCCCTGTTCCTGCCGATGGCCATCGCCGGCGTCGGTATTTTCCTCTCGATCTTCGGCATCTTCATGGTTCGCACCGAAGAAGACGCCAGCCAGCGCACGCTGCTCAAGGCACTGGCCCGCGGCATCGACATGTCGACGCTGTTGGTCGCCGTCGCCGCGCTGGGGCTGAGCTACTGGCTGATCGACAACGTGTTTGTCGGCGTCAGCGTGATCATCGGCCTGGCCGCCGGCTGGGGAATCGGTAAGTGGACCGAGTACTCCACCAGCGACGAATACGCGCCCACCAAGGCGATCGCCGACCAGGCGGTCACCGGACCGGCGACCGTCATCATTGCCGGCGTGGCCGAAGGTATGGCCAGCACCTGGGTCCCCGTGATCATCATCGGCGTGGCCATGTTGGGGGCATTCGGATTCGCCACCGGCGGTCACCTCGGCGACGTCGCCTACTTCGCCATGGGTCTGTACGGTGTCGGAATTGCCGCCGTCGGCATGCTCAGCACGCTGGGCATCACCCTGGCGACCGACGCTTACGGTCCGATCGCCGACAATGCCGGCGGTAACGCCGAGATGTCGCACCTTGAACCGATCGTCCGCGAGCGCACCGACGCGCTGGACAGCCTCGGCAACACGACCGCCGCCACCGGCAAGGGTTTTGCCATCGGCTCGGCCGCGCTGACGGCCCTGGCCCTGCTGGCCGCCTACGTCGAAGAAGTCCGCATCGGCTTCGATCGCTGGGGCGACGCCGCCGTCGTCGACGTCGCCGATCCCGGCTTCTACAAGGTCTCGAAGCAATTTGTCGTCGAAGTCACCGGCGAGAAGGGCGAGAACGACAAGCCGATCGTCAACAAGTACCTCGCCCTGCCCCGCGACGTCCGCGACGAATCGTGGAACGAAGTCGAGTTCTCGACCGGGCCGGGTGCCGTCACCGGGCTGGTGACCGCCAGCGGCGAGGGCAAGGACCGCGAGGTCAGGATCAACGAGTCGGGCGGCGAGCTGATCGAGCTCCGCGCGGCCACGATTCCCGACTTCACCGACTACTACGAAGCCAACCTGATGAACCCGAAGGTGTTGGTCGGCGCGTTCATTGGCGCGATGTCGACGTTCCTCTTCTGTGCCCTGACGATGAAGGCCGTCGGCCGCGCCGCCAAGGGGATGGTCGAAGAAGTCCGCCGCCAGTTCCGCGAGAAGCCGGGCATCATGGAAGGCACCGATCAGCCCGACTACGCCGCCCCGGTGGCGATCAGTACCAAGGCGGCCCAGCGGGAGATGATCCTGCCGTCGATCCAGGGACTCGTGACGCCGATCGTCGTCGGCCTGTTGCTGGGCGTGGGCGGGGTGATGGGATTGCTCGTGGGCACGCTCACCTGCGGTTTCTGCGTGGCGATCTTCATGGCCAACGCCGGTGGCTCCTGGGACAACGCCAAGAAGTACATCGAGGCCGGCGCCCACGGCGGCAAAGGCACCGAAGCCCACAAGGCGGCCGTCGTCGGTGACACCGTCGGCGACCCCTTCAAGGACACCAGCGGCCCGAGCCTCAACATCCTCATCAAACTGATGAGCATGGTGAGCGTCGTCGTCGCCGGCCTGATCGTTCGCTACAGCCTCCAGGCGATGGGCATCTTCTAGTCTTTGACCAAAAAAGCCCGCAACAATCATTCGGCCGGCGTTGTGACACGTCGCAACGCTGGCCGAACTTTTGCGCCACGGTTCAACCGTGGGCAAATATCGGCTGTTCACTTCCTCCGCTGCGGGAGTTGCACGAGGCGGTAGTGGCGCAAAGCACCGTCGCTGTCGACCACTTCGTAGTCAATCAGCAGTTGCGGTGCGACGTCCAATGCCGCGGGGCGCTCAGATTCGAGCGGCGCGGTGTCCCAAAGCCGGCTGAGCGTGTCGTTGAAATGAATACCCTGGTGTGCGGCGTTTGCAACGTTGTCCCCAGCGGCGGAGTTGCAACGGCGGGCCAGCAGAACGTGGGTGAAGCCAGCGTCGACCAAATGCGCGCACACTGCGGCGCGGTCGCCGGCCTGCTGATCGTAGGCCGTCTGTCGGCGGTACGTCGCCTCGCGCACCACGGGCGCGCGAAAATAGAAGGCGCGGTAGTCCTGGCTGAAGATGACGTCGCCTCCGCGATACAACTCGTTGGCGGTTGCGGCGGCGCGAAACGTCGGTTCGTTGCGGAGCAGATAGTCTTCGCGCGTCTCGCGGCCGACGGCCACGGCGAGCTTGTCGCGGCTCCGCCAACCGGCCGCCGCCGTGTGCAGGCCGAGCACCGCGGCCAGCGCGGCACAGGCGACGACGCGCGGCGCGCGCGGCCAACGGCTCCACTCGGCCACGCACCAGGCGCAGGCCACACATAGCGGCGGCAAGGCCGGCAACAAAAACCGCACGTTCTGCCGCAGCAGCAACCAGCCCACGGCAAACACCCCCGCCACGCCCAGCAACGTGCCCAGGCCTCGCAATCGCCGGCATGCGACCAGCCCCGGCAACACCGCCAACAGCAACGGGCCCAGCCGATGACCGCGGCCGCCGAAGCGCTCCGGGTGCATCGTGATCTGCCAGGGGGCGGTGAGCGCCGCTGTGGGAGATGCGAGCAGCGGCGTCTTGCGCTCGGGCAGGGCGCCGAGTTCTTCGCCGCCGAGCGCCGCGCTGAAGAACGGATACACGGGATTGCCGCGATGCCAGGCCGCCCGCACGTACCAGACTCCGGCGGTGCTCGCCGCCAGGACGACGAGGGTCGCGCCGCCGAGGACGAGTTGCCGTCGGCGTGTCTTCTGACGCGCCAGTCGCCACAGGCCGTCGACCGCCAGCGCAGCGGCAAAAAGCAGGCCGAGATACTTGGTCGCAGCCGCGCCGCCGAGCATGATGCCGGCGACGACGAACCACTGGGCGCCGCGGTCCTCGACGACGGCGCGATACCAGGCAGCCAAGGCCAGCGTTGCCAGCGACGCACAGGCCAGGTCGCTCAGCGGAGCGGTCATCTGGTTGCTCACGGCCGGTGTCAGCAGCGCCAGCGTCGCCGCGAGTCGCGCCCAGCGCTCTCCGACGAGCGGCGCTGCGAGAGTGAACGTTGCCGCAGCCAGCAGGAGCCCCCAGACCCAGGCGACCAACTGCGCCGCCACCCCCGTGTCGATCGCCAACGCCCAGGCGTACCACATTTCGGCCAATAGCGGGAACGTGGAGTTTTCGTGGTACGGTGAGAACGCGATCGTGTGGGCCAGCAGATACTGTTTGGGCAACTCGAGGTGATAACACATCGCGTCGCCGGCCGTCGGTGGCGCAAGCGCCGCCGTCAACGTCGCCAACACCGTGGCGGCGGCCAGCAGCATGGTGCCGGCGTCGAGCCAATCGGCCGGCGGGGCGATCGGCGCGGGCGGTTGTATGTCGGACTCGCTCGCAGCGGCGTCGTTGCGGCGACTCTGGAGTGCCTTCCACCCGTCGCCCAGTGCCACACCGGCCAGCGCCATCGTGGGCACACCGATCACGGCGGGATACAACCCTCCGGCGAGGCCGAGCGCAGCGATTGCCGTCCCCACCGCGACATAGCCGAGTGCCACGTTCCAGGCCAAGCGTGCCAGCGGCGTTTCTCCGCTCAGTCGCAGGGCCGTCGCCAGCCGCCGTCCGACCGCGCAGGCCGCCGCCGTCATCAGCGCGACGGTCAGCAACGAAAGCAGCGAGGCGAACATGGGGGCGTGTCCGGTTGAAGTCGGCGCGTGGCTGAACGGCCGGGGCTCAGCTTCGCGTCGACAGCAGCATGACGACGTAGCAGACGACGACCGCGACAAGCCAGCCGCACAGCGCCCAGGCCCGCCACGGCTTCACCTTCGCAATGGGTGCGTTGCTTTCTTCGTCGCCCAGCAACGACTCGGCCACAAAGCGGCGGGCTCGCCGCAGTTCGGCGTCGCGCGGTGTTGTGCGGTCCGGCTGTTGGATCGGCGGTCGCATCGGCGCGATCATCGCTGCATCTCCGTCGTCGGGTGAGATTCGTTGTCATTGGGCCACAGCACCTTCAGCGCCGACGCGGCCCGGTTCGGCGCTCGAGCACCGTCGTCGAGCGTGCCGCTCAATAGCGCTACGACCGCCCGCGGCAATAGCCCGGTCATGCAAGGGTGATCCGCCAGCGGGCAGCGCGTGCGGTGACACGGCCCGCAGGGCACAGGGTGGCTGACCACCCGCACGGGTCCACCGCGCGGTTGCCATTGCTCGGCGTTGTTGGTGCCGCTGAAGAGCACGACGACCGGTGCCCCGACGGCCGCCGCCAGGTGCGCCGGTCCCGAGTCGGCACCGACGAAGACGTCGGCCTGCTGCGCCAGCGCGGCGAGTTCTTCGATGCGGAGTTGCCCCGTCCAGTCGAACACGCTCGGCCAACTGCGTTCATCAAGTATCCGCCGGGCGATCGCGCGATCGTTGTCGTCACCGACGATCACCACCCGCGCGTCGTGGTCAACGACGAGTCGGCCGATCAGTTCTCGCCAGTGTTGGGCGGGCCAATGCTTTGCAGCCATGCCGGCGCCGACGTGCAAAACACACAGGGGCCCCCGTGCGCCGCCGCTGTCGGCGCTCAGCGTCGTCGTCAACTGCCGTCGCACGCGCTGCTTCGCCGGGCGACGGGGCACGACCCGCGGTACGACCGACTCGCCCGTCTCGGGCACGATGCCGATCACTTCGAGCAGCGCCAGCCGCGACTCGACCTCGGGCCGGTTCGGCACATACGCGGGACTGTCGGTGAGCAGGAATCCGCCGCCGCCCGAGCGCCAACCCACCCGCCGCCGGGCACCGCAAAGCCAAAGGATCAGGGCGTGGGGGAACTCGCCCCGCACGTCAATCGCCAGGTCGTAGCGGCGCTGCCTCAGCCGCCAGCCCCAGAGGAACGTCGCCGCGATCCAACCCAAACGTCGATTGCGGGCGAAGCGGTTCACGTGCGAAACGTGCACGCGGTCGACCTCGGCCGAGGCGTCAAATATCTCAGCGTTCCAAAAGCCGGCGAGCACTTCGATCGTGGCCGCAGGGTAGCGGCGCCGCAACAGCGGCAGCATCACAGTCGTGATCACGGCGTCGCCCAGGTGGTCGAGTTGCACGAGCAGGATGCGGCGGGGATCGTCGTGCGGCGCCGCCTCGCCGCGGTCTCCCCGCCTGCGCGACGCCCAGCGCACGGCACCCACGAGCCAACCGCCGACCAGGTCGATCACGGTGAACAACATCCGCCAGCGCCGACGCGTGTAGCGGTAGCGCGGCGCGTCCGTCTGCCGGACCGGCTGGGGAAGCGCGTGGCGCCGCCGGGCGGTTGTACCGTCAGCCGAGATCGATTTGTCAGCCGAGGATTTTGTCATACACGTTTCGCGTGGCTTGTGCCGTCACCTGCCAGGAATATTGCGTGCGAACCAATTCCGCCAGTGCAGCGCTTTGCGGCCTGTCATACGCGGCCGTCACGGCGCTGCGAATTTCCGCCTCGTTTGCCGGATCGACGTAGCGGGCCAATGGGCCGAAGTATTCGCTCGCCGACCCGCGTCGAGTGAGTACGAGCGGTGTGCCCGACAACGCCGCTTCGAGCGCGACCAGGCCCGGTGTTTCAAACCAACTGCACAACACCAAGCAGCGAGCGGCCGCCAGCGCCGCCGCCAGCAGCGGGTCGTCGTGTTCGAGCCGGTCGATGAAGGTCACGCGCCCATTGGCCTGGCGCCGACACTCGCGATAGTACGACTCCTGCCCAGGCACGGCCGCTCCCAGGATCACCACCGGCACGTCGGTGTCGGCCAATGCGCGGAGCAACGCTGCCTGGTTTTTGCGGGGTTCGATCCGGCCGGCGCAGAGCACAAAGTCGCGCACCCCGTAGCGGGCCACGAAGGCTTGTGGATCGGCGTTGGCGAATCGACCATCGGCCGCGTTCGGCACGACGTGCAGTCGTTGCCAGGGAACGCCGAACAGCTCGGCCAGTTGCGAGGCCTCGGCCATCGAGTTCGGCAGCAGCGCATCGACCGAGTGGTACAGCCGCCGCCGCCACGAGCCGCGATGCCCGCTGAGCCGACGCAACCACCAGCGGGCCACGCGGCTGGCCCGCGTCGCCAGGGGTGCCAACTCGCGCCACATCGCGCTGGGGTCGAACCAACTGATCGGCGAGAGCACGACCGGTTTGCCGGCGCGCTTGGCCGCCTCGGCGATCGTTGCCGTACCGGGTGTGCTGCCGAAAAGATGCACGATGTCGATCTGCTCGAAGTGGTCTTCCCACGGCCGCCACAGCCGGGCATCGACGTGTTGGGCACGCAGCGCCCGGGCCGTCTCTTGCAGTTGCACTTCGCCGCCACCCGGCGCGACCATTGCCACCAGGTCGCCCACCAGCCGGACCGTCAGCCGTGCGGCCTTTCGGGTCCGTACCCGGACCACGTCGCCCGCTGTCGGGAGGGCGGCCGAATGCTCGGTGGTGGCAGCAGCGGTGGCGTTGTGTTCAACCATTGATCGGCTCGGCAAACAGTTACTCAACAGATGGCGCCAACTACTTCGGTGGATACGGTGTCAGCAGCTTCGGCGTCGTCGAACAAGGTACCCTGCTCCAGCGCGGATTCGTGTGTGATGGGCGGCGCTACGAGGCGCGATGCGTATCGACTGCGCCACAATCGGCGGTGCTTGTCGCAGAGCACCCAGGCCGACAGCCCGCTAAGCCCGCAAAACAGCCAGCCCTGGGGACCGTCCCAGATTCCCTGTTTCCAGATCAAGCGGCGGAACACCTCGACGGGCGGCTGTAGCCAGGCATCGCGCCGGCGCGGTCGCTCGTTACGCGCCACCCGCATCTCTGCCTCGAGCGACGTGTAACGATTCAGCTTCGTGAGGAACGCCTGTAGGTTGGGCAACGTTTCGTGTTCGAGGCCGTGCCGCAACCGGCCGATGGATCCTTCGACCTCTAGCACCTCGTGGACGGCCCCTCGCCAGCGGGCGGCGTCGCGGCGAAACAAACGCACTGGCGCGGCGTCCTGCGTGCCGATAAATCTCATGAGACGTACGAAAATTAGGCTGCGGATCGGAACTCGGTAAGCGGCAGGTCGAAGCCGTTCCATGCGACGGGGCAGATAG
>JAGQPT010000303.1 GCA_020426575.1 Planctomycetales bacterium
CCCCATGCACATCAGCCCGCGAAATTTGACGAGTTGATATTCTCCGAGCTGCGCGACCACGTATTGCACTTCCTCAGGCTTAAAGCCGTGTTTCTCGTCGTCACCGGAAACGTTCACTTCGATGAGTGCGTCGAGCGGGCGCGCTAGACCGGCCGCCTGCTGTTCGACTTCGTCGATCAACCGCAGACTGTCGGCCGAGTGCAGCAAAGTGATCAACGGCAAGGTTCGCCGCAACTTGTTTCGCTGCAAGTGACCAATCATGTGCCAACGAACGTGTTGCTCCGCTGTAACGTCACGTCCAAGTTCGGCCGCCTTGGCCCAGAGCACCTGGGGGCGGCTTTCACCCAGGTCCGCGCACCCGGCGCGGACGAGTTCTCGAGTAATGTCCGCGTCGACGTACTTCGTCACGGCCACGAGCCGCACGTCACCGGCCGTGCGCCCGCTGCGACCGGCAGCCTCGACGATACGTTGCCGCACTTCCGCCAGGTTGTCGCGAATCCGCGTCGTGATCTCGCTGTCCATCGTGGGGTGTTTCTCGCGGAAAACGACCGGGTCAAGAGCCTCTCGACGAATCAATGCCCCAAGTTTACCCCCTCGCCTGAAGACTTCGGTGGGAGAAGTACGGCGGGCTCTAAACCTTCCCGGCGTCGGCCGTCCGGCATGCTGCGCGGGCCAACAACCTCGTCACGTCGAGGAACCGCTTGAACCGTTCGTCCTGCGTCTTCCCCACGTGGAAACGGTAGTAGATTTGCTGCGTGATCACCGCGACCTTGAACAGACCAAACGCCACGTACCAGGCGATGTTCCCCACGTCGAGGCCGGTCGTCGCCGCATAGCGGTCGGCCAACTGCTGTCGGGTGAGGCTGCCGGGCACGGTCGTCGGTCCCCAACGAACCGCCTGAATTTCGTCGGGATCGTCCGGATCGATCCAATAACTCAGCGCCACGCCGAGGTCCATCAGCGGATCGCCCAGCGTCGACATCTCCCAGTCTAACACACCGACGAGTCGCGTGGGATCGTCGGCATCGAGCACGACGTTGTCGAGTTTGTAGTCGTTGTGGATCAACACCGCGGCCACCTCGGCCGGCACGTCGTTCTGCAGCCAAGCAATGATGCGGTCCATCTCGGCGATGTCGTGCGTTTGCGAGCCGACGTAGCGTTTCGCCCAGCCGTCGACCTGTCGCTGAATGTAACCGGCCGGTCGGCCGAGGTCCCCCAGTCCCGCGGCTTCGTAGTCGACCGCGTGCAACCTGGCGAGGTTATCGATGAACGCCTCATGCAATCGGGTGACATCGGGCGGTGACATCTCGAGCCCGGGAGGCAAATCATTGCGCAGCACGATTCCCCGAATCCGCCGCATCACGTAAAACGGTGCGCCCAACACCTTCTCCTCGTCACAGTAAAAAAGCGGCTCGGGCGCCAGCGGATACACCTTGTGCAGCCGCGAGAGTATCCGATACTCGCGGCCCATGTCGTGGGCGGATTTCACCTTGCTGCCAAACGGCGGGCGACGCAATACAAACTGCTCGCCACCGACGCGAACACAGTACGTCAGATTGGAATGTCCGGCCGGAAACTGCTCGATGGCAAGTTCACCGCAAACGTCAGGCAGCGCGGCGTGAAGATAGTCGCCCAGTCGCTCGAGATCGAGTTGTTCGCCGCTGCGCACGGGGGCCGTCGAATCGAGTTGGGCCGCGTGTCGCTCGCTCACTTCGGCATGTCTCCGCAAATTGACATTTCCCCGTCGGCCTCGGCGTCGCACCATCACGACGACACGCCATCACGTCCCGACCGTCGCGCACTCAGCGGCGGGTATCGACGCCGTACTGCCGCAACACCTGTCGGGCCACGACCATCTTATGCACTTCGTCGGGGCCGTCATAAATCCGTGCCGCCCGCTCCCCCTGGTAGAACGAGGCCAGCGGCGTTGCGTCGGTCAGGCCAGCCGCACCGTGCACCTGAATCGCCCGGTCGATCACTTCGCTGAGCACGTCGGCGACGAAGTATTTGATCATCGAAACTTCGACCCGGGCGGCCTTGGCTCCCTCGTGCTCGATTTTCCAGGCCGCGTGCAGAACCATCCAGCGGGCAGCTTCGATGCGTGCCCGGCACTCGGCAATCCAGGCCTGCACAATCTGGCGCGTGCCCAGCGGGTCACCCGGCGCCAGTTCGCGTTCGGCGGCCCGGCGACACAGCAGCTCGAAACTCCGTGCGCAAATCCCCAGCCACCTCATACAGTGGTGGATCCGTCCGGGCCCGAGACGACTTTGGGCAATCGCGAAGCCGGCCCCCTGCTCTCCCAGCAAGTTCGCCACCGGAACGCGACAATCTTCGTAGGCAACTTCGGCGTGGCTGTCGTGATCACCGCCCACGTGCCCCACGACCGGCACGTTGCGGACGATGCGAAAGCCCGGCGTGTCGCAGGGCACGATGATCTGCGAAGCCCGTCGATGCGGCGGCGCTTCGGGATCTGTGATCGCCATCACGATGGCAAAAGACGCGCCGTCGGCCGCCGTTGTGAACCATTTCTGGCCGTTGATCACAAATTCGTCGCCGTCCCGTTCGGCTCGGGTCTCCATCCACACCGGGTTTGATCCCGGGCGGTCGCGTTCAGTCATCGAAAAGCAACTACGGGCGTCGCCCCGCGCCACCGGAGCAAGGAATTCCCGCTGTTGCCGTTCGTTACCGAACTCGATGAGGATCTCCATGTTGCCCGCGTCCGGGGCCTGGCAATTGAACACGTAGTGCCCCACCAGGCTGCGGCCGATCACTTCGCTGACCAGCGCGAATTCGCTCAGGCTGAGCCCCATGCCGCCGTGCGACTCGGGCAGTTGCGGGCACCACCAACCCCGCGCTTTGACTTCGCCGCGCAACTCAGCCAGTTCCGGCAGGCAGTTGGCCATGCCGCGCTTGATCACGGCGCGCTCGACGTCTCCGGCGCGCTCTTCCAGGAACGTGCCAATGTCCTGACGAAGCCCTTCAACACGTGGGGGAATCTTGAAGTCCATCGTCGTACGGTCGTGCCTCTCTGATCGGTCGTGCTAAGCGTTCTCGCACCGTCGCCACACGGCTAGATCGTCAGACCACCGTCGATGGTGAATACCGCGCCGGTGCAGTAGGCACTGGCGGGCGAAGCTAGAAACAAAGCCAGCGGAACAAGATCGTCCGGCGACGCCATCTTTCCCAGCGGTACTCGGCTGAGGAACTCGTTGACGATTGCCTCGTTCTGCCAGAGCGCCGCGCTGAAGGTCGTCTGCACCAGGCCGGGACAAATCGCGTTGACCCGCACACCGTCGTGCCCCCACTCCGACGCCATCACTTTGGTCAAGCTGACCAACGCTGCCTTGCTCACACTGTAGAGCCCCAGCATCGGCTCGGGCCGAATGCCGCCGACGCTGCTGATGTTGATGACCGAGCCGCCGCCTTGCGCCGCCATGTGCGGGTGCGCCAATTTCGCCAGTTCCAGCGGACCGCGAACGTTCACGTTCATGATTTTCTCGAAAACGCCGGCATCCGTGTTCAGCAGCGGCCCAAAGACGGGATTCGTCGCAGCGTTGTTCACTACGATGTCGATGCGACCGAAGGCCGCCAGAGTCTCGTCGACCAGTCGGGCGACGTCGTCGAGGTCGCCAACGTGAGCCGCGACGGCCCGTACCTCGCGGCCGGCCGACGTGAGTTCCGCGGCAACGGTATCGACCGCCTCCTGCTTGCGGCTGCTCAGGACCACACGGGCACCACCGGCGGCAAGTCCGCCGGCAATCGCCGCACCGATGCCACGGCTCGCGCCGGTGACAATGGCAACGCGGTCGGTGAGATCAAACTGTTCTGGCAGGCTCGTTTTCAACATAGGCACCTGGATACCATGAACGCGACTCGAGGGCAAATCCACGGGCAAGAATCCGACAACGCCGGTCTCCGCATCGTCACACGATCCCGTTACGCGGCGGACCCGTTTCACACGCCAAGAAAAAGCCGACTCAAGTCATCTCGGCCGTGCGGCGGTCAGCCGCATCGCGAGCGACGACGGTCTCTTCCGCAGCGGCCTGGCGAGCAACGACCAGAGTATCGGTCGTCGAATCGCTTGCCGGCGATTCGCGTTTGTCGGTGAGCCACTGGCTGCCAATCCGAGGATCGCCCAGCGA
>JAGQPT010000304.1 GCA_020426575.1 Planctomycetales bacterium
AGCCGGTCGTGCTGCGTGCCGGTGTGGCCGAGCGTGACGTGACACCGCAGGCAGCGGTGCCGATGTGGGGATATGGCGCGCGACACGCGATGCTCTCGGACGGTGTGCTCGATCCGCTCTCTGCCAAGGCGATCGTGTTGGCGGCCGGCGACGACAAGCTGGCGCTCGTGGCGACCGATCTGGGGCGCGGCCCCACGCCGGCGATGATGGCGACGATCCGCAGCCGCCTTGCCGATGTCGGCATCGAACACGTCATCGTCACCGGCAGCCATTCGCATCACGGACCGGTGATCGAACTGACGGATCGGCCCGGTTTCGGCGGCGAGCGTTTTCCCGACGCCGTGGCGTACTCGGCGCGACTGCCGGAGTTGATCGTCGAGGCTGTGCTCGAAGCGAATGACAAACTGGTGCCCGTCGTGCTAGCGGTGGCCAAACGCGACGTGGGGCTCAATCGCAACCGGCACTGGCGGGGTGAAGCGAAACCAACCGATCCGCAACTCTTGGCCGTGCGGATCGACACGACCGACGGTGAGCCGCTGGCCGTGCTGGTCAACTTCGCCGCGCATCCGGTGATGACCGACACGATGCAGTTGAAATTCTCCGCCGACTACCCGGGTTACCTGAAGCACAAGATCGAAGCCGAACACGGCGGCATGTGCCTGTTCTTTCAGGGCGCGGCGGGCGACATGAGCACCAATCCTCCGTCGGGTGTGCGCGGCCCGCAGGAATACGGCGAGCACCTGGCCGGCGCCGTGCTGGAGATGATCGACCAGGTTGAGCCGGCGGCGCTTGCCAAACCGACGATCGCCGGCAAGGTGCATCGAGCGCTGTATGACTCGCGGGTCGACTTCACGAACCCGTTCGTGCTGGTAGCCTACAGCCAGGCGTTCTTTCCCGAGTTGATCCGCAACTATGCCGAGGAGAACGCCCGCGGCATTCCGACCGAGGTCGACACGGTGTTGCTGGGCGACGAGATCGCGATCGTGAGCGGCTCGGGCGAGTTCTTCTGCAACCACGCGGTGCGACTGCGGGAGCGTCTCGACGTGCCGAACGTGTTGTTCCTGGGATACGCCAACGGCCACAATCTCTACTTCCCGACGATCGAGGCGGCGAGCATGGGAGGCTACGGCGCTGGCCCCGAGGTTTCCCCGGTGGCGGTTGGCGCCGGTGAAGAGCTGATGAACGAAGCGCTGGTGAACTGCTATCAACTGCTGGGACGTCTGCCGGATTCGTCGCCTGCCGATGCCGTGTCCGCGGCCGACACAGCACCCACTCCATGAGAGGGGGCTGAGCTGGAGGGTGTGGTGTAAATCGTGTTTTGACAGCCGGTTGCGCAGCGGTGACGTCGACCGCCGAGTTGTATCCTGCCTCACCGACTCGGCAGTCGTTTGCACGTAGAATGGCGAAGTCGCGCGGCGTTCGACGGAGTTTGGCGTGGTTCGGCGCGTGCTGCGCGAATGGGCGTTATGGGCCAGGGTATAGAGTTTGCGAAGGCCCTGGAAACGGGGCCGGAGTGAAAGGACTAGCGCGCGGGGATCTGACAAAAAAATCTGATAAAAAACGTTTCGATCGATCGGGGCGGTCGATATCATGCTTCTCAGAAGGTGGTGCCGGCAGGCGGAGAGACGATTCAACGCGCCGGCGGTTGCCTTCCTTTACCAGATGCCTCGATTTACCATGATCGCCGGTTTCGCATTGTGCCAGCGCCGGTGATGACACTTCGCACGAGACGAGTCTCAAGCAAAGGAAAACCAGGTATGAAAACTCGACATTTGCTCGCGTCGGCTGCTGTGGCCGCGCTGTTGGTAGTCGGTTCGCTGACTGCTGCCGAGAAGGACAAGGCCGATTTCGCCGCGACGTGCCCCGTCTCTGGCAAGGCCGCCAAAGAGAGCAGCTACGCGGAAATCAAGGGCGGCAAGAAGGTTTACTTCTGCTGCGAGGGTTGTCCCAAGGCCTTCGAAAACGACCCGGCCAAGTTTTCCAAGAAGGTCGACGCGCAGTTGCTCGAGACCGATCAGATCACGCAGGTCGCCTGTCCGATCAGCGGCAAGCCGATCAATGAAGAAGCGACCTGCCCGCTCGGCCACGCCAAGGTCGCCTTCTGCTGCAAGAACTGCCAGGGCAAGTTCGCCGGTGCTTCGCCGGACGAGCAACTAGAGATCGCCTTTGGCGACTTCGACAAGGGTTTCACGCTGCAGACGGTGTGCCCCGTGAGCGGTAAGCCGATCAAGGCCGCCAGCGTCGTCGAGCACGACGGCAAGAAGGTCTTCTTCTGCTGTGACGGCTGCCCCAAGGCCTTCCAGGCCGACCCGGCCAAGTTCGTCGCGAAGCTGCCGCAGTTCGACGAATCGTCGGCGCACAACCAATTGATTTCAAAGCTCCGCAGCGGGGGATGCAGCCCAGGGTGGTCGCATCCCCCGTTTTGCTGCGCGGGTGGCTGGGTTTCGCTGCAGGAGTCGCTGGCCGCGACGTGTGCTGACCATCCCGCGGTGCGAAGCCGAGGTGCACTCGCTCAGCGGGCCGCTGCCGGGAGGGTGACGATGAGCAAACGGCGGTCCACGGTTGCCACCGCCAACTGGTTGCCGTCCGGCGAGTAAGCCAGTGCGAAGGCGCGGCCGACCGGCAACTGCTCGCGGTGAAGCGGCTCGAGCGTTTCGACCGATTCAGCGTTCCACAACGCCAATTCTCCGTCATGACTAAGGGTTGCCAGTCGCGTGCCGGCCGGATTCAGTCGCACGGCGTAGATCGCCGAACCATGGGCGTCGGTCGAACCGACGAGCTTACCGTCGCCCGCGCCGATCCAGTGCAGTTTGCCGGTCGCGTCACCGGTGAAGACGCGGTCACCGCCGATGGCCACGCTGAACAATTCGTTGGGCAGTCCCTCGCCGAGTTCCCAGGCGGGCTTGCCGGACTCGAGATCCCAGCGGCGGACCGACTTGTCGAGACCGACGCTGACCAACCCCGGCGGTGACTCGCTGAACGCGACGCCGTAGACGGCGCCTTTGTGGGCATCGAGCTTGGATTTGTTTTCGGCGTCGGCAATGTTCCAGGTCTTGACTGCCGTGTCGACACCGCCGCTGGCCAGCAGCGCATCGTCGGCGGCGAAGGCAAGTGCGTAGATGGGGCCGTCGTGTGCCGCGAGCCGGACACGCGGTGTCAGCGAAGCGACACTCCAGCGGCACAATTCACCGGTTGCCGTGACGGTGAAACAACGGTTTGCATCGGGAGCGAAACAGACGGCCCGCGCCCGCGACGGCGCCGCCTCGGTCACGAACTGAACCGCACTTTCGCTGAGCGAGACGAACTGCAGGTGCGCGTCCCAGCCGGCCGCGATCGCGCGTTGGCCAGCGGCATCGACGGCCAGGGCGGCGACGCCGCCATCGGGTGCGACTTGGCCGAGTGCCGCGCCGTCGCCCACGTTCCAGGTTCGCATGGCGCGCGGATCAGCCGCGCAGAGCGTCCCGCCGTCGTTGCCCGTGGCGCAAAGTGTGTGCACGACGGGCCCCACGTCGGCAACGACGCGAAGCGCCGTCAGGTCGGCGGCATTGAGGAGCGAGACAGCGCCGTGAAAATCGGCCGTGGCCAATTGCCCGTCGCCGGCGGCGAAGCAGACGGCCGTGAGCGCGACGTCGCTGACTTGCCGCGACATGGTGACACTCGGTGTCCAGCGTCGCAGTCGCCCGTCGGCGGCGAGGCATAGGATCGAACCGTCCGTTGTCAACGCGATGTCGCGCACTGAGGTAGCCTGCTGAACGTCGCGTTCAGTTTCGTTACCGGTCGCTATGGCCAGTCGCCGCACGACGCGGTCGTCGCCACCGGCAATGAGCGTTTCGGCGTCGCCGGCAAAACGAACGGCCCGTGTCGTCGCCGGGGTGGCAACGGCGCAGACCATCTCGGTGTTGGCCGTGTCCCACACGCGGAGGTAGCGATCGTCGCCAGCGGCGGCGACGCGGCGACCGTCGGAACTGACGGCCAGGTCGAGCACGGCGCCGTCGGCACCGTCGAAGCGGCGCTGTGCGGTTGTGTCGGTGAGGTTCCACTCGCGCAGCGTCGTGTCGTCGCCACCGCTGTAAAGACGCGTCGCGTCGTCGCCAGTCGCCAGTGCGCGGACGGGTCCTGAGTGGCCGCTGAGCACGGCAACGGCCGTGAGCGGCACCGTGCGTCGAATGGCGTCGCCGCAGGTGACGACAATATGTTCATCATCGCGCCAGCGCAGTTGCGTGACGGCCGCGGGCAGCGGCCGACGTTCGATCACGCGGCGGGTGGGCACGTCCCAGATCGCGAGCTGCGCGTCAGTGGCGCTGGCGAGCCGCTGTCCCGACGGGCTCAGGGCGATTTCAGCCGGCTTGCCGTCAGCATCGAGCACGCCGACGAGCAGACCGTCTTGCTGCGCGTAGAGCCGCACGGTGTCGTCTTCGCCGGCGACGGCCACGTGGGTGCCGCGGGCGTCCAACGAGGCCGAGCGCGCCTGCGCCGGAAACGTGGCCAGCGTCGTGGGTTCGTCGTCGCCGTCGCGCCACAGCCGCAGGTCGGCGGACGTGACGGCGACGAGTTGATGCGAACCGGGGCGAAATGCCAGGTGTAGCGCTACGGTGGGAAGCGTCGTTCGTCGAACGACGGCGCCATCGGTGGGATTCCAGACTATGAGCACGCCTTCGCTGTCGGTCGCGGCAACGCGCGTGCCGTCGTCCGAAATCGCCAGTGCCGTCCCCGCGCTGCTAAGTCCTTCCATGGCCAGGGCGCCGCCACTGGTGAGTGTGTGAATCCGGACGCGGCCGTCCGCCGCCACAGTCACGAGCCGCGCGGTGTCGGCTGTGAAGGCAAGATCGGCGATCGGCTGGGCCAGGTCGATCGTGGCAACGGTGTTGTCGTCCGTATCGACGACGGTGATTTTGCCCGCAGCGTCGGCAAACGCGGTGCGACTGCCGTCGGTTGTGACGGCCAATTGTGTGGCGGGCGACTCGGCGTCTGGTGAATCGGTGATGGGCGATTGGCGGATCGGCGGTGGCGGATAGCGCCAGAGTCGCACTGTGCCGTCGTTGCCGGCCGTCGCCAACAATGTTTGTTCGCTGCCGGGCAGCCGGCACCAGGCGATGTCGTGGACCGCACCTTGCAGCGTGTCGAACAGCGGTGCAAATTCGCCCTCAGCACGCGGGCACTGGCGCACGATTCCGTCACTACCGCCGGTGACCAACTGGCCGCCGTCAGGGCTGATAGTTGTGGCCGTAACGTCGACGGGAGACGTCATCGTGCGCGAAGATTCGGTAGCCGCCTCGTCGAATAGCCACACGTTGCCGCCACCGGTGACGGCATGCCAATCGCCGGCCGAGGACGTCGCGATGCGTTGCGCCGGTCCGGGAAGTTGAACGTTGGTTGCGGCCGGAGGCGGCCAACGGTGCCGGTTGAGAAAACCGTCGCTACCTGCCACCGCAATGGTATCGCCGGTGGCCGAGAGGGCAACGTCGGCCGGCGGCACGGCGAAGCAGATCGCGGCGCCGCGCTGGCCGTCGGTCTGCCAGCGGGTGATGCTGCCGTCGCTGCCGACGACGACCAGCGCGGTGCCGGACGGCTCGAATATCAGGCGACGAATCGGACCGCCGCGTGTTTCTAACGTCGCCGCGGCCTCGCCCGTTGTGGCGCTGTGCAGCGTGACGTTACCCGAAACGTAGCCGACGGCCAGCATTGCACCATCCGAAGCGATGGCCAGCGTCGTTGCTCCGGCAGCGATGGTCCAACGGTCGTCTGGCGCCACGTGTGGGATCGCGCTGAGCAGCACCGTGCCGTCCAGCGCGGCACTGGCCAGCAACTGACCGTCGTGGGAAAGGGCCAGCCGCGTGACGGCGTCGTCATGATCACGGACGATCACCTGGCTGAAGTGCCGGGCGGGGTCCCACATCCGCACCGTGGCGTCGAGGCTGCCGGTGACAAGCGCGCCCGTTGTCGGCGACCAATCGACGGCCGTGACCGACTCGCTGTGGCCCTCGAGAAAGACGATCGGTGCTTCAAAGACGGTCGGTTCTTCGGCGGGCGCGGTGGTTGACAACAGGTGAGCCGCCACGGCGCACAACGTGACGAGTTGGATCGCTATTGGCCGGCGCGGTGCGTGAGCCGATTGCAGTGCCGTTTCGTGCGTGCTCATGGAGTGGTGGGCGCGGCGGCGCTGTTGTCAGCGGCCGGGTCGCGCAGGCTTTCCAGGTAGGCGATGATGTCGACGAAGTCGTCCAAGGAGAGCCCGTCACTGAGTCCGTTGGGCATGATCGAGAGCGTGCTGCGGACGTTCTCTTCGACCGTGTCGGCGTCGAGCGTGGTCACCTTGCCTCCAGCGTCAACGATTTCGATCTCGTCGCCGGTCGCTGAGCGGACGACGCCTTGGTAGACCTTGCCGTCATCGGTGATGACGGTCGAGAGTTCGTAGCCGGAGAGGATGCGGCTCGATGGTTCGAGGACCGAACGGACAAGTTCGGCGCGAGGATATTTCGAGCCGATGCCGGCGAGGTCCGGTCCGACGCTGCCGCCTTTCTGGTGGACGGCGTGGCACTTCACGCAGCCGACGCCCTGGGGATCGCTGAAGAGCTTGGCACCGTGGGCCGGATCGCCGGCGTGCGATGTCGCGTGCGCCTGGAAGGCGGCCGGTTCGAGCCGCGCGGCCACGCCCTCGTAGAGGAAGGCGTACTTGGCCTGCGGCCGCGAGAGTTTCAAGTTCATCGCCCAATCACCTCCCGTGTTGCCCGAGAGCACGTAAACGTGGTTGGTGCCTTTGACGATGTCGAATTCGGCGTGGTTTTGATCCTCGCTCCAGGCGCGATCGCCGTCGAACTGATAGACCTCGTGGCCGTTGATCCAGACGGTGATCTGATCGTCGCTGCCGAAGAGGGCCTCGCCGTGTCCCGCAACGTCGGACTCGAACGACGCGTAGAGCACGGCCCAGGCGGCCGAGGCGTCGTCGAGTTGCTCGTCGACGTCGACAAAGCCGCTTTGGGCGTCGGCTTCGATGGCGCGCCACGTCCGTGACTGGTCGCCCACGGTCACGGCTGCCGAGCGGTCGGGCGCCGCTGTGACGTCTAGCTGCGGCGCGTCAGGCTTCGGCCAGGGGCCGGCGATGTCCCAGTTTTGCACAGGCCGCGGCGCGGCGAAGACGGTCTGCAGTTCGGATCGCACGGCGGCCGAAAGTTCGTTGCGGCGCTCGAGTTCGATGACGTCGGGCCCGACCTCGTCGCTGAGCGAGCGGAGGGCGTTGCGACAGGCGGTGCGGAGGTCCTGGTTCTTTTCCGTGAGTCCGGCGAGGTAGAAGGCCAACGCGCGGCGGTCGGGCACGGCGGCCAGGCTCCGCAGCACGTCGAAGCGGAGCGAATCGCTGGATTCCGTGCCATCGGCCGGCACATTCGCGCTCTCGACAACGGCCATGATGGCTGGTGCCTGGTCGTGGTGGGCGAGCGTGGCAAGGGCGGCGAGCGCCGCGCGGCGAACGTCGAGACTTTCGTCGCCGAGCTGCCCGGCCACCTCGTCGGCGCCGTCTTCACCGGCGATGGCCAGGTAGGCCGTCGTGGCGGCGGCTCGAACCTCGGGCGCGGTGTGCCGCATGTTGGCCGCGACGACATCGAGCTGATGCGCGTCACCGAGGCGGCCAAGCGCTTCGGTCGCCAACACCAGCGCAGCGGTGGGATTGTCGGGTTGGGCGGCGAGCTGGCCGAGCGTGGCGCGGGCTTTAGCGGTGCCGATCGTCGCCAGGGAAGTTACCGCCGCCTGTTGGACTTCACGGCCAGCGTGCAGCGCCGCCTCGGCCAAGAGCGGTAGGGCAGCCGCGTCGCCCGTCGTGCCGAGCAACTCGATCGCCGCCACGCGCACGCGCTTGTCGTCGTCACCGGCGGCGAGTTGGCGGACGCGTTCTGCGGACGTGTCGTCGTCCAGCGTCCGCAGGGCCGTGATGGTCGCCAGGCGCGTCTCCGGAGCGTCGTCGTCCAGTCGGCTGCGGAGCACCGCAACGATTCGCGGCGTCTCGGACCAGTCGTTGACCGGTGGTCGGGCGTATGGCTTGCGGGCCGGCTGCGTGCCCCACCAGCCTTCGACGTACGGATCGGCTTGCCGCGCGACCTCGGCAAGCAATCCGACGGCACGAGCTCGGACCGTGGGATCGGCGTCGTGCGTGGCAGCTTCGGCAAGGATGTCGACCGCGCCGGCGTCATATTGAGCTGCCAGCGCGAGCAGGGCCGTCTCACGCGTGGCGCTATCGTTGCTGCGAATCGCCGCGCCCAAGGGACGCCAATAACCGATGCGGCGAATCGCCTGGACGATTGTGAAGCGGGCAAATGTGTCGGGTTCGCCCAGGTGGTCTACGAGCGGCTGCGTGCTGTCGGGCAGGCCGATACGGCCCAGGGCGATCGCTGCCCGCATCCGCACGCCGGGGTCGGCGTCGTCGAGCGCCGTGGCCAGCGCGCCTGCCGCACCGCTCATGCGACGCAGACCGATGGCACGAGCGGCCTGCCCGCGCACGTCGGCGTCATCGTCTTCGGCCAGTGCGCGCACCCAGTCGGACTGGGGATCGTAGCCATCGACGCGATCGATCATGGCGTTCTGTGTCCAGATGGCGTGTACCCGGGCCAGCTTTGACCGGCGGCCGAACAATACTTCGCGCACCGGTTCGATCGCCGGCTGACCGATCTTGGCTAGTTCCCATTGGCCGAGCATTCGCTCGCTGTGATAAGGCTGATTCAACGAGTCAGTCCAATGCACGACCATATCGGTCGTGAGACGGCGAACGTCGGGTTCCGGCTTCTCATCGCCAATGTAGGTGACACGGTACAGGCGACCGGCCGCCTGTGGTTGCATCCAGCCGGCGAAATTCCAGTCGGCGACGTACATCGCCTTGCCGTCGGGGCTGAAGCAGAGGTCCTGGGGACGAAACTCGCTGCCGGGTTCGGCCGTCATGAAGTCGGCGATCTCGGCGTCGAACGTGGCGCCATTGCGAGTGAGTTTGAAGCGCTGAATCTTGCCTTTGCCCCATTCGCAGTGGAAGGCGTTGCCGCGGTACTCCTCGGGCCAGGCAGCTTCGCGGTAACACGCGGCACCGACGGGCGAACCGCCGCCGTGTTCGCTGATCCTCGGCAAGTGCCGGTCGGGGTGCGGGTGGTAGTCGTAGGGATAGCCGTAGTAGCCGCTGGGGACGTGATGCGTGAAGCGCGTCCACCAACCGAGCCCGTCGTCGGTGTTGTCGTAGGTGAAGATGTTGTCGAGATCGTCCATTGCTACGTCGAGGTGATTCCGGGTGCCGCTGCTGACGATTTCGAGCTGCGAGCCGTCCGGACGCATCCGTACGACGCCGCCCCCTTCGAGTGTGATCGTGCTGCCGTCGCTGCCGGTTGCTTTCTGGATGCCCTTGTCGCCGACCGACACGTAGACGAGCCCGTCCATCCCCAGGCGGGTGCCGGTGACGATGTGATCGTTGAATCCGAAGATTCCCGCCGGGGGGCCGAAGCCGGTGGCGAGTCGCTTGCGCACGTCGGCCACGCCGTCGCCGTCGGTATCGCGGAACATCGTGTAGTGCGGGGCGTGCATCACGTAGAGCGTGTCGTCGTACCAGACGAGCCCGAACACGGCCGCCAGGTGGTCGCAGAACACGGTCTTACGGATCGGTCGTCCCTCGTCGTCGAAGACGATATAGAGGACACGGTCGAACTCCTCGGTCGACGGGCCGCGCATGTCCATCGGGTCTTCGCCGACAAAGAGATTGCCGCGGTCGTCACAGGTGACCACCGAGGGATGTTCGATGTCGGGAACTTCGCAAATCAGTTCAGCGCGAAAGCCGTCGGGGACTGTTTGAGCCGGCGATATTCGTGGGGATCCCGTTCCGAGGGCCAAGATTGCCAGTGCGACAAACGAATACCGGATGAGCAGACGAGAAAGGCGCGCAGCGACCATGCAGCGAGGTCTCCTGGGAACGGCAGACGGGGGCAGGTGAATGGGGTGGGGTGGGTTTGAGGGTACTTCATCGTAATCCGTTGCGGCAAGCCTGGCAAAACGGGGGTGTCGAGAGAATCCGGGCGGTGCAACGCTGGGGCTGGTGAGCACGACTTGCGGCGTCGCGTCGCAACACGTCATGGACGCGCGTCGTCGCCCCCGGGGCGCATCAGGGCATGGCGGACCACAACCGTCACGATGACGGCCGCCTTTGAGGCGTCTTAAGGGGCGTTTTGCAGGGGCGAAATTGCACTTTTTCCCAGGGGGCCCGTCTGCCATACTTTGCCGCCCCGGGATGCCGTCCCCTGGATGGGGCGCCAGGGCGAACCGGACCGTTTAGCACGTTGCAAGGAAGCGCATCGATGAGTTCTCCAGCGTTGAATTCTCCCGCGTCACGGACGATCTTCTTCTCGGCCGGCGACCCGAGCGGCGACGTACATGCAGCGCATTTGATCCGCGATCTCGCCAAGCGGGGCAACATCAAGGCGGTCGGCTACGGCGGTCCCAGGATGGCCGAGGCGGGCTGCGACATTCACTTCGAACTCACCTCCTTGGCTGTGATGTGGTTCGCCCGGGTGTTGGCGAGTATCCACAAGTTCTGGTGGCTGTACCGCAAGGCGAAGCGATACTTTGCCAAGGAGCGGCCCGAC
>JAGQPT010000305.1 GCA_020426575.1 Planctomycetales bacterium
CTCGTCATCGCCAGACGCACAATCACGCCATCAGCCGAGAAAAGCGTCGCGCAACTCGTCGACGTAGCGCGGGCAGGCTTCGCGCGCGTCCTCCTCTTCCTCATATTCGAGCGCCACGTATCCGCGGTAGTCTGAGTCGCGGAGGATGCTCGCCAGCCGGCGGAAATCGGCCGGTTGCCGCGACCCGCCGTCGGGGTGGATCGAGACCTTCACCTGCACGTTGACGGCATACGGCGCCAACAGAGCGATGTCGGCGTAAGGATCGGCCGAGTGAAAGTTGCCCGTATCCAAGTTGACGCCGAACCACGGGCTCTTCACGTCGCGGACGATCGACAGCAGGTCTTCGGCGTGCGTGGAAAGCCCACCGTGGTTTTCCAGGCCAAGGTACACGCCGTGCTCGCCGGCGTAGACACAGGCTTCTTCCATACCGGCAATTGCCAGTCGCCGCGCCTCGGCGTCGTCTTGTCCGTCGCGGGGTTTGCCGGAGAACACCCGGATCACGGGCGCACCGAGCGTTTCGGCGCGGTCGACCCAGGACCGAACGTGGGCAAGTTGGGCATCGCGCTCGTTGCCTGGCGGATAACAAAAGTCGTTCGCGATTGCCGTTCCAGAAACGTCCAGCCCCTGGCGAAAACAATGTGCCTTGAGCGAGCGGACGTAGTCGGGCGTGACCGACTTGGGAAAGTAATATGACGTCAGCTCCGTGCCGTCGAGGCCCATCTTCGCACAGTCATCGACGAAATCATTGAGCGTGTAACCGCTCGTGGGATCGGTGAGCAGCTGGCGATAACTGTAAGCGGCCAGGCTGAACTTGAACTTTGCGCCCGCCGGTCGCACAAACGGCTCGATGCCGCGAGCGCTCGCGCCCGTCAAGGCGAGTCGCCCCATTGTTAGCGCGCCGCCGCCTAATCGCGAGATGTCTCTGAGGAATTCACGTCGGTTCGTGTTCATCGGCGTTTCTCCGGGAACGGGGACGGGCGTTGTCACTGGGGGCGGTCGTTCAGCGGGTGGGCCGGCCGACATCAGTCACTGGGCACCGGTGCGGTGGTGGCATGACTGAGCCGTGCCATTAGGCCGCGCACCACCGGCGGTTCGACAAAGGCGAGCGTGGCGATGAACATCATCACACAGAACGGCACCAGCGACGTGATCAGCGCCAACATCGACCAGTGCAAAGCAGCGAGCACAATCAGCATCGGTCGTGCCGTGCGATTCCAAATCAGCACGGGAAATGCAAACTCGAACAGCACGATGGCGTGCGTCCAGAGATTGATGATGTAGGGATGTTCGGCGAGCAGCCCCGTCAGGTCGACCAGGCGTGAATCGGGCCGCGCGATCAACCACCAGACGCCGATTCCGGACCACCAGGCCTCGCCGCTGATCTTCGCCAGGGCCATCATCACGAACACCGCGCAGAGGTGAATCTGGATCAGGCGCGTGGCAACGTTGGCGGCTACACTCGTCGTCTTCAGTTCCAGCGGTCGGTCTTCGTCTTCCGCCTTGCGCGCCGCTCGCCAAGCGTCGAACGACCAGCGTCGGCCAGTCGGGGCGATGCAGAGATACACCATCGTCATCGCCAGGACCGGTTCAAACTGCGATGTGACGACCGGCGCGCGGTGGATATACGACAGGACGGCAATCGTCGCCAAAACGGACGTCACCCGAGTGAACATGCCTGCGGTGTAAAGCACGACGACGATCAGCGACGCCGCGTGCGCGATTCCCAGGTCTGTTGGCGAACTGAGATAAGTCAGATACGACAGCTTCGCCCCGTCCGGCTGAAACCGCTCGGCCAGCGACACGGGCAGCATCCCATCGGCGCCAAACCAGGCCATCAGGTCGGGTGAGAAGCTCGCGACAAAATACAGCGCCATCACGCCGCTGAGGATCCGCATCAATGCGACCGTGGCCACGTCGCGCGGCTCAAACCAGAACGCGTTCCAGCCGGCTCCGAAGCGCGACGTCGCCTCACGAATGTACGAAATGATGCTGGTCATTTCCTTCGCTTCACCTCACCCCTGGAGCAGCGCGCTGGTCGGTCGAAAGTTTGAAGACAGTGACCCCCGCCTCGTCCTGCCGCACCTGGGCCTCGTAGGCCGTGCGATCGGTGGACGGATCGTCGGGCTCGCGCGGCGGCCCATTGTTTCCAGCGACGTCGCCAGGCGACAAAGGATCATGGGCCACGCAGCGGAGCCGACCCGTCGGGCTGCCCACCTGCCGCATGGCATAGCCGCCGACTGCCTGCGGAATCGTGCTCTCGACGGTCTCGCTGACGATGCCGAGCGCTGCCTGTTCTGCGTCCGACGCGAGGTGGTAAGCCAGTAGGGCGTAGCGGCGCCGACGAATCCCCAGCCACGTCCCCGTGGGGGGAAACACTCTGGTTTCAACTTGTTGTGTCTCGGGGTTCGTCACGTCGACCTCAATCCGCAGGTCCGCATCGATCGGCTGGTTCCAGGAAAGGTGGTACGTGTAACCGTAGTTCATGTCGAGCGCCTCGACATACCAGCGAAGCCCCGGGATACCGCCCATGATCCGTTGCCAAATCGGCGCCCCAGTGGCGTTGCTGAGAATAGCGAC
>JAGQPT010000306.1 GCA_020426575.1 Planctomycetales bacterium
AGTGGAGTGACCGTCGCCACGTTGTCGAACTCGCCCGCGCGCATGCCAAACGTCATCAGCGTGAACACGTCGCTAGGCGTGGGGACGAAGCCGTCGACCAGGTCGATCAACAGCGTGCCGTCCAGCATGGCCGTCCCGCCGACCAGCAGCGTGTCGTATTGGCTGCCGGGCGACGTACCGCCGATTTCCATCGTGACCGTCGAACCGGCGCCGAACGAGAGGTCGCCGTCGAAAGTCACTGCGGCAGTACTGTTGCCGGGACTCAAGTTACCCTCGATCTGCACAACTCCGCTACCGGTGAACGGACCGTTGCCGCTCACGTCGCCGAAGAATACCGACCGGCTGCCGGCGCTGGTGCGAATCTCACTGCCGTTGTGCACGACGTCATCGTAAAACGTTGTCACGCCGCCGCCGGACGTGATGATCTGTCCCGCCGCCACGTTTGTAACGTTGCCGTAGATGTCGACCGCTTGGGCTGAAAACTGCGCGACACCCTCGTTGACGAGCCCACCGTCGAACAGGGCCGTGCCGTGCCCGGCGATGCGGCCACCGGCGGCGTTGGTCATCTGTTCGGCGAACTCGATCGTGCCTCCGAGCATGTTGATGAGGCCGGCGTTGGGCGCCGTCCCGCCGGAGATGGTGAGCGTGCTTCCCGCCGCGGCGCGCAACTCGCCACCGCTGGCGTTCGTCAGCGGCATGTCGACGTAGCCGCTGCCCGTCAACAGGCCCGTGTTTGTGAAAGTGCCCGGCCCGGAAAGCCGCGCACCGCCGCCGCCCAGTTCGATGCGTCCGGCGTTGTTCAGCGCCGCACCGGTGGCGAGGTTCCGCCCGCTGCCGACAAGCACGCGTCCCGAGGCCTGATTGTCGAGCGTGTCGCCGACCGTGAGTGCGCCGGCACTGTAAAACACCTGGCCCGCGTTGGCGAGGGTTCCCGCGCTGAGCGAGCCGCCGTCGAGTTCCAGACTGCCGGCCGCGTCGACGCTGACGGTTTGGTCGACCGTCAAATGTTTTTGTCCGTCGATAGCGACGTTGCTGCCCAACAGGCCGCCCGCGGCGATCGCCAGGTCGTCGTTGCTAATCCGCAGGCTACCGCTGACGAAGTCCAAGACACCATCGCCCGTGATCGAGCCGGTCTCGAGCGCTCCGCCGTTGATCGTCAACTTTGCCGCCGCGTCGAGCGAGGTCGTTCCTGCCACCAGCAGGTTCTGATTGCCGGAGAGTGTGGTCTGCGTTCCCAACAGGCCGCCGACCCCCACCGTGAAGTCGCCGCGCCAGTCGATCGTTCCAGACGAGAAATTCAGCACGCCCTGCGGCGCCGCGATCGGTGCGGTCACGAGCGTTCCGCCGTTGATGTTGAGCACGCCGCTTGATCGCAGTTCGAGCGAGCCGGCCGACGTGTCCAACACGCCGCCGTCAGTCAGGGCGACCGTGCCCGCATTGGCAAGCAGCCCGCCGTTGGCGCCGATCGTCATCTGGCCGGCCGCCGTGAGTTCGACCCGCGAACCGCCGCCATTGATCTCCAGCGTCGCAGCGGCCGCCGTACCCTGTGCGTCGGGACTGCCCACGCGGATCGTGTCGGCAACGAGCGACGCGCCCGAACCGATCTGTGCCGTGGCCACGTCGCCGGGCGCCGTGTCGCTGCCCACGTCGAGTGTCGTCACGCCGATCTGCGCCTGGTTGGTTGCCACCAGGCCGGTTCCCGCGGCTCCGTCGGCGCCAATGCGCACCACGCCGGCGACGTCGAGAGTCGAGCCGCTGCCGTCGACCTGAATCGCGGCTCCGTCGGCGTCGAGGTCTTGTACGAGCGTGGCCTCGCCACCGGCCAGCACCCGCAGCGCGCCACCGGCGGCGGGCATTTCGAGCACCGCCGAGTCTGCGGCAGTCTGCTCGATGCGACCACCTTCGACGACGACGTTGCCGCCCGGCGTGAGTTGTCCGTTGTCCAGCCGCACCGTGCCGCTTGCGCCGACGTACAATC
>JAGQPT010000307.1 GCA_020426575.1 Planctomycetales bacterium
ACCTGTTTGCGAAGTTTGTCGTACGGAATCATCACTGCCTTCAATCCGTCGGTTTGTACTCGCGAACAAGCTCGATCCTGCCCACGATGTTGTCGTTGAATGCCTCAAGCTCCTCGGCGGGAATCCAATACTCCCGAAAGTCGCGTCCGCCGGCCTCCTGGACATCGTACTGGTCCAGAAACGCCGTGTGGACCTTAAACCGGAGGACATATCCAACACACCCGGAGTTCGGATCGTTCGTGTTCCAATCTCGGGCAATCGTCGCCGCATACTCCTCAGTCAACACAGGATAGAAGATGGGCTGCCCTTCGAGACGAGGAGGAAATCGTTGCCAGCCAGACTCTGCGATCAGATCAAGCTCAGCCTGGCCGACAGGGCGATAGAGCGTGGTCGTCGGCTCGCCAGTCACGGCAACTCCTCCCCCAACGTCAAGCGTCTCGCCCTCACCAGAAACGCGTTGGCTCGCTCATAGTCCGGCCGCTCGGACAAGTTGGTCTCCTCTAACGCTCGATCAAACTCCTCGTGCAGACGCTTCCGCCACGCTTCGACCTCGTCCCACGGCATCTCGCCACTCTTTATCGCCAGCAGTTGCTCGCGGTGCTCGCCGACGTCGACCGGCACCTGGCCCTCACGTAGCACGTGGATGCCCGATAGCAGCAGTCGGATCAGGTGCATCACGTGCTTCGGCTTCACCTGTCCCTGGTTACGAAGGTCGGCCTGCATCCGCTTGAACTGCGACATCACGTAGCCGTTGTAGGTCTGGTACACCAGCCGCGACAGGAATGACTCCCGCATAGCGAGGAGTTCTTGAGCCAGCGGTGTGGCGTACTCGACCAGTGGGGTATAGAGGCATTCCAGGACATTCGGGTTCGCCTTCAAGGCCATGATGAGGAACTTCTGCAGTTCCCAGTACGCCTCCTGCGTTTCCTCGTTCTCCAATTGCTCAGGCACGCCATACAGCGACCAGTGCAGTTCGGCCGGCGGCAGATAAATGCCACGACGGTCGGTGTCCGAATCGTCGGTTTCAAGGCCAAAGGCCCGTGAACCGACCACGCAGCGATAGATGACGCGATCGAACAGCCCGTGCGTCGAGAGGACCTTGTCGGAGTCGTCGATGGCCCCTTGTTTGTATTCGGACAGCAGCATCAGGTTGTGGTGATGTAGCGGAGCCTCAAATCCGTCGGGGAAGCGAATTCGATATGAGTGATTACGGTCCCGTGGCGAACGCACCACCACGCCCACGGCCCCTGACAGATGCACAGCCTTCCCGTCCGACCCTTGCACCGATTTGAGTGCAACGACCTGCGTTCCCACTGAGTAGATGAGATTCGGGCTGTTGTGGACGCGGGATTTCATGGAACCTACGGATGTCCCCTGTGGTGGAAAGCGTTTCCCAGTCGTGTCACTTCCACGTCATTGTCGTCAGATCGAGCATGTAATCACGTTCAAGGTCCTCATGCGTTTCTTCTCCATTTCTCACAACGGCTACTTTGCCACCAGAGATGCAAAGAACGTTAGGCCCGGTTATGCAGGCACGATGCTCATAAATCCAACCAGGAGCGTCTCCCGAAGTGGTCACGACCTCGATGCTCCAATCTGAACACGATAGTCGATAGATCGGCGTCATTCCGAAATCCCGTGTGCCCTGGTAGCCAAGGCAACCGACGATGAAGATGTAGCCATCGGCGTAGGTAGCTGTGTGGAAATCGGTTGGTCGGAACAATTCACTTGGATAACCGTAGATGCTGAACTCGTCCCGAGCTTCATGCACTATAACGTCATTGTAAATACAGAAATCCGGATCGTAGTAGTCTTCGTGCTCGCCAGCTATTTGGACGATGCGTCCGTCTGGCAATTCCGTAAACGAGCATCCGAAGCGGGAGAAGCACCATACTGGCTCACTCAAATTGTTCGTGTCGCCGAATTGTGCTCTCGCCTCGTATGCAGAGCAGCCGGCACGGATCATGGCCCGCCAGAATTCGATGTCCATCCTCTCTGGATTAGCATTGCCATATCGAGGCCGCTTTCCAGCCTCGTACTCTTTCGGATGGCACTTTAAGAACTCATACTTCGACAGTCCTGTGAACTCCCGTTTCATTTCCTGGCTTATCATTCCCACGTCTTCTCCGGCAATTTGAAGGAAGCGAACGACTTGGGTTGTGGAAGCAACTTCTATCGCTGTGTCTTCATACTCGTTCCGCACCTTGGTATTCGCCCCTGCATCAAGCAGCAATCGAACACAGTCCGCAGAACCATTCTGGGCAGCAAGAATCAACGCGGTGTTCATTGAATCGTCAACGGCATCGACCTCAGCACCTTTGTCAAGAAGCCAAGCCATCATCGCAACATGATTTGCCGACGCACAGCACATGACAGCGGTTTCCTCATTTCGTCCTTTTTCGTTTACATTCCAGCCGTACGCGGCGAGGAGTTGTCCCTTCGCTATCGACCCAACAGTGGCAGCCAAGAGCCCAGGAGTTCGGCCGAACCGATCCCATTCGCTTTCCAGTCCGGTCGATGACAGAACGTGAGCAACGTCGTCATCCGAACCTATTGCGACAGCACGTGCTAGTTCAGACCAATTTAGAGGTGCCCCCTCGGCACCAGCGTTTAGGAGCAGGCACACCGCATCAAATCGTCCGAGACGGGACGCAACCGTTACTGGGAGTTCGCCGAAGTCGGTCTGGCAGTCGAGGTCTGCTCCCCAGTGGACCAATAGGTCGATAATTGGAAGTAAGGACTCGCTGTTGTGCAAACGATAGATGGTCTCAATCAAGGCCGTGTAGCCCGCCGGCGACTTTGCGTTCACTGAGGCTCCTGTATCCAGAAGGAACTCAGTTGCCTCCACGTTGCCAGAACAGGCAGCAAGGCCGAGCGGATACTTCTTCCCTTGGTCAACGGAAGCGTTGACGTCGGCACCTGCCTCAATGAGCATCGATAACAGTTCGACCGCCACGGACGGATTCGCAACCGCGTACGCTAGCGGCGTAAAGTCGTTGTCATCGCGAGAGTCCACTGGAACTCCCTTCGCGAGTTCCTCCCTCACGCCATCAGCATCACAGTTTCTTGCATATGTGTGAATTGTCATACTTGCGTTGGGCCCAGTCTTTTCTCAAAAACCGCCATCTGCGACGGTGCACCTACCCCGGCTTCCTCCGGACCAACCGGCAGGTAATGCACCGAGTAGCCGAAACGCTCCGCGACGCCGTCGGCCCAGCCTTGAAACTCTGCCCGCGACCACTCAAAGCGGTGATCACTGTGCCGCATCTCACCGTCGGGGAGCGACTCCCAGACGATGTTGTACTCGCGGTTGGGCGTTGTGAGCACAACGGTCCGGGGACGGGCGTGCTCGAACACCACCCGCTCAAACGCCTTCAGCCGGGGCGGGTCGAGGTGCTCGATCACCTCGACAACGGCCGCAGCGTCGAAGTTCGCCAGTCGCTCATCGCGGTAGGTTAGGGCCCTGTGGATGAGCCGAATCCGCTCCCTCTGCCGCTCGGGCAGCCGGTCGAGTTTTAGCCGCCGGTGAGCAATCTCCAGCGACCGGACCGAAACATCCATGCCAACGATGCTGGTGAACTGCTGGTCGGCTAGCAACTCACGAAGCAGCTTGCCGTCGCCGCAACCCAGGTCGACGACCGATTTGGCTCCGCAGGAACGCAGCACCGCCAGCACGGCACCCAGCCGCTGGTCGAGTAGCCTCGGTTCGCGTTCGGTCAGTGTTGATGCGTCGGACTCGTTGTCAACGTCGTCATTCTCGGCGCCGATGGACTCCTCCTCGACGAGTCGAGCCAGTGCCTGCCGAATCAGACTCTGCCGTCGCCGGAGATAACGTCGGGTGATCAGTTCCCGCTCGGGATGATCGCCCAGCCACGACTCACCCTTGGCCAAGAGTTTCTCCACCTCGTCGGGCCCGATGTAATAGTGTTTCTTGCCGTCGAACACCGGAATGAGCACGTACAGGTGTTGCAGCAGTCGGGCAACCGTTGTCGTCTGCTCAAGCTCGACGCGGTAGTACGGGCCCTCGCCCCACTCTGGGAACGTTTCATCCAGCGGATGCCGTGTGGCGGTGACCTGGTAACCGAGCGGCTCAAAAATGCGTGCGAGCAGTTCCTCACCACCCCGCACGGGCAAGGCTTCCATCCGAGCCGTCAGTGGAATCCCAGTGTCCACGAGTTCGGCCCGTTCGTTCGACTTGCCAGCCAGTGCCGAGCGAAACACCTGCGAGATCGCCACGCTCATTAACGACGATGCGACGTACGGCCGGTCGTTGACGTACTGGTCCAACGGGCCGCTCTTCCAGTCGCCCTTGCCACGCACCAAAGCGACCGGGTCCACGTCCAACAGCAGGCAGGCGACGCATCGCTGGTTGCTGGCCTCGGGATAAAACACGTGGGCCTTACCGAAGCTCAAGTTGAATGCCTGACACCGGTCCGGATGCTTATGGAGCAGGTAACCAAGGTCGGTGGCGGGTTGGTGGGTCGTTGAGATCGTGAGAAGCATGCCTGTTCATTCGTGATCTACTAACCAGGGGAACCAACGCCGCAAAAACTTGAATCGAGGCTTCCTCTCTATCAGTTCCGTATCATCGTCGACGAACATCGACTGCTCCAAAATTGACACAACAGCCTCTTCGTGGCTAGCTGCATGCCGGAAGACATTCAGGCATTTTTCGATTTCAATTCGCCACCAATCGTCGGCCGCAAGTTCGCCAAATTCCTCTAAAGCCCTTCGCCACACGTCCTCGATTTGTGCACTTAACTCGCTAACCTCATCAGGCGTATGAAACGTTGGCATACGCAGTTGGTGTCGCCACCCGGGGTCAAGCACACGCCCGCCGTCGAGAGCGGTGCCTAACGCGTTCCGCAACGGCTCACTTTCGGGCCAGTAACCAATGATGTGTGAGCAGGCTGTCGCGTGGGTGGCGACAACTCGAATCAGCTTCCAACTCTTGCATCGTGCCAACTGTTTTGCCGGAACCGAGTACAAGTGATTCAGGTAGGCCATTGTCCAAGTATGGAGCGTACATACTGGCTGTCAGTTTACGATCAAAGCTCAGCACTCGTTGACGTCAAAGCCTCGAACGAACTCTTTACTCGTCCCTAAAAGTAATGGTCCCGATTGGTCCCGTCAAAAGCGGCCCGATCTGAGGCAGCACCGCTTGAGCCGCAGACCGCTACCGCAGGGACAGAGATCATTGCGGCCGAGCTTCTCCTCGAGAAGCTTGTCGCCGTGGACGAATTGGGTGCCGACCTTGACCTTCGTTTCCGACGGGTATCCCCGCCGTCGTTTGCTCATCGGCTCGAAAGGAGCGGAATTCGTGTGAGTCGTGGCACATGATAACACCTCCATCACCATAAGGGTTGGCATGACCGTGGTGGACAGGTCGCGGCGATCCTGGGTTCACAATGCTCGCAAAATGTGGCGTGACGAGGCCCTACGTGGCAATTCCACGCCGCCACCCGTCGGGGAAATCACCTCAGCTGATCTCCCGCATCACCTCGATCGCCTTCTTGAAATCGGCGTCGGCGTAGATCTCCGAGGTCACGCGATGTTTGTGGCCGAGCACGATCGTGGCGACGTCGAGTCCGTAGAGCGATCGAATCTTCGTGGCGGCGGTGTGGCGAAGCTGATGGGGATGCGAGTGCGGAACACCAGCCTTTTGCAGGCTCGGTCTATGGCGTTGTGATACGAGCGGCGGGAGTACTGGTCGCTGAGCTTTCGGCTCCGCTTTGGCCGACTCCGCTTCTTGCGTGCCTTGGTCGGGTCCTTTCGTCGGCTGGCATTGAGATTCTTGACGGCATCTCTGGGACTGAATACGAACGCCGTGGGGTCCTTGGGCTTGAGAAACGGCTTGAGGATTGCCTGGGCACGTGGACTGATGGCAAGAAGTCGAACGTGGTCAAGATGGTCCGTCTTGTGTGTCCAACACGTGTAGACCCAGACGTTCCCAGTCGTGTCGAGGTCGCACGTCCGCAGGTTGCGAATGTCCAGAGGACGCATGCACGCAAGCAACTTCAACCGGCCGATTCGACGTCCCGCATCATGCTCGGCCGAAACAACATCACCGACCGAGCTGCGGCTTCGACGAGTGGTTCTGGATAAACGCGGTGCTCTCGGTGGGCGTTCGACACATCGAACCGCCTATCCTTGATAATCCGGTATCGTTGGCTGCCTGGCAGGAACACATCGATGTCGTCCCAGTTCGCCTGAGCAAGTTTTGGATTGGCTGTGGCACGTACCACATGGGCCGTGTACATGTCGACGATGAGCCGCCCGATCGCTTGCAGGCCCTGAAGACCGAAACGATCCGGTCCATGTTCTGACGTGAGCACCACACCAGCGGCATCGCCTCGGTGCCCGCAAAGGGTCGTATGAATTCCGCTTCAAGGTCAACCTCGCTCGGGAACCTCTGCTCGGCATTGGGGCGGCTGATCGTGGTGCCTTCCATCAGCAGCACGTCGACCTGTTCCGGTGGATTGTGGACAAGCCATTCAAACAGCTTCAGCTTGCGGTCGTGGACTCGTTGCCATACGCCCGCGATTCGCCAGCGGCGGAAGTTTCCGTCAACCGTACTCCAGTTAGGAAAATCACCCGGTAGCATCCGCCACTGGCAGCCACTGCGCACCACGTACAAGATCGCACCCGCCACGCGACGACGGTCCATCGGCGGTCGTCCACGCTTGGCGCGCGTCGGCAACAGGCGTCGGATAAATCTGTCATTGATCGTCCGTGAGATCGCTGGGATACTTCCAGGTAATTTTCATCGCTACGGCTCCTTCCGCAGGGTAGTGCCAAAAGAGGGAGCTGTAGCGTTTTTTCACGGCTCAGGCAATTTCGAAACAGGCTCTCAGGCGCACGGCACACCGTCCATATTCCGGAGTCACGCAAGCCGCCGGAGAGAACGAATGTAGGAAGCTGTTGGGGATTGACTCCTGGATCCCCTAGGAAGGCGATTTCGATCGTCAGGCCGTCAGCTTCTGCATGTTGAGCGGGCACACGAAGCGTTCCTTCCTTGACCTTGATCGTCTTGCCGTCGGTCGATCGCAGCGTTGAAGATTGAATGGCCAGGAGATCGTCCTTAGCCAGCGTCTGACCACATAAAAGTGTCACGACCAGAAAAAGGACTGCTGCGGGCCCCGACTTGGAAGGCTTGCTTAGAATCGCCAGCTTGTTCTGGAGCCGAGAGCGCAGCGAATACGCCCTCCGCAACAAGCCCGCAGCTGCTCCGAGAAACATCATGCCTACGAGACCAAGGCTGAATGCGGCCAACAACTCGCCGCGTAGGCACGCAACGGCAACCGACACTACAAGAAACAATAAGCAAGCCGCCGTCGCCATCCAGGCCGTCGCGATCCGATCAAAAGCCGAAGGGCAGTTGCGCCGGTTGAGTATCCAAATCAAAGTACCTATCCAACCGGCGCCGACAACGATCATGCAACCGAAGCTGGCGTGCAAGCGAAGCGGCAGGGGGGGTGGTTCAGTCGCCCACAGAGAGAGAATCGCGGCGACCCAGATGCTGACCAACGAAAGCAGCAAGCGATACCACCATCGTCGCGACGAAGACAGTTCCGCCTGGACGCTGGCCACGGCTTGTTCTGTCGACACGATGTCTCTTGCCTCAGCAGCCATTACATAGTCCTCACGGATCAAGTGTCTTTCGCATGATCTGGCGTGCCCGGTGTAAGCGAGACTTGATCGTCCCTGGGGGAACGGCACAAATCTCAGCGATCTCATTCACCGACAGGCCTTCCAAGTAATACAATACGACTGCTTCCCGGTCCGCAGTTTGCAGACCGCTGAGTGCCGCGTCTACTTCTTCAAGCACCACGACTCTCTGTTCGTTCTCGTTCCAGTCAGGCAACTCGCCGAGCTCTACTTGAACGTCATGGCGGTACTTCGCTCGCAATCGGTCGAGGACGGCCTTGCGCGTCAAACTGAACAACCACGCTGAAAACCTCTCGGGGTGCTCGACCTGTATCAAGCAGCGCACCACCCGCAGCCAGACGTTTTGCAATACGTCCTCGGCCACCTGCTCATCGGCGAGCATTTTCAGGACGAACCTGAATAATCTGGGATGCTACCGTCGTACCAACGCCTCCCAGGCGTCCCGACTGCCCAGTTGGCAGCGAATTACCAGTAATTCGTCAGTCGGATCATGGTGGTTGAAGTCTTCCACGCGGCATTGACTCCGGGAGATGTCTATCCGGGTAGTCGCTGAGCACGGCGGCCTGGTTCATCGCTCTGCAAAAAAATCTTCGCCATAGCTTCTGCGAAGATTGTCGCAATGCGAAGGCTCAGCAACACGGAGCCAATGCGGTACGGAACGACGTCAGCTATTCACTCCACGGGCAACACGCCCAAGCTGGCGGCGGGAAGCGCCATCGCATTCGCGCACTTCCGCCCCGTTCGCGGTTTGTGCGATCACACTTTGTCGGCCCGCACACCCCGACGTTGTTGGGCGGCGGTGTGGCCGAACGCGCACACTTCGATGCGTCCTTGGACAGGAAGCGATGTGTGTTAACTGTGAGAGGAGAGTTGCCCCTCAGCCGCTTCCGTAAGGTGTGCTTGTCGCTGACGTGATGCGCACCGATGTTCGTTTCGGAACATTTGGCTGGATCATCGCCTCGACTGCTGTAAAGCTGTGCAAAGACTCACTGGAGTTGTCGACACCGAAGCGCCTTGATGCTGGGATGCCTAGTCACGGTCGATGTGCTTCTCACGGGCCTTATCCAGGGCCATGTCGAACGCGCGGCTCAGTTGCCAGTCGCGAATCTCGGCGTCGTCGACGACCGTCGTTTCGCTAGCGTAGGTTTCCAGCGCATTATCGACGGCAAGAAGTTCGTCTGCCGACACCGTCATGTTGGCCACCGACGCCGCATGACTGCCGTAGTTGGCCGCCCACAATAGATAGTCCAAGCCGTCGACCCATCCGTCGTCGTTGTAGTCGCCGTCGCTAATGTCACCGTCAGGGCTGGGGTGCATGCCGTAGTGACTGGCCCAAAGCAAGTAATCGAGGCCATCAACCCAGCCATCGCCATTGCCGTCGGCCGGCAGCGTCGCACTTTGCACTTCAAAGGCACCGATGTCGATACGCCCATTTTCGACGCGATCGAACGGTGAACCGCGTTGATCGAACAGGGGCACGCCGCCCATCCCAGCCAGTGCCGTCGGATTTCCCACATCGATGGCCGGGCTACCTGCCAGTAGCGCGTGGGTCAGTGTAGGTCCGCCGTTATCGGCCAGAGGTCCCAGCTTCGCGTCCGTCACGCCTAACTGGTTTCCGTTTGAGCCGTCCGTGATGCCGAGCTGTGTGAAGGCGAAAGAAACGCCGACAAGGTTATTCGAACTGATGCCGTCGAGTGGAAAGATGACGGAAAGATCGCTTCGCTCGTTGCCGCTTCCGCGGAAATTGCCGACGAAAATCGAGTTGTGCAGGATGGCTAAGTGGTTTCCCTCATCGTGCAGGCCGCCGGTGCCGACGCTGCTCAGAGCGCGATTGAGAGTTATCGTACAGTTCTCGATGATCAGAGACTGCGATGCATAGGCGTTATAGACGCCGGCGCCGCCAAGGCCGCCAGCGCCGGCATTGAGTTGATTGCCGCTGATCGTGCTGTTTTGCAGCCGCATCGTGCCAGAATTGGATAAGCCCCCGGAGAGAACACTGCCAGAATTGCTGCTGACAGTGCAGCTTTGTAGCGTCACCGTACCGGAATTGATGAGCCCACCGACTGAAGCGCCGGCGTGGCCGGTGATCGTGCATTCGACTAGCGAGGCGACACCATCGTTGAGTACACCGCCGACGAAGCCACCTCGGCTATTGTTGTAGCTGATGGTTGTGCCGATGACGTTGAGCGTGCCGCTATTTGAGATGCCGCCACTGAGCGAATTTTGAACATTGCCAGTGATCAAGCTGTCTTGGATGGTGAGGGACGCATTAGGTTCGTTGGTTATGGGCCCGCGGTCACCGTAGCCGCTGTTCAGGTTGACGGTGCTGGCGATCAAGGTCACGTTGCCTTGATTGAATATGGCGGAACCGCCAGAATCGTTCGACGATCCCTCAGACACGTTGGAATCGATGCGACAACCGACGGCGGTCACAATTCCGCCGGCGACGTTAAAAACCCCGCCGCCTCGTTGCGCAATATTGCCCGTGACGACACAGTTCTCCAGGTGAAGGTCTTCGAAGTTGAGGATGCCGCCGCCGATTTGCCCCGTCACCGCCTGGCCGAGAGTGATCGTCAGTCCGCTAAAGCCTACGGGCACGATGGCATTCGAGTTGTCGGTTACGGCGAACACTCGACTTCCCGATAATCCTCCGCTAATGGCGAGTAGCGCCGCCCCGGGGCCGTTAATTGACGTTGCACCGCGGACGACTAATTGACCCTGAGTGAGCGTAATTACGCCGGTCAATCCTTCTTCGAACTCGATGACATCTTCGACGTTGGCCTCGCCGAATGGACCGCCCGGAAATGCCGCCACATTGTCGTTGGCTGCGGTGATTGCGTCGCGCAGGGTGACGATAGAATCCGTATTGTTGAAAGCCCCATCGGCTAGACTGTTGACCGTGAACGTCGTGAGTGCAAGGCGACGTTCGAGCTCCTCAAAGGCAATCACTCGCGTCGGGATATGGCAATGCGCAAGCCGTGCGCTAAAGACGCCGCCAGACTTTCGATGAGGCATGTATACCTCTGCGACGATGGCCACACTCGCTGAGTCACCGACAGGCGAAGCAGCGGGAGTAGTATGCACAGTGCAACCGGAAACTTCAAGAAAATCACAGCACCAAATTCGAAAGTCTCAAATTGAGAGCGAGGCTGCGTGGCGAGGGTGATCCACGCGGCTTTTTCCTCTTTGCCTGGCCGGTCCAGCAACCCTTCGCCTCAAACACATCGGAACATCTCTACCAGCCGTCCGGCCGACTCCGGCGGCACAACCCACCGTTCCTAGTCCACAGAGAGCGTAGGGATCTACTCGACGATCGCTACGTCACAGCGATCAAACCGCTAAGTCACCAACCCGCCTATCTAGCTGAGCACCGTGAGAGCGTGTCCTGCGTCGGTCCAGTGGCATCTAGGCCCTTGTTATCTGCGGAGATCAGCAAACGGGGATCACAGCCGAAGGATTTGCGCCTATTCGAGTGGTGCCGCGGTGAGCACACTTCAGCAACTTGGAGCAATGCTTTCCTGCAGGTGGTTGCATCAACCGCGGCGCCGAATTCCTGGGCCGAACTCGTGTAGGTCGTGACCAACTCTGCACGCCACTGATCGCCGAACAAAATAGTGGCGAGCCCTTTCGAGACTTGCCCCAACTCCCCGCGGTGCAGCTCACCGCCGCGCAATTCGACATCGCCTATCCAACCCACAGGCAACGCTCCCGGGCCGACAACGATTAGCGTCATCGCATTCGCGCCCTTTCGCCCCCTTCGCGGTTTTCGCGATCACGCTTTGTCGGCCCGCACACCCCGACGTTGTTGCGCGGCGGCGTGGCAGGCTTCGATGCGGGTCTGCAACTGCGCGATCAGCTCTTCGTCGCTCCAGCCGGCGATGGTGTCAGGGGCAATCGGCGCGCCGATCTCGACACACACGCGCCCCGGTCGCGGCAGGCGGCGCTGGCGCGGCCAGGCATCGTAGGCACCAGCGATCGCCACCGGCACCAGCGGCACATCGGCGCGGCGCGCGAGCGCCACGAAACCCGGCTTGAGTGGCTGCACCCGACCGTCCGGGCTGCGCGTCCCTTCGGGGAAGATCAGCACCATCTCGCCGCGCTTGAGCCGTCGTAGCGTTTCCTTGAGCCCCGAGATGCCACTGCCGTCGCGATCGATCGGAATCGCGCCGACCGCCGAGATGATGCGGCCGAACGCCGCGTTGCGGAACAGCGACGCGCGGGCGAGATACGTCGGCCGACGTCGGAACGCCACGCCCACGTACACCGGGTCGAGAAAACTTTCGTGGTTGCTCATCAACAGCGCGCCGCCCGTCGCCGGCTCGTACTCGCGGCCGGAAATCTTCAGGCGGAACATGATGGCCGAGAGCACCCCAAAGAACAGCTTCAGCGTGCCATAGAACAAGTTGTTCAGCAGCGAAGGCTGAGTGGTCGATCGTGGCATGAGCGCGGGCGGAGGTACGAGTGCAGCGGGACCCGGGCCAACATAGGTGATGAGCCGACACGGCGGGAGGGCGGACGGCCGGTTACGCTTCGGCCGTCATTCGGCAACGGACGATTTCTTCGAGCCGATCGACCACCTGTTCGGCCGTGAGTCCGTCGGTCGAAAGCTCGACGGCGTCCGGCGCTTTTTTGAGCGGCCCGACGTCGCGGTTCCAGTCGCGCTCGTCGCGCTGCCGCTGGCCCGACAGCACGTCGTCGAAGCTGAGCCGTTCGCCCTGTGCGGCGAGGTCCTGCCAGCGGCGGCGGGCCCGCTCCTCGGCGCTGGCTGTGAGGAATATCTTGCAGCCGGCCTGGGGAAACACAACTGTCCCCTGGTCGCGTCCCTCGGTGACGACGTTGTCATCGTCGGCAAAGCGGCGCTGCAACGTCACGAGGTGGGCGCGGACCTCGGGGTTGGTGGCCGCATAGTGCGTGACGGCCGTGATCGCGTAGCTGCGGATTTCGTTCGTGACGTCGTCGCCGTCGAGCGTCACCTGCGTGTCGTCAACCGTGATCGCCACTTCGCGGGCCAGCCGAGCCAGCGCGTCCTGGTCTTCCCAATCGAGGCCCCGTCGCACGGCGGCGAGCGCCACCGCGCGGTACGTCGCGCCGGTGTCGAGAAAGCGAAAGCCGAGCCGCCCGGCGAGCGCTCGCGCGACGCTCGACTTGCCGGCACCGGCGGGTCCATCGATCGTGACAATCATGGGCAACGCGACAACTGGGTCTGGACAGCGGAAAATGGGCGACACGTTCTGCCAACGAGTCGGGCGTGGCAAAACGCTGGCGGCGGCGAGCAATCCCGCGAGGCCCGCCGCGCGCCGCGCAGCAACGGCCGAGCACGGCAATCCTACCAGATTCCCAGCCACGAAACCGGGTGTCAAATTCCCCAGCGCGGCGCTTGGTCCGAAATCAGTCCGTCCCGGATTCAATTGGCCCAGAAGACTTCGAGCAGCACCCACTCGTATCGAGTTGTTTCGACCACGGCGGCGCCGTCGCGGACCGTGCATTCGGCGAGCACTTCGCCGCGGAAATCGACCTGTTGTGCCGCCGCGATCGCGCGATATGCCTGCAGCGTGACCTGGCCGCTGCGTCCCTCGGTCTCGAGCAGCCGCACGCGAAAGCCGACAATGTCGCTGCGCGGCGGCCGCGACGGATCACCTGCAGCGGCTTCATCACCCACCGATTTTTCCTTTTCCACGGAGATGTCGTTCGCTGTCGGTACGGCGTTGATGGGTTCCCAATGGGTGGCGACGACGTTTTTGGCGTCGACGTGGAAGAACCAGCCGACGGGGCCGGCCGCCAAGGGCCCCTGCTGGTCGCGGGTCCAGCACGATGGCGCGACCAGCGCCATCGCTTCACGCGCCGGATGCGCCAGATCGACACCGACGGCCAGGCGGAAGCGACGCTGCTGTTCACCCGCCACGACGAGCAATGTGTCGAGCATCCGCATCCCGCAGCGCCGGTGATAGGGCAACCCGCCGGAGAGCAGGGTCACTGGCCGCGGTGACTCGTTGATTTCGATAAAGTGCGGCGCTTCGATGCGTCGAGCCTCGGTGGTGAAACGTCCCAGGCCCACGCTGCGTAGCAACTCGGCCCCCGGATCGTCCCAGGCCCAGCGCGAGGCGTAATATGCATTCCAAGGGTCGGCCGTCGGCAGTGTGTCGCATGCGAGTTCCACGTCGACGTGCATCACCTGCGAGCCCCGCGCGAGCGAGACCGTCTGCGCAAAGCCGGCCAGGCGATGTCCCTCGTGATCTACCAGCCGACCCCGCGCGACGATCTCGCCGACGGCGGGACCACTCGACGTCACGGTGATCTCGTCGGCCACCATCACCGAGTAGAAGGCCGCCTCGTCCGGATCGCGCCACACCGAACCCGGCTCGGCCGGTCCGGGTGGCTCACGCAGTGCCAACTGCTGGGAGAGCCGATTGCTGCGGTCGCGGCGACCTCGCAGCGAACGAATGCCACCAGTGTGCTGGTCAATCACCACGGTCAGATGCTCGTTGGCGAGGCGGTAACCGTCTTCGGTGGCCTCGGCCAGCCGCTGTCCCTCGGCCGGCGCGTCGTTGTGCGCATACGAGCGACCGGCCTGTTCGTCGATCCAGACGAACCCCAGCGCGGGAACGTCGATCACGGCCCGGCAGACGTCGCCGTCGACCTGGGCCGCGATGATCGACTCGCCGACCGGCGCCGCTCCCTGCCAGTCGTCGAACCGATACGGCGTGCGCCGCCGTTCCAACATCGGGTTGAACACGGTCACGCCGCGGTGCGCGTCGCCGCCGCGCGGCAGAACCGCCGCCAGTCGCGCCGTCGCTTCACGCAGCGGCACCTCAGACCCGACGTCGTCACAATGAGCGACCTCGCCGGTCAACAACGCGGTCGTCGTTGTCAGTGCCGACACGGCCAGGCGCCGGGCGACGTCCGTTTGGCGTTCGGCCCCTCCGCTGATCGGCCGGGGCGCGGCCGCCCGCGATTCCTGCACGAGGTAGGGAACGCGGTAGTCGTCCACTTTCGAATGCGTGAGTCGTCCGGCCGTGTCGGTGCGGGTGAAGAAGTCTTCGACGCCGACAAACTTGCCGAAGACGGGTTCATAGCGGGAAATGCGGCGAAGGTCTCCGTAGTATGGGCTCGACTCCCCCGCCCAATGCGCGATCGCCAGTGCGGCGACGTGGTCGAAGTCCATCGACTCGGCCAGTTTGACGCTCAACGCCAGGAAGCTGCCGTCGAGCCGACCGTCGACGGGCAGGCGGGCGAAGGCGTCGATCGTGCTGCCGTCGACTCCTTCCCAACGCGTCTTGCTCTGGTCGAACTTGCGAAAGTGTCCGTCGTCGAGCGTGAAGTGCAACGCCCCAATGTAACCCAAGCGGCTGAGCCACTGCGGCAAAAGCGGCGTGAGCCCGGCGCGGCGGCGCCCGTACACCAACGGACGCTTGCCCAGGCGGTGCTCGAACGTATCGAGCCCGACCTGTAAACGCGCGAGGGGCGCTTCGGGGTCTTCCAGCGGCAAGGGGCCTTCGTCGAACTCACCGCCGACCAGATGTACGCGGTCTTCGCTCACCGCCGCTTTCATGCGCCCGAGCGCCTCGCCCGCAGTTTCGGCCAAGGCGTCGAGCACCCCGGCTGGGCAGGCAACGTTCACCGCCACGGGCGAACCCAACTCGTGGTCGATCGCCGCGGCGCTGGTCGACTCCGTGAGTAACGTCACGTCGATCAGGTAGGCGTCGACCGGGTAGAAACGCTCACGGGCTTCGAGCAACATTTCGAAACATCGCCCCAGGGGCTGGGCGACCGCTTCGTAGTTCCCCTGCTCGAACGCGGTCGCCGCCTCGACGACCCATTTGCCCAACTGCGACTCGTCGAGACTTGGCATGTAGCGCATCTGCCGCGTGAGCACGTCGACCTGCAGGTAGCCGTAACCGAGCGCCAGGAAGTCGGCGGCCAGTTCAGTGTCGTGGGCGCCGTCGGTGGCTTCCACGGCGGCGAGCGCTTCGGAAACGACGGAGGCGCGGTCTTGGCACGGCACGATCACCCGCCCGCCACCGGCCTCGACCCGGTCGGTCCAGCCCACGGGCAACAGCGATTCGCTGGGCGACGGAAGCGTGAAGAGGGTGGCGCCGGGTTGGTCGGGGGTGATGTCGGCCCGATACCAGGTCGGCAGTTTTTTCGTATGGGCCAGCAGCAGCGGGTGCCAGAGGGCCGACCAGGCCGCCAACAGCGAGCCCGCGTCCGGCTCGGCTAGGTAGGTCGGGAAGTCGTCGAGGCTATGGCAGGGGAGCAACACGGCCATTTCGTCGAACTTCATGCAATTACCCGAGTTATGGCGTTTTTTAGGCCCGAGGCACCCCCGGCAGGCGGCGACGACACCCTTGTCACCGGCCGGATCGCAATCACGATAGAATTTGGCGCGGCTTTCGTCGACCTGCAGGCTACACGCTCTCGGGTCGGCTCGCTAGAATCGGCACGAAACAACCTAGCCAACGCTGTTTACCCAGTATGATCCTGGGGACGACGTGGTAATATCCCGCCGTGTCGCGCGACGCCCGACGATCCGGTGCCCGGCGATTTGGCCGCGAACGCAGCCGATCGGGCCCGTCGAAGCGGCAGTGAGTGTCGCTTCAACGCGAGGGAAGACGGTCAGGCAGAGCCCACATAGATACTGTGTGGGTTGAAGGAGAATGCGGAGAAAGACGGGAAATTCGTTGACATTTACGTCGGTGCGCCGATAGATTGGTTCTTGGAGTGTTGACAGCATGGGCCACGGTTGCCGCGTCTCATCTTCTGTCCAGTCAGGACGTTGTGCCGTCGACCTTCCCAACGGGCCAGGCCGCTGAAGCATCCGATTGGGCGCTTCACGGCGCGGAACAGAGCAAAGAGAAGATATAGCCATGGCGAGAAACACCGCCGTTTGGGGTATCGACGTAGGCCAATGCGCCGTCAAGGCAATGCGTTGCCGGGCCGGTGACGATGACAGCACAATCGTCGTTGAAGCATTCGACTACATCGAATACCCGAAAATCCTCAGCGAACCGGACGCCGACGCCGCGGAGTTGGTTCGCGATGCGCTGAAACAACTCCTCTCGCGCAATACGCTGCGCGGCGACCGCGTCGCCATCAGCGTGCCGGGACAGAGCGGTTTGGCGCGGTTCATCAAACTGCCGCCGGTCGAATCGAAAAAGATTCCGGACATCGTCAAGTACGAAGCCCGCCAGCAGATTCCCTTCGCGCTCGAAGACGTCGTCTGGGACTATCAACAGATGGTCGGCGGCAGCGTTGAAGAAGGTTTCGCCCTCGAGACCGAAGTCGGCCTGTTCGCAATGAAGCGTGACCAGGTTTATCGCGCCCTCGAGCCGTTCGTCGAAGCCGGCATCGAAGTCGACATTGTGCAGTTGACGCCGCTGGCGCTTTACAACTTCGCCGTCTTCGACCAGATGCCCGATCTGCCCGATGCCGAGGACTTCGATCCGGATTCGCCGCCCGAGTCGGTCGTGATCCTTTCCATGGGGACCGACACGACCGACCTGGTCGTGACGAACGGTTTCCGCGTTTGGCAGCGGAGTGTGCCGATCGGCGGCAACCACTTCACCCGCGCGCTTACCAAAGAGCTCAAGCTTACGTTTGCCAAGGCCGAACACCTCAAGCGCAACGCCGCGCAGTCGCAGAACGCCAAGGCCCTCTTCCAGGCGATGCGGCCCGTCTTCAGCGACCTGCTGGCCGAAGTGCAGCGTTCGTTGAGTTACTTTTCCAACCTCGACCGCAATGCCCGCATCGGCCGCGTCGTCGGGGTGGGTAACGCGTTGAAGCTGCCAGGCCTGCAGCGCTACCTCACCCAGAACCTGGGCATGGAGGTCGTCAAGCCGGCGTCGTTCGATCACCTCGTCGGACCGGAAGTGGTTGACGCCCCGGCGTTCAAGGACAACCTGCTCAGCTTTGCCAGTTGCTACGGCCTGGCGGTGCAGGGCGTGCAAACGCCACGGATCAAGACCAACCTGCTTCCCGAGGAGATCGCCACTGAACGGTTGATCCGCGGTAAAAAACCGTGGGCACTTGCCGCCGCAGCCGCCCTGCTGATGGGGTTGATGATCAACTACTGGGGGCACGTCTCGGCCTACAGCACGGTCGACCCCGAGGACTTCCAGAGCGGCACCACCGGCGCGTCGCAGGTCTCGTCCGACGTGCAGAATTTCACCTCCCAGTTCAACAGTTCCATCGAACAACTGAAGAAGCACAAAGAGATCGGCGTGACGTTGGTGCACAACGTGGAAGGCCGCCGCAAATGGCTCGAGGTCCTCAAGGCGATCAACGCCTGCATGCCCAGCGATCCGGAAGACAACGCGCCGGAAAAGTTGGGCGACCGTAACATCGTCTTCATCGAGAAGATCGATTCGCAGTGGGACGACAAGCTCAAAACATGGGCAAGCCGTGTCGACAAGTACTACGTCAACATGGTGCCGACCGAGAAGAAAGAGGGGGCCGATCCGGGGGCGGACAACGGCGCCGCCATGCCGGTCGCCGGTCCCGGCGGAACAAAGAGTGGTGACGAAGAAGATCGTCCACCACTGCCCGACGGAGCCGGTTGGGTGTTTGAAATCAAGGGATACCACTTCCACAATCAGCGTGACAGCGACCCGCAGGACCGCGGTTACGACTACCTGGCGCGCACCGTGATTAAGAACCTGCAGCAACAGCGCGTGAAGGTGAAGACGCCCGATGGCGAGGAAGAGATCCCCGTCGGCGAACTCGGCATCAAGTTCCCCGTGATCCTCGACCCCAAGCCGATCCAGTGGTTCGACGAGATGGCGGCCACGCCAGGCGCCGCGATGATGGGCGGCATGGGATCGATGGGGATGGGACCGATGGGCATGGGGCCGATGGGGGGCCGCGGCCTCTACAGCAAGATGGGCATGGGCACCGGCGGCGCCACCGGACAACAACCATCCAACAAAATCCTCGACTCCTCGGGAACCATGTTGGACCCTGAGGAGCAAGGTACAGACGGCCGCTACGATTTCATCATTCAGTTCTGCTGGCAGGAACCGGAAGAAACTGAGCAACCCGCTTCCGGCAATCAAATCGCCGCGGCACAGCAGTAAGAGCGACGGGAGGTTGATCGCTGATGGATAAAGTCAAAGCCTTCATGGCCGTGCTGGTCAGGCACCACTTTTGGGTGCTGGCCGTGGTGATATTGCTCGTGAGTGTCGGCGCCTGGTACATGGGTGCGTCGAGCGTCAGCGAACAATTCGACAAGCAAAAGACGGCGCTCACCGGCAGCTTCAACAGTGTTTCGCAGGTGGCGAATAAATCACCGCTCGCCAATGCCTCGTTTGCCGAGGCGGTCGAAGCCAAGGACACCGAACTGAAGCAGCTCACGCTCAAAGCGTGGCAGAAGCTCTACGGGGAACAGAAGCAGTTGTTCCAATGGCCCCAGCAGCTCGGCAGACAGTTCTTGGAGGAGGTTTCGCGGATCGACGCCTCGGCCGACCCCGACGCTGAGTTCCCCGACTGGATGAGGCGCAACTACCAGGAGTTTATCAAGCAGGCGATCCCCGACGTCTGGGAGAGGGTCGATATCCGCAAGATCAAAGTCCCCGAGGCCGTCTCGGCAACAGGCGCCGCGACCGGTGCCGGCGGGATGTTCGGCAGCGGCTACGGAGCGGCCGGTTACGGGGGCGGCGGATACGGTGCGCCGGCGTACGGCGGCTCGGCGTATGGCGCGCCAGGCGGCGGGTATGGCGCGAGCGGATACGGCGCGCCCGCTGCCGGAGCCACCCAGGGTTATGCCTCACCCGATGCCATGGACCGCGGTCCCAAGAAGGAAGGCGTGGTGATTTGGGACACCCGCGACACGATGCTGCCCGACTATCAATGGCCCAGCACGCCCGAGACAATCGAAGTGCGGCTTGCCCAGGAGGACCTTTGGGTCTACCAGGTACTGCTCGACATCATTCGCAAGACCAACGGCGAGGATGCCAACGCGTATAACGCGGCCGTCAAGCAGATCGTTTCCCTGCAGATCGGTAAAAAGGTGCCGCCGAAACCCGAGAACGTGATCACCACACCTGGCGTCAACCAATCGATGGGTGGCATGGGTGCGATGGGTGGCATGGGTGCGATGGGCGGCATGGGTGCGATGGGTGGCGCGAATGGCTACGGTGACGGCGCGATGGGAGGCAAGCGCGGACGACGCCCAGCCAGCAAGGCGGCATCGCTCGTCAGCAATCGTTACGTCGATGCCGACGACAAGCCAGTCGAAGGCGGTCTAGAAGATCAGCCGTTCAGCGAATTCAAGATGATGCCGATTTGTCTTGAGCTGACGATGAATCAGAACCAGATCCCCAAGCTGCTCGTCGAATGCGCTAATTCGCCCGTTCCGGTCGAAGTCACCCAGGTGCGGATCAATCCCACGATGTCGGCCGCCGGAGCCTACGGTGGCGGCATGTTCCCGGGCGGCGACGGTGGCTACGGCGGATACGGTGACGGCGGCTATGGCGGTGGGGGCTATGGAATGAACGGTTACGGTGACAGTGGCGGCGGCGGTTTCGGTGCCAGCGACGGGTCGCTTCCATCGGCCGACGCCTTCGGCACCGGTGGTGATGCGATGGGAGGCGGCGGCTTTGGCATGGAAGGAGGTGACGCCGGCTATGGAGGGGGTGGCTACGGCGGCGGCGGTTATGGCGACGGCGGTTACGGTGGTTATGGAGGCTACGGCGGTTTCGGCGGAGCAACCACGACCGGCGGAGTCCCCGTGCCGAAAGGCGGCATGCCCGAGCCCGGCCCTTACGATGTGAAAGTCGTTGTCCGTGGTCGCATCTACATCTTCAATCGCCCCGACTATGAACTGTTGGGCACTGGTGCCCGCGCACAAGGCGAATCGGTCGCGCCCGAAGACGATGGTTCCGCTGTCGACGAAACTGCGGCTGGTCAGCAGGATGTATTGCCGGATGGCAACCCCGCTGTGCCGGACGGCGGAATGCCATTCGACCAACCGGGTCCCGGAGCGAACAATGCTGGCCCGGCCGGACAAGGTTTTGCACCGGGAGACGCAGCGGCGGCTCCTGGACCGGGCGTTGGTGGTCCTGGGGCTGGTGGTCCTGGTCCTGGAGGCCCCGGCTTTGGTGGTCCGGCCGCGGATAATGGCCGCCCCGCGAACGGTCCTGGCAGTGGCACCGGCACGGGAGGCGGACAAGGCAATGGACGCGGTGGCGGTGGCGGCGGTAATCGCGGCGCCGGGCTCCAAGGGGCTGAAGCGGGCGGCGGCCCTGCCGGTCAGGGCGGAGTTCCTCCACTGGGCGCGCCGGCCAACGGTTCCTGACCAACTGTTTCCTGAGTGAACGCAGCTGCTGCAACGGCGACGGCCGCCAGACGAATGCCGCCCAAACCGTACGTGGCGAAGTTGCTGAATCATCGGCCATCGCCCGTCCGTCAGCGCGACGGCGAAAGCCACACGAACGAGATCATTACCCAACTGAGGCAGCGATCATGAAAAAGCCAAGCCTTAACATGTCGTCATTCAAGGATCTGTTTGTGCGCCATGTCGAGAAGCTGGTGTTTGGGGTCATCGCAATCGTTGCCCTGCTGTGCGCGTATTCGGCGATGACGCGCGAATCCTATGACAAGAAGCCCGACGAGTTGATGAATCTCGTTCAGTCGGCGCGCAACAGCCTCGACTCGTCGAAGTGGACCCCGGAACTTGCCGAAGAAAACAACGTCACGTTCGAAGACCCCAACGTGCTGGCCGAACAAAGCCGCACGCCGATTCACCTTGAAGCCTACGCCACCAAGCCGTGGGACAAGCCGATCAACGACGTCGGCCTGAAACGCGACACGCCGACGTACTTGTCCGCGCGACAGCTCGAAGCGAGTTTCGGAATCGGTGCGTTCGCGGTCGTCGATCCCAATGCAATGCCGGCTGCGCCCGCTGCGGCGGATGCCGAGGAAGACGACGCCGAAGGCGAGGAAGGTGCGGACGACAACGAGCGGCCGACCCGGCGACGTGCGAATGACCGCAACAATCGTGACGCAGCGGCAGCCGTGAACGGCTATGGTGCGGGGGGGTACGGCGGCTACGGCGACGGAGGCATGGGTGGCTACGGCGGTGGTTTTGGAGGCGGGATGGGCTTCGGCGCCGGTGGCAAGAAGGAACCCGAGCGCTGGATCGTGGTCACCGGATTGGTTCCCTACGGCGAACAACAAGACATCTACGGTCAAGCGTTTGCGACAGCTGAGTACCAAAACGCGGCGCGCAACACGCCCAAGTACGCCGGCTACCTGGTACAGCGAGCCGAAGTGAGCGATGACCCCGAAGCTGAACTCAATTGGAGTAAAGAAGTCGGATTCAATCTCAGTGTTTTCGCCGCGAAATTCGCCAAGAAGAACTGGCAGCAGCCGGCGCCTGACATCGCTCCACCAATGGTCACCGACTCCAATCTAACCTACCCGCTGGGACCATTGGCTGACCGTCAATGGGGCCCCGAAGTGCTGCACAGTTCGATGCGTTCGCTGGTTCAGCCCGCGCCAGGCATGATGGGGCCACCAACGGCCACGTCAGCCGGCGAGGCGCGTAGCGGCCGGGACGACAACGCCCAGGAAGTAGAGATTTTCGGCGAAGAGGCGGGGCAGCCAGCGGCGGTGCCGGGGATGGGAGGGCCTGGAGGTGCCTTCGGCGCGCCAGGCGGATTCGGGGGAGGCACGCCGTACGGTGCCGGTGGGGCCGGTGGATACGCAGGAGGCGCCGGATATGGCGGGGGAGGTTACGGTGACGGGGGCGCGGGATACGGGGGCGCGGGATACGGCGGCGCCGCGATGGGCGGTGCCGGGTATGGCGGCGCAGGGTATGGTGGTGCGGCCATGGGTGGCGCGGGATACGGCGGGGCGGGATATGGCGGCGCGGGATACGGTGGAGGCGGATACGGCGGCGCCGGTTATGGTGGCGGCGGCTACGGCATGGGGGGATACTCTTCGTCCGGCTACGGCGACGGCGGTATGGCCAGTATGGGAGGCCCCAAAGCCGATGAACTGCTCGTACGGTTTTTCGACTTCGACGCCGTTCCCGGCAAACGTTATCGATATCGCTTCCGCGTGCTGCTTTACAATCCGAATTGGGACCTCGAAGGACGATATGTCGTCAACCCTCAAGTAGCCAAGAACAAAATTGACATCGATGCGTGTCCTTGGAGCGAGCCGTCGCCCGTAGTGAGCATTCCGGGTGACAATTACCTGTTGGCTCGCAACATCGACTCGTCGAAGCGCGGCGATAAGGCGGTCGTCATGGCAGTCAACTTCGACGCTGAGAACGGCACCAGCCGTGGGATGGAAAAAGATCTCGACCGAGGCGACCTGGCCAACTTCGGCAAGCAAGGTGTGCTCGTTCCCGGAAATGCGCCCGGCGCTATGGGGATCACGGAAGAAAAGGTCGAATTTGATACGCAGCAGTACCTGATCGACTTCCGCGGCCGGGAAAAGCATAAGAACGATCCAGGGTCGCCTGCCGAATTGCTCGTGATCGACGACAACGGCAACCTCATGTTGTTGAGCGAATTGACGGACAAGGCGTTTGCCGATTACCTCGCCTTCGTGAACGAGCAACTCAAGATGGAGAAGGAACGCACCGAGGCGATGACTAGCCCGGACGCGACACAGCCGGGACTGAACGGGCCTCCTGGCATGCGCCGGCCTGGCGGACGATGAGCCTGCATCCGGCGCAGGATTTCATAAAGCGCCAGTCTTTACGTAACTCCGGGTTTTGCAGACCGCCGTGTTTGTGCACGGCACGCGCGAATCCCGCCCAGCCCGGCAATGCATTGCCGGCGCGGGTTGCAGTTTTGCTAAGAGCGTTGCGCTGACGTCATGAATGGCGCTTCAAACTTGCATGGCGTGTCAAAAACGTCGCACCGCCGACAGCCGGTCTCGTGAAACGTCGCCACGGCGGGAGCATGGTTTGCCGGCAACGTCTGCTAGCGTGGCTGCGTTGTGCTCGATCATCACCCACGGGACAACTCGGACAACTCAATTGCGTGCGTCGCGAGTCGTCGCGGCGTGATTTCCTTTCGTGTGTGAAGATTTCGCCCGTAAATTCGTGCGATTCTTTCGATCTGGGCTTCTCTTGGCCCGCGGCTTTCGTGTATGAATACCGCCCCTCAGGAACCGGGCGGAGCCAATCGCGCGTCGTTGGGGCGGTGAGAACCGCCGGCGAGGGCGCGCGATTGGGGTTGACCGGTTCTGAACAAGGCGGTATTTATCCCGCTCCCTTCTCCCCATCACATCCCCCACACACATCGAAATCACTTCGACGCAGTTACGTCGTTGAACGGCACGACCGTTCGTGAGAGCGACCCACCTGTGCCGGCACGCGGCTCAGACAGACGACGCCGCAGTACCGGAGATGATTTGTTCCCCCCCACAGGTGCGACGCCCCCACGCGTAGTGTCGGGCAACTATGCCACGGCGACGTGCGATCGAGCCGCGTCTCGAAAAGGAGAATCGTGTTGAAGACGACAGCCCCCCTCCTCCTCGCCACGGCAGCACTGGTCTGGGGCGTTGCGGCCCAAACTTCGCACGCCCAAGTCTGGCGCTTGAGCACCACCGGCTTGACCGTTGCCGCAGTCGGCAACGGCCAGACGGGCGACGATCTCACCCCCAAGCAGAAAGCGGCGGAACTGCTGCGGCGCGCCAAGGCGGCGACGGCTGAAGGCAAGTTCGACATGGCCGAGTCGCTGATCAAGAAAGCCGAGGAGCAGGACGTTGCGTACGGCCCGCTTTACTTCGGCGACACACCGTCCAAAGCGTACCGCCGACTTGAAGCGGCGCGCGAACAAGGGTCGGACGACCCGGCGATGCCCAGCAAGAAGGCGAACCCGCTGAGCCTGAACCTGCCGGAATTTGGCAGCCAGCCGGCCGCGGCCGACCCCTTCGCCAAGGCAGGAGTCGAAGCCGGTCCGCGGGGGACGGGACAACCGTCGGCCACGCTACCCACGGAAAAACCGACTAACGTCGACGACTTTGCCGGCAACAACGTGCTCGAGGGATCGCCACCGGCTGAAGACGAGTTGGACACGCTGCCTTCGCTCGGTGCGCGTCCACTTCCCAAATTTTCAACCAACGATCCGTCGCCGTTGGGCACCACGGGACGCGACAGCGCCGGCAACACGAGTTCGTTCACTGCGGGGCGACAGTCGAATCCGTTTGTTGTCGGTGGTTCGGACATGCCGCGGCGAGCGAATACCCCGGCCTTGGCCGCGGCGTCGCTCGATGGTCAAGCGGTCGAGTCGGACGTTGACGACGAAATGTTGTTGCTCGAAGCGCGACGCGCGCTGGCCGAGGGTGACGTCACCCGGGCCCAGCGACTCGCCGAGCGCTGCAAGGCGTTGAACTTTACGTATCAACCCGGACAGGATACGCCGGCTCGGGTGGAAGCGGCCATTCGCGCGCTGGTGCAATGGTCGCAGCAGCGCGAGGCGCGCGGCGACTCCGAGTCGTCGCGACGCCGCCAGGCCACGCTGTTGATGCAGCAGGCCGAGGCGCTGATCGCCTGGCGCGACCTCGACACGGCCGAACAACTGGCCGAACACGCTGGTGAGCTGGGCGTGGCCTTCGCACCGTTTGAAACACGGCCCGATACGCTGCTGGAACAGATTGGCGCGTTACGTGACACGGCCGCGGCCAACACCGTGGGTGGCGTGGCGTTTGACGCGTCGAGCGCACCTGGCGAGGCCACGGGACCGGCCGGTATCTCCGCGACGCCATTTGGCACGTCGCCGTCACAGATGCCCAACGGCGCGGCAGAAAAGCTGTTTGCAGCCGATGCGAACAAGCCGGCCAATACTACGACTGCCAACTATGATCCGGCCGCCGACGGCACGACGACCGTGGTCACGCAGGGTGTGTCACCGCGGGGCGAAAACGCAACCGGTGGATTGCCGCCGAGCTTCGCGGGTACGGACGCAAACGATCCGGCGGAACTGTTCGCCAGTCCACCGAACGCCGAAGAGTTGCAACCCGTTCCGGGCGGCCCCGGTACTCGCGGCAGCGACCTTTTGGAGATGACCGCCGACCAGCAGAAGGCGCTCGTGCGGAAGGTGACGACCGAACTGGGCACGGCGCAGCAACAGGCGCGCCGCTTGATGGAGACCGATCCGCAGCAGGCATTGGACACGCTGAATCGGGCGCGCGAGGCGCTGGCCAAATCTGGTCTCGACGAATCAAGTCGCCGCGTGTTGGAGCGTCGGCTCGACTCGGTCGTGGCCGAAGTGGACCAGTACGTACAACAGAACCGTTCGCGGCTCGAGCTCGACGAGCGCAATCGCAAGGTGCCCGCCGAAGTGGAACGGCGCCGCAAAGAAAAGAACGATCGG
>JAGQPT010000022.1 GCA_020426575.1 Planctomycetales bacterium
CGCACCGGCGGTGATGGCCACGTCGCCGAAGCTCACAACTCGGTCACCAGCCAGGAATCCGCCGCGTTCGGCCGGCGATCCGCTCTCCACGCCGGTGATCCAGACGTCGCCTTTTTCCTCGGCCAATTCATGGTCCCAGCGCACGCCGAGTCGGCTGGGGAGCGGCGGCAACGCGGCTTCGAGTTCGGCGCGGTGCCGCGGTGCCTCCGAGCGCGACGAATCGCGAAACTCAGGCAACTCCGGCGCGTCGGCGACCGCGTAGATCAACTCGACAAGGAATCGCGTGATGTCGGTCATGCCGTCGAGATTGAGCTTTTCCGGGTCGTCACTCGGCCGGTGGTAATCGTCGTGCAGCCCGGTGTGGGCCATCAGCACGGGCACACCGCGTTCAAAAAATGAATAGTGGTCGCTGTTGTCTTTCATCTCCCAGGTGAAGTCGAGCTGCAAGTTCACCGAGTTGGCCGAGCTCACCAGGCGGCGCAGGCCGTGACCGCTCCGCGTGCCATAGAGTTCAACACGGTTGTCGCGGAGCCGGCCGATCATGTCCAGATTTATCATCAGCACGACGCGATCGAGCGGCAGGGTCAGTTGCGCAACCCAGTGCTTCGAGCCGAGCAGTCCCTTCTCCTCACCGTCCCAGAGAGCGAACAACACCGAACGGCGCGGCGGCGGTTGTTGGCGACCGATCGCTTCGGCCAATTCGAGCAGGCCGGCTGTGCCGCTGGCGTTGTCGTCGGCGCCATTGTGAATGTGTCCGACGGGCCCGTAGCTGTTGCGCTGCGTGCCATAGCCGACGTGATCGAAATGGGCCGCCACGACAACAATCTGGTCGCTCAGTTGCGGGTCATCACCCGGCACGATCCCCAGGAGATTGCGGTATCCGTTGTCGAACTGCTGGTCATAACCGCCGCCATCACCGGCCGGCTGCAGCCCGTATCGCTTCATTTCGTCGCGGAGGTATCCGGCAGCGGCGCGTCCCCCGCGCGAGCCGGCTTCGCGTCCCTCGAAAGTGTCGTCGGCCAGGGCGAACGCGTGCCGCCGCAGATCGCTGGTGCGGACCGAATCTAGCGCCGACCGCAACATGCCCTTGTCGGCGGCGCGCGCCGGTGGGACGATCGCCAACACCATCGCGGTAAGCAGGGCCCAGGAACGGGTCGACGAGCGGGGGAGCTGGAACAAGTCGTCACCTCGATTACAAGTGGATTTGCTTGGGGCGGCGCCATTTGAGACCTTGGGACACACACCACCAAGCGCTGCGCCCCCGGGACATCCGCGCTTTATGAAACCGGCACCCCTGGGAAAATCTGCGACCCAGGCAACGGAACGAAGCGTAGGGACGGACAGGTGCGCGTAATCGCCATCTCAAACGACCGGCTTCGCCCGATCACTCGTCGCCCAACCACGGCGGTCCGGACGCTGCCACCCCAACAGGGCGAGACAGCTTGCCGGCGGGACGATAACCGGCCACCACGACTGGCACCGGAATTATACGTCACGCGATGCCCGCTTGTGGCCATGGGTCAACGATGAACGTTGCGAATCGGGGCGAAATCGCCGTCCGTCCGGAAAAGCGGCGGGGTCGGCACCTGAACATGTGTCACGATCGGCAGGGTCAACCACAGCTGTCGTTTTGCCGCCAGGTGGAGATTTGTTTGGTATTCGCATCGAGAGTTGATAGAGTGCATTCGTGCGGTGATCGCCGACCAGCGGGGCAATTCCAGAGACGTCGGGGGACAATCATGCCACGGGGCGCGTCAACGTGGGACGACGGGACCAGAACGAATCGGGCCAGGCGTTTCTCGCCGCCGCGTCCTTGGTGCGGGCGACCTGCCTGGACGGCGTTCGTGGTTTCGGTGGTCATACCTCTTGCCGGCGGGCGTGGCTTCAACGTCTCGGCCGCTGAATCGACGGTGCCGACGGCCCTCTCGTCCGAAGCGACAGCGGCGGCGATCGATGAACTCTTCGCCGAGAGTTGGGCGGCCAACGCCATCACGCCGGCGGCGGTGGCCGACGACGCCGAGTTGGTGCGCCGCACCTACCTCGATCTGGCCGGTCGCATTCCGAGCGTTCACGAGGTCC
>JAGQPT010000308.1 GCA_020426575.1 Planctomycetales bacterium
CGGATCGACGCGGTAGGGCTCGACGACGAGCAACTTCTGCCCGACCATCGAAGCGACCTTTTGGGTCGAAACAACGCTGCCGGTGACTCGTGCGACAAACATGGCTGGGTCTCTGTGTGAACGATGTCTCGAGTTTGTGTCGTAGCGCTCGGCGGCCGCTCAGTTGCGCTGGAGCAGTTGCATCGCCTGACGCGCCACGATCAGTTCTTCGTTGGTGGGGATGACGCGAATCTCGGTGCGGCTTTCGTCGTCGCTGATGATGCATTCGCCGCGTGCCGAGCCGTTGCGCTGCGGGTCGAGCACAATGCCGAGTTCTTCCAGCCCGGCACAAACCTCCGCCCGGATGCGGACGCCGTTTTCGCCGATGCCGCCGGTCATGGCGATCACGTCGACGCCGCCCAACTCGACGATCATCGCGCCGAGGTAATCACGGGTGCTGGTGACAAACACGTCGATCGCCAGCTGGGCCCGCTGGTTGCCCGCGGCGGCTGCTTCCTCCAGGTCGCGCACGTCACCGCTGGTGTCGCTGATGCCGGCCAGACCGCTACGGTTGGCCAGCGTGGCGAGCGTTTCCTCGAGCGACATGCCGGTGTGCTGCATGATCAGCGGCAGCGCGAACGGATCGAAGTCGCCGACGCGGTTGTTGTGCGGCAGTCCGGTCTGGGGACTCATCCCCATGCTGGTTGCCACACTCTGGCCGTTGCGTATCGCGCACAACGAAGCCGAACCTCCCAGGTGACAGGAAATGATCCGCAGGTCCGCGCGGCCGACGAGCTGGGCCGTCCGCTCGGCGATGTAGCGGTGACTGGCACCGTGAAAGCCCCAACGACGGATGCTGAGCCGGTCCGTCCACTGGTGGGGAATCGCGTAGGTGCGCCGCCGCTCCGGGATCGTGCGATGAAAGTCGGTCTCGAACGCCGCCACCAGCGGGATGTCGCTCAACTGGGCCGCCAGTTGCCGCATCGCCGCCACATAGGGCGGGTTATGCGCCGGTGCCACCTCGTTCATCTCTTCCATGGCCGCCAGCACGTCGTCGTCAATCCGAAAGACGCCCGAGAGGCGTCCGCCGTGCACGGCCTTGAAGCCGATGGCCGAAACTTCGCTGGCGTCCTGCAGACAGCCGGTCCCGGGGTCGGTGAGCTGATCCAGGCACGTCCGCACGGCCACGCCGTGGTCGGCCACGTGCAGGTCGCGCTCTTCGCGACGGTCGCCGATCTCGACCATCGCGTGGCTCGAGTCGCTGCCAATCCGGTCGATCGCACCGCGGGCGAGCACCTGCTCGTCGCTCATGTCGAACAGCCGATATTTGAAGCTCGTCGAACCCAAGTTCGCCACCAGAACCTTCATCGCGGTTTTTCCTGTTGCCAGGGCGCCGCTACCGAAACGCCACGGACCGCCAGAGCGGTGGACCGCAACGTCGTCGCGCGGGCGCCGACTTCCGTGCGCATTGCTTCAGGACAAGTAGGCGGCGACCAAACCGTCGGCGGGCCGGGGGATCACGTGACTGGCGACCAGTTCGCCGTTTTGCGTGGCGGCGTTGGCACCGGCTTCGACGGCCGCACGAACACTGCCGACGTCGCCGCGCACGACGGTCGTCACATACGCGCCGCCGATCTGCACCTGTCGAATCACTTCGACGTTGGCGGCCTTGGCCATCGCGTCGGTCGCTTCGACCAGGGCGATCAGCCCTCGGGTTTCAATCAATCCAATGGCGTCTTGCATCGTGGTTATCCTCGGTTGTGGTTTTGCTGTGGTTTTGGATCGTGTGGAACGCTTGGCGGACACGCTGACGGCTCACTTTGCCAGGGCGGCGAGTTCGGGCAAGATCACGCCGAGGTCGTCGTGCGGACGCGGGATCACCTGCACGCTGACGACTTCGCCGATCCGGCTCGCCGCGGCGGCGCCGGCGTCGGTCGCTGCTTTCACCGCAGCCACGTCTCCCGTGACAAACGCCGTCACCAGTCCACTTCCAATCTTCTGCCAACCGAGAAACTCAACGTTGGCGGCCTTCATCATGGCGTCGCTGGCTTCGACCAGGGTGATGAACCCCTTGGTCTCAATCATGCCCAGCGCTTCGACTGCTTTGGCCATTCTTGCTACTCCAGTTATCAGGCAATAAAAAAACGTGTTCGAATCAGTTGTGATACTCTTGCAATTCCATTTCTCGGCCGCCGTGCCAGTGACGGCGTCGCGACGACCTGCGCGACGCCGTGTGAACTCATTGTTTGACAATCTCGACGTGCGCGGCGTGGTCCAGGTCGGCGGCGTTTCCCTCGTCCGTGTCGAGGTGCACCTCGAGCTTGCTCGTTTCGTCGGCACGAACCAGCAGGTCACGCAGCACGGTGGCACACGGCGACTCGATCCGCAGGCTCACGCGATCGCCGTTCTGCACGCCGTAGCGCTGGGCGTCGCGCACGTTCATGTGCACGTGCCGTTCGGCGCGGATCACCCCCTGCGGCAATTCGACGACACCCTTGGGGCCGACGAGCACGCAGCCCGGCGTACCGTCGACGTGGCCGCTCGCCCGCACCGGCAGGTCGATCCCCAGGGAAATGCCGTCCGTGAACGCCAGTTCAACCTGGCTGTGAGGCCGCGTGGGACCGAGAATCCGCACGGCCGGCAACATCCGCCGCCGCGGTCCGACCACCATCACGGTCTCCTCGGCCGCGTAGAAACCGTCCTGATACAGCGGCTTCATCGGCGTGAGCGTGTGGCCCGCACCAAAGAGTGTTTCCACGTGTTCATCGGTCAGGTGCACGTGTCGCGCCGAGATGCTCACGACGAGTTCGGTCGTCGGGCGTCCGTCGTCGCCCCGCGGCGCACCGACCTGTTTGAGCACAATCTGGCGTACGATCTGTTCGATGGTCGAACGGTCGAGCGTCGCGGCACTTGCCATGTTCAATATTTCCCTCGCGCGAGATGACGCGCAAACCATTCAAAAATGTCAGTTGCCGTCTCGGTCGTCGGACGTGGTCGGCTCGCCGGCGACAATCAACTCGACGCCGGCAGCGCGAATCGTCTTCTGCCACTCGGGCGTGATCTGTTCGTCGACGACCAAGGTCCCCACGTCGCCGAGTTCGCACAGGTGAGCGAGGCTGCGACGACCCAACTTCGTGCTGTCGGCCACGACCATCACCCTGTCCGCCGCCGCGATCATGGCCCGTTCCGTCTCCACGAGCAGCAGGTTGCTGTTGTAGTAGCCCTCGCCGGTGATCCCCGCCACGCTGAGCACGGTCGTCTGCACGTTGAGCGAACTGAGCATGTCGTTGGCATACGGTCCGATCGACACGCCGGTGCGTGGATAGACGTAACCACCCAACAACACTAGGTCGATGTTTGTCTGCGAAGCGAACAAGTTGGCCACCGGCAGCGAATTCGTCACAACCTGCAAAGGCCGACTCACCAACAGTCGGGCCACCTCGTACGTCGTCGAGCCCCCGTCCAGCAGCACCGTCTCACCGTCTTCGATCAGCTCGGCCGCCCGACGGGCGATGCTCCGCTTCTGCGGCCAATGGGCCGGCTGTCGCTGTTCGAAGTGCGGCAGACCGGGCGAACCACCGGCGTAAAACACGCCGCCATGCGTCCGCCGGGCCGTGCCCGAGCGTTCCAGCCGGTCCAGGTCGCGACGGATCGTCGACTCGGAGACCGACAACTCCTCGGCCAGCTCGGGCAGGGAGGCGAACCCGCGGGTCCGCACCAACTCCAACAACTCGCTGCGTCGCTGTTTGGCCAGCACCGCGCTCTCCTTTGTGTGCTCGTCGTCCCTAACCGCCGCGGCATCCCATCCCGCTTTCGGGCGTCACACCAATGATGATTATTGACGGTTTTCTATCATTTTCAATCACTAAATTCTGAAGTTTTCGCGCATTATTCACCATCCAGCATACCGCCGACTGGCCACGTCGGCGCGGCATAAACGACGACAAATCGTTGTTATATAATAGCTTGTAATTAAAAAACTGGCCCCAACACCCCTCGCACAAGGCGACCGATCATGACCGACGTCGTGCACATGTGGAAAGAATTGCGCAGCGTCGCGGCGATTCCTGTCGTGCCGGGGGTGGCGGTCCGCACCTATCACGACGCCCGTGACATCGACGCCTGGATCGAACTCGTCTCGGCCACCTTCGCCTTGGCCCAGCCGTCGGTCGCCCCCTGGAACCACCGGCGATTCAGCGCCGAGTTCCTCGACCGCCCGTGGTGGGAGCCCGCGCGGCTCTGGTTGGC
>JAGQPT010000309.1 GCA_020426575.1 Planctomycetales bacterium
CAGGCGGCGGCAGCGAATCGTCGTCGGGAATCCCCGGCGCCGAATTGTCCGTCGGCAAACCTGGTGGCGGTGCGAGGGGCGTGGGCGCGGACGGCGCTGCACCGCCCGGTCTGGTCGTCGGCGGTGCAGCCGGCGGACGCGCGTTGTCCGTCGGTGGGTTCAGCGGTGTCGAGTCTGTCGGCAAGCCCGGCGCCATGCCGTCGCTCGGCAGACCCGGCGCACCGAGCTGGTCGGTGGGAAACGCTGGCGGACCGTCTTCCAATGGCATCGGCTGTTGCGGAATTTCGTTCTCCGGCAACTTTGTCGGCGCATCGGGCGTCATGCCTCCCGGTGCCGGAGCAGCCGTCTCACCAGGCGTCGGACCGTAGCCATCCGTCGACGGCTGTGGCGCCGGTCCGGCGTTGGCCGGTGTCGGCATCGCCGGTTTGGGTAGCTCTTCCGCCGCCGGAGCCTTCGTCACCGTCGCTGTCGTCTGGTACGTCGGGCATCCCCAACCCTCGGGCCAGCGCCGCCAGCACGTCGGATAATAGCCGTAGTAGTGCGATTGCGGGGCAAACGATCCGTGCGATCGGTTCGGGTGAGCCGTGTACCGGTTCGGGTACGGAAAGCTCCCCTGGGGTGGTGAAGCGTACGGCCCCATCATCGGTTCGCCGTACGTCTCAAACTCTTCCGGAGAGACGTTTTCATAGATGACTTCGCCCTCCTGCGGCAGCGACGATGCGGCCTCGGTCGGTTGCGACGTTTCGGCCTGCATGAGATACCGCGCCGGCACAACGCGCGACGAGGGCCGGCGAGCTTGAAAGTCGGCCGCCTCAGTCGACGATGCCAGCAACGTTGCCAGTCCCAAGCCCGTGGCATACGCGGCGCGCGTGATTCGTCCACGCATCATGTGTGTGTCCTTAGTTGGAAAAGTTTTATGTCGCGGTGCAGCGTTGTGATGCCCGGCGTCGCAAATTCTTCAGCAGGGTTATTAGTTTGTTTTTTTGGTTTAGAAGCCGAAACCTGGGTTTTGGTTGAGGTTGCTGTAGGATCCGGTGGGGAAGCGGTTTGCGGTTTGGATGGTTTGGAATCCGAGCAGGGTGAAGCCGAACATGCGTTCAAACGGTCCGACCACCTTGTCGACAAAGGTGCCAAAGGCGATCAGCTTGTCCTCCTGGACGAAGAGTCGGTCGCCGGGCAGCAGTTGATAGTTGGTCGCCGTGCTGCCTCCCTGGGTGATGGCGCGCCAGTCGACCGGCAGAATCTGGTCACAGCCCAAGGCGTCCGGCGCCGGTCGTGCGATCCAGATGTGTCGGCTCGAGACGGCGCTGAGCCCCTGCACCTGGGCGATCGCGTCCAGGACGGTCTCGTTGCCGGTGGCCGGGAAGCGAAAGACGCTGTCCCCCTGGCCGGCCCCCTGGGTGATGATGTAATAGACCTGGCTGTTGTAGGCGAACACGTCGACGGCCACCTCGGGCTGTTCGAGATAGGCCGTCAAATGCTGTTCGACGGCCGCCTTGGTCTCGGCGACGGTCATGCCGGCGACGTAGACGTTGCCGTAGACGCCCAGGTTGACCGTGCCGTCGGGCCCGACGATGTGTTCGCCGATGATCTGCTGCTTGGCGGCCGGCTCGGCCAGGCTGACCGAGACCTGCGGTTCGAGCAGGATCTGCGAGAGCATCTGGTAGATGTGGTCGGCCGCCTCGTCGGTCGTCAGATCCAGCACGCTGACCTTGCCGTAGCTGGGCCCCAGGTTGACCATGCCGGCCGAATCGACGCGGTAGATGCCGTAGATCTGGCTGGCCGGGTCATCGGGGGTGCCGAGCACGGAAATCTGCAGCAGATCGAGCGGCTCGATCTGGTAGGGGCTCTTGGGGATCACCTTCACGGCGTCGATCAGCAGCACGTCGGGCGGAGCGACGCGGTACTCGGGAAAGGAGATCTTGGCCAGTTCGCGGGGGACGGGGCTCGAAGGATCGATCTGGGCCATCAGGACCTGATCGCGCATGTACAGCGACTGGCAGCCCGAGAGCGAGAGAGCCAGCAGGGTGGCCAGCACGGCGAGCCTGCCGCCGTCGGCGCGCAGCGGCGCAACGGCACACGGGCACAGCGGGCGGCAGCGGCCGATCTGACGCATCGGGCGAGGTCCTTGGTGTGGAAAAAGGGGGAAAAATCGGGGGATTCGAGCGAGCAAACCCGCCACGCGGGGCCGGGCCACTGCCGGCCCAAACACTGCGACCGGCAAACCTTGCCCAAACCCAACGGTCCCCAGTATCGGCACAACCCCACCAAGACTTGCCCCCAATCACCGCTTTTTCAAACAAACAACCGCTAGCAACACCAGCAAACTCGACTCCAATCATCCAAAATCAACGCAAAACCTCTCCTCGTCACCACCCGGCACCCCGGCGCGAACAACGGCCGGATGCTCCCCGTACCTGACGCGTCGTTGCACGCCGCGAACGATCCGAAGGAGCCGTCCGTGTCGCCCTAATCGCCACGACCTGATAGGGGGTCTGCATTTCGCTCGCGCAACGAAGGGTTTTCGTTTGACAGGCCTCGGCGAACCCGATTATGTTGGCCAGAAAGGTGATCCCGACAGACCTTCGATTCGCCCATTGTGGGGAAAACATTCGGTCGAAGACGGCAAGAGAACGAACATTAGCCGTCCGCCGCCGAGTTGACAGATTGGCGCGTCGGCGGGCGTTACGTGACGTTCGCCTCGGCCGCGGGGTCATCCCAGTCCGCGACAACGCAGGATTGTTGTCAGAATACGAAGTCGGAACAGCATCCGTGTGTCAGGCTCGTTCGAGCCGGCTCGGCCGTATTCCGTCTCATGTCGACGCGCCCGTTCGGGACATGACGCCCTGCGTCGACTCCTCCGCCTTGAGGAAGTCGCAGCCAATGCGCCCGATACACTCGCGCAATGAGTCCGATTTGTAGGCGGAAGTTATCCAAGTCAGGCAGGCGGTGAGTGCCTCGAACTTCACCGCACGACGGCGACGTTCCCGTCGACAGCACCACATGGTAAGCACCCCAACAACTACAGAGCTCGCAAACACAATGGAAGCGATCCAAAGCACGACGGTAGCGGACCGATCCTGGCAGCGGTTCATCCCGCTCACCGTACTGACCGTGGGCGCGATGGTGACCACGTATGTGTACCTCAACAGCCTGACGACCACGGCGGAAAAGTGGAGTAATCCTCAGTATTCGCACGGCTATTTGATTCCGGCCTTCGCGATCGCGCTGCTTTGGTTCCGACGCGATTCCTATTGGCGCGACGTTGTCGAGGTGCAGATCACGGGTGCCGCGATGTTCGTTATCGGAGCAATCGCGGCCGCCATCGCCTACAACTCGTCGCTTGACCTCTGGGCGATTGGCGTTCCGCTGATGGTCGGCGGAGGTGTGCTCGTTGCCGCCGGCGGCATGCCCCTCAAGGAAGAAGAAATCTCGGCGTCCGCGGTATGGACCGGCGTGGGTTTGATCGCGCTCAGCACGATCTTTCGGCTGGGCTCGGCATATTACGCAAAACCGATCCCAGACATGGTTTCGTTTGTGCCCTGCCTGCTCGGCGTGTTCCTGCTGGCGGGAAGCTGGAAACTGCTCGAGTGGTCCTGGCCGGCCATTTTGTTCCTGCTCTTCATGTACCCGCTGCCGGACTTCGTCGAGCG
>JAGQPT010000310.1 GCA_020426575.1 Planctomycetales bacterium
CCACACGGGTGGTTCAGCGACATCACCGCCCTGGCCACGCGTGGCGCCCCGGCGGGCGGACGCGGCGTGGTGTGAGTGATATACTGTGTACCATGGCCCGCTCGCAAGGCGGTTGCCGCCAGCGTGTTAGTGCCGTCAACGCCCTCAGGTGAATCTCATGCAAAAGGTAAACCCGCACCGTTCGCGGACCGACGAATCAACCCGTGGCATGTCGTCGCGGCGCACGTTTCTCCGTCACACGGCCGCCGGAGCGGCGCTCGTCGCCGTGCCGACCTTCGTGCCGGCGCGTATCCTGGGGCGCGAAGCCGGCGCGGCCCCGGCCAGCGAAACAATCCTCGTCGGCGTCATCGGCACCGGCGGGCGTGCCCGTCAGTTGATGGACCAATTGCCTGAGACGGCCCGTATCGTCGCCATCGCCGATTGCTACGAAAAGCGGATGGCCGAGACGCTCGCCGAGAAGGGGACCGACTGGCGCACCTACCGCGACTACCGCCGCATGTTCGACGCCGAACAGTTGGACGCCGTCGTGATCGCCACGCCCGACCACGGCCGCTCGCTGCCTTGCATCCGCGCCTGCCAGGCAGGTTTGGACGTCTACGCTGAGAAGCCGCTCACGGCCTACATCCGCGAAGGCCGCGCGGTTGTCGACGCCGCCCGCCGCCACGGCACCGTGTTTCAGGTTGGTACTCAGCAGCGCACGATGGAAATCAACGACTATTGCTGCCACCTCGTCCGCAGCGGCGGCATCGGCGAGCTCAAAGTCGTGCAGGCGGTCAACTATACCGGTCCGACCCGCTACGAAGGCCTGCCCGAACAGCCGGTCCCCGAGGGCGATGACTGGGACATGTGGTGTGGCCCGACCGAGCTGCGTCCCTTCCACCCTGATCTCCAGTTCGGCTGGATGCGTTGGCGGGCGTACTCCGGCGGCGAAATGACCAACTGGGGCGCCCACGGCGTCGACCAGATCCAATGGGCCCTGGGCAAAAGCGATACGGGGCCGCGTGAACTCTGGCCCGTCACCCCCGGTCCCAACGGCAAGGTCTCAATGCGCTACGACGATGGCACCCTCGTGCGGTTCGAGCTGGAAGGTGGCCCGATGGGCGGCGCCATCTTCACCGGCAGCGACGCCAAGATCGAGATCAACCGCAACAAGTTCACCACAAATCCGCCCGACTTCGCCGCCGATGCTCCCGACCCGGCAGTGCGCGAGAAATGGGAAGGGCCGGGCTGGACGGCACGACCGCATCTGGCCAACTGGCTCCAGTGCATCAAGACCCGAGAACGCCCCAACGCCGACGTCGAGATCGGCCACCGCTCGATTTCGGTTTGTCACCTCGTCAACATCACGCGCGAACTGGGCCGCAAGCTCACCTGGAATCCCGAGACCGAGCAGTTCGAGGGCGACGACGAGGCCAATCGGCTCGTCGATCGACCGCGCCGCGCCGGTTACGAACTGCCGACAGTGTAGGCCGTCCACTGAACGGCGCGACGTGCACCCCGCGGCATACATGTCCGCCATTCTCGGACATCGCCGCCGAGAAGGAACGTTTTCCGATGAATCCGCTTCGTCGCGCGACCCAGCGCCCCGTCCCACTCGCCGTCGTTGTTATGTTGGGTTTCGCCGTCGTGCTGTGTCACAGCGGCCACGTGCGTGCTGCCGACGGAGCAGTCGCCGAAGCGCCCATGCTCGCGGTGCCCGCCGTAGCCGAGGCCGTGTCGCTCGTCGTGCCGATTGGCAATTCGGTCAGCGCCATTCTCACGTCGGCGGAAAGCGCGGGGGTCGAGTTGGCAGAGGTCGACACCGACGGTGCCGTGACCGCTGTTTTTCCGGCGCAAGTCGAGCCCGCTGCGGACGCCGGCGGCGATCTGGACACCGCGAATCAGTCGGCGTCACACGACCTCCTCGCCGTCATCCCACCCCGCGCATCAGCTGAAGAGGTGCGACGCTTCCGCGTGCGGCCGATGGCTGCGGCTCCGGCCTCGCCGTTCAACTTTCGCGACGCCGGTGACGCATCGCTCGGTCTCTGGCAAGGCGACACGCCGGTGTTTGTCTACAACCACGGCGAGATCACCGGCGAGCACGTGCCCCCGGAAGACGCCCGTCGCCGCCGCGGCTGTTACCTCCACCCGGTCTGGTCGCCCTCGGGCACGGTCCTGACCGACGATTTTCCCCAGGACCACTTTCATCACCACGGCATCTTTTGGGCCTGGCCCCACGTTGTCGTCGGCGGACAGGAGTACGACCTCTGGTCCGGCGCCGAAATCCGCCAGCGATTCATCCGCTGGATCGACCGCCACACGGGGCCGGTAGCCGCCGTGTTGGCGGTCGAAAATGGCTGGTTCGTCGCCGAGCGCTGCGTGATGATCGAACGCGTCTGGATGCGGGCCTTCAGGGCCGATGGCGGGCATCGCGCTCTCGACGTCACATTGACCCTGATTCCCCAGGACCGACCGGTCGCTCTGCAGGGGGCGGCCGGCAAGAGCTACGGCGGCCTGACCGTGCGTTTCGCCCCCCGCGATGACGAGCGCACGGTGATCACCGTGCCCAGCGGTCTGACCACCGACGATCTGCCCGACACACCGCTGCCCTGGGCCGATTTCACGTCTCTGTTTGCCGGCGCCAGCAAACCGGCCGGGGCGACCGTGATGGTTGACCCGGCCCATCCCGCCTTTCCTCCCACTTGGCTGACGCGGCACTATGGCGCGTTGTTCGTCGGCTATCCGGGCGTCGACCCCCAGACGTTCGCATCTGGCGAACCGATCACGCTCGGCTATCGCTTCGATCTTCACGATGGCCAGCCGGCATCGCAGGAACTTGCCCGTGGCTACCGGGCGTATTGCGCCGGGCGACAGGTTGGCTGGGTGGCGCCCTAGCAATTCGCGCCAGGAAGCACGGATTGGCGCCAGGAAAAACGGCGAATGCCGTGTTTGTAGTCGACACCGCCGCCAGGGACGATCAGCGAATTCTCCCGTCTTTTGGGGGTCCCGAAGGGTATTTGGGGCTTTTTGGCAAAATTGGTTATTTTTCAGGAATTTGATTGACAGTCCTCGGCAAACCGGTATTTTCTACTGGACCTCGACTGTGAGTTGCGGAACCGCAGTCGTGCATGAGTGGGAGAGTATCCTGGCGGGCCGGCCCCATCACTTGGGTCCGGCTTGTGATCGTCGCGGAGAGGCGGCAACCGGAAGGTTTGGGAAGAGTCGAGACGTTGTGCCGTGGCGGGCACGTCCTCAGGACGAGCCGGCGCGGGCGACGCCCTTACGATTGTTTCCAACGACTTCCGTCTTACGCTGCACTCTTGAGAATCTTCGTGACGAGGGAACGCCAATGAGTACCTCTCTGTATCGTCTTGCCGGTCGAGTCGCTCTTTGTGGGCTACTTGTGGCCGCCGTTGGTCTACCTGCTCAGGCCGACACCCTGGTGAATTTCTTCGGCAATGCGATCACCTCTGGGCAGTCCCCGTACTCCGGGCCCACCCTCAGTGGCACCATCGCATACGCCGTCTACACCGAAGCAAACTTCGAAAGCAACTTCCCGGGTTATGACGTCCCCAGTGGCGAACTGGGCTACATCTACCAGGTGCTCAACGGCAACGGCGATCCGGTGTCCTCGAACGCTATCGTCGGAATCAATTCCTCGATCACCGGCATTGGCTCCGTAACGATCGATCCTTTCGCCACCGAGAAGGCCCCGCAGTCGGCGACGCTGACCCCGTCGATCAGTGCGGCGTGGGACTTTTCCGGAATCGGCAACAACGTTCCCACCCTGGGCGTGAGCAACGGTTTGGTGCTCACCAGCACCCACCTGCCGGGCCCCGCGACCACCCTCAACATCTTGGTTGACGGCGGTGCGTCGGCTATCGCCCAGGTGGTGGCACCGGGGGACATCCGTGTACCCGAACCTGCCGGCATGTTGCTGGCTGGACTCGGTGCTACGCTTTTGCTGGGCCGTCGTCGGCGGCGTTAGGCCGACCACGGCGAATATCGGGGGCAAAGATTTTTCGGAAAAAAGATTGCGACCAGGTGGCTTGACCGTAGATACTGATACTTAGGGAAAAGGGTATCACAATGACGCGCACCCGTGGCAACAACACTCTGGCGATCATCGCCGCACTGACCGTGGTAACCGCCTTGGCGGCGAGCACTCAGGCTCTGGCCGGCCCGCTGGCCACGACCGGTGACGCGCTCAGCCCTGGTGGTCCCGACAGTGGTTACTGGCGCGGCAGCCACCAGTTGGTCGGCGGCACCTTCGCCGGCACCGTCGACTTTGCCGTCTTTGCCCCCGGCGACTTTCAATCGTACCTCGACACCACCTATGGCGGCGGCGCTTATGCCGATCCCACCGGCGGAGCTGAGTACATCTACGCCTTCCAGTTCAGCTCGGACTCGGGTAGCACGATCCAACGACTCAACGCCGGCTACGATTTGGGCGCCGACATCGGCAGCCTGGCCGCACCGGGATATTTCGCCGGCTCTGGTGATACCAGTCCCGTATCCACCGCCTACAATAGCACCTCGGCGGTCTGGTCCTGGGGATTCGGCGCCTCGGTCGCAAACGGCCAAACGTCCGACTTGCTGTTCTATTCGAGCAACTGGGCTCCCAAGCCGGACTTCACCACATTGGGCGCACAGTACCTGCTCGATCAGGCCGACTCCGGACCAAACGACTACGCCAGCCCGGCCATTCCCGAGCCGACCAGTCTGTTCAGTCTCATCATTGCACTCGTGGGTTTTGCCGCCGCCACCTCGCGGCGCCGCGGCTAATCGAGCTTAAGGCCCCAGCCGTGTGAGCCCAACTGCCATCAATGTGAGTGGGAAGATCCGGCTGGGGTGCTCCAGGGGCGCGCCAATCTACCAATCGTCGGTCCCCACGCTGACACACGTTCGTCTGGCCGTGTTGGGGATGTGGCGGTTGTCCTGCCGCAAGCGCGCTGGCAACCACCTCGCGACCCATTGATTCGGCTCCAGCGAACCGGTTGTCATGTTGTTCCCGCCTCGCAATCACTTGATGCGCGATGTTCGCCGCGGCTTGATCGCCGGCTGTGCATGGGCCGCTCTGCTCCTCGCTGCGGCGCCCGGACAAGCCGTCAGCCCCGAGTCAACGCTGCTGATCTATAATGCCGACGACGCCGACGGCGCGGCAATCGCCCGTTACTACGCACAGGTGCATCCCGGCGTACGCACCTTCCCGCTCCAATTGGGCGCCGACGTTGCCGAAGAGGTCGATGCCCGCTACTACCTCGATTCCATCCGCCGGCCGCTGTTCCAGTACCTCGACGGCAAGAAGGTCGGAGATCGCATCGACACGATCGTCACCACCAAAGGGTTGCCATTGCGGATCGACGTGGGACCGCCGGCCGCTGGCGCTCTCGACTGGCAACGTTATTCCAGCCTGGAAAGCGAACTGACGCGCATCGACACGATCGACACCATCGATGAGATGGGTAACCAGGATTGGGACCGTGCCGGCGTCAACGTTCCCGGCGTTCTCCCGGCCAATCCGTACTATCTCGGCCTCGAGTTCGACCTCTTTCTCAACGAGTATCCCTACGCTGGACCGCGCAGCTTCGACCGTGCCGACCCGGCGAACGAAGGCATCCGGCTCACCTCCCGGCTCGATGCCTTCAGCCGCGACGACGTGATGGCCATGATCGATCGTTCTCAGTCGGTCTATATGGTGCCGCAGAGCCATTGCGTCGTCGTCGACGACGATCCCAATGCCACGGCCGGCGCCGACGATCTCATGGAAGACCTCGTGCGCAACACGTTGACCCAGCGTGGACAACTCACCGACTACGACAACTCCGACGCCGCGATCACGGCGGCTCACGCAACCGAGGTGATCGGTTATATCAGCCACGGCGTCAACGACGGCCCCGGCGGCCTCGAACCGGGCTACGTCACGGATCAACTGCAGTTCCGGCTCGCCCGCGGCGCCGTCTTCCACACCTACGAAAGCAACAACGCTCGCACCTTCGATCCCGCCGCTCAGCAGAATCAGGCGCTCGTCGGCGAGTGGATCGCTGCTGGGGGCACCGCGGCACTGGGGCACGTCGCCGAGCCTTACGCCGGACGCTGGACCGTCACGAACGAAGACGTCTTCTTCGACATGTTGCTCAGCGGCCACACACTCGTCGAGTCGGCTTGGGCCGCCACACGACAGCTTTCGTACGTCAACACCGTCATCGGCGATCCGCTCATGCATTTCCAGCCTCGCCTCGACGGGGACGCCAACCTCGACGGCGTCGTCGATACCTTCGATTATCTCTACTGGGGCAGCCACCTCGACGAGGACGGCCTGCACAGCCTCGCCGACCTGAACGGCGACAACCTCGTCGACGGCGGCGATTTTCTCGTCTGGGTCGCCGCCTACGGGAAAGACGTGTCGACCTCCGGCAGCGCGACTCCGGCCGCCGTGCCGGAGCCTGCGCCACTGCTGCTCGGCCTCGTCGGCGCCGCGTCGCTGACGGCGGTCCGCCGCCGCACCTGACCCCGCATTGTTGCGATGGCGTCTCGGCCCTGGTCACGCATCGCGCCGCTGCCCTGGCAATGCGAAAGCCAATGGGCGCTGCCGCACACTCAGCGCGTGTCGTTCGCGCCGGCGGTGTCGGCGTAGAACCAACCGATCGGCAGCGAACGAAATCGCGTCGAGATGCGGCCATCGGCCCCGCCGACGTAGTAGCTCATCACGGCGCGGCCACGGTCGAACGTGAGACTCGTATAGGCGTACGTAGCATCGGGGTTGGATTCCAGGTCGCGCCGATACTGCCAGGTCTTTCCCTCGTCGGTCGACACCGCCGCCGTCAACGGTGTCCGCTTGCCGCCGTGTCCGGCATCGGGTGCGTACGTGTCGTTGAAGATCAACAACAGGTCACCGGTTGACGGGACCCGCCGCAGTGTCGCCGGCGCCTCGGGCGCGCGAACGCCCCACGGCGCTGCGTCGCTCCAAGTCTCGCCGCCATCGCCAGAATTGCTCGCGGCGATGTGCCCCGACTGCGTGCGGATGATCATCGCTACCCGACCGTCGACCAACTCGATCACGTCGGGCTCCATCGCACCACGCTTCTCGTAGTCGACTTCACCGCCGCCCCGTTGCCACGTGCGTCCAGCGTCGTCCGAGTAGAAACAGAACGAACGGAAATGGTCCGACTGACGCAAGTCCGGCGTCGAGGCGACCGGCGCCAGCAGCCGCCCACTGGAAAGCCTCGCGACACGGTCGTTGTTCATCACGTGATAGCCCGGTGCGTCACTGACCAACACCGGCGCTCCAAACGTTTCGGCCTCGTCGTCCGAGACGCGCAGATACACCTTGAGATCGACCGGCGAATTCTTCACGAGGTAGAACATGCCGATCGGCCCGGCCGCCCGGTCGGACGATTCCAGCCGTCGCAGCGTCACTGACATCACGTTCCTCTCACCCACGTTCTCCTGCAGCACCCGCGGCTCGTCCCAACTGCGCCCGCCGTCGTCGCTGCGGCGGGCGATGATCTGTGCCCGGGCGTCGTCGGCGCCGCTGCCGGAAAACTCAGTGACGGCGAACAGCAACGATCCGTCGGCCAGCGGCAACACCGAGCCCTCGCTGTAGCGTGGATGCTCGGCGGTGGCGACGTATACGTCGCGGGAAACGTCGTCACCGTCGTCGCCCGTCGGCGGTTGGGCCAACACCAACAGGCTCTGCGCCGCCCGAATGCGCGCGTCGACGTGATCGTCGTCGAGCATCGCCATCAACGCGTCGGCGCACTCCGTGGCTCGGGCGTCGCCGGCGAACACGGCCGCATAGGTGCGAATCGCCGGGTCGTCGTTTTGCAGATTCTCGGCCAGCGCCGCCCGGCCCGCCTCATCCCCCAGCGCGGCCAGTGCGTGCTGGACGTACGCCCGCACGACCGGGTCCTGATGCCGTTCGAGAGCCGCTCGCAGCGCCACGATGTCGCGTGTGTCGCCCACGCGCCCCAACACCCAGGCGGCAATCCGCGCCGTGTCGGGGTCTTCACTGGCAACCTGGCGCCGCAGCAATTCGTATGCGTCGCCGTTTCCCCAACGGGCCAGCGCTGCCGCCGCCATCAGCGCCTGTGTCGCGTTGTCGGTCTGCGTCATCGCCGCCCGCAACAGCCGACCGTCGCCGATCTCGTTCACTTTGTAGAGACTTTCGCAGGCGTGCACGTGACCGTACGGATCGTCGCCCGCCAGAATGTCGAGCATCACACCGGCATACGACCGCCGGCCGGCGCGCACCAGTTCCCGTGCCAGCCCGCAGCGATGCTGGTCGTCCGTCTCCCGGTCCAGCCGCGGCACGATCACCGCGTAAACTTCGTCGCCGTGCCCGGCCAACGTCAGCGCCTCGGCCGCATGCATCGCCGGCCAGAACGACTCGTCCGAGTCGTCGATCCCGGCCAGCCCGTCGCGGAGCGTCTCCAGGCAGCGGCCCCGCGTCGCCTCGTCCAGCAAGATGAGGTCGTCGGCACCAACGCTCCGCGTCGTCAGGCAAACGAAGAAGACCAGCAGAGGCAACAAGCAAGGGCGGGCAGGCATACGCGGCAACTCGTTGGAAAAGGGCAGGCGGCATCGTTAGGTCCGATCCATACGAGCCTAACTGAGACCAAGTGACGTTGCCACCGCGGCCCGTGGTTGGTCGGCCGCGGGCTCATCCGGTTCGCATCGCCCCCGGCCGGCGACTATACTCGGGCTTTTCTGGTGCTGGCCGTCGACTGGCGGTTCACACCCTCGGTGTTTCCCGCGAAGTGCTTTCCCATGCTGCAGCGACTGCACATTGCCCTGCTCACACTGCTGTTTTTCAACGGCGGTTCGGCCCGGGGCGACGACGCGGCGGTCTCGGCCGCGCCCGATGCGATTCCCGCCCGCACCGTCGTGCTCACCTTCGACGACGCCGTCAAGTCGCACGTCACGGTCGTCGCGCCGCTGCTGAAGGAGCTCGGCTTCGGCGCGACGTTCTTCGTGACCCACGCCTGGATGGACGATGCCCAGCACTTTCTCAGTTGGGACGACGTCGCCGCGATCCATAAGATGGGCTTCGAAATCGGCAACCACACCTGGACCCACGGCAGCTTCAACACGCCGCTGGGCGCCGCGCGGCTCGCCGACGAACTGGCTCGGGTGGAAATCGAGCTGGCCCGCGTCGGTGTGCCCAAGCCGATCAGCTTCGCTTGGACCGGCAACGCCTTTGGGCCTGAGAGCGTCGCCGTGTTGGAGGCCGCCGGCTATCGGCTGGCCCGGCGCGGCATGCAGCCCGAAGTGCCCTACGGCCGCATCCATCCGGGCCCGCTCTTCGACCCCGCCAGGCATCACGCGCTGCTGATCCCCACGGCCGGCGACGGCTATCCCGATTGGAACCTCGCGCACTTCAAGAAGGTCGTCGATCGCGCCGCAGCCGGCAAGATCGCGGTGTTGCAGTTCCACGGCGTGCCCGACGTCGTGCACCCCTGGGTCCACACGCCGGTCGACCAGTTCCGCCAGTACATGCGCTACCTCAAGGACAACGACTTTCACGTCATCGCCCTCGGCGACGTGGAGAAGTATTTGCCAACCGAACCGGTGGACGACGATCCCACGCTCAAGATGCGCTATCCGGACGGCAAGTGAGATTCACCGCCGAGGCGCGGAGGACACGGAGAAAGAAACTGGGAATCGCGAAAGCGCAAAAGGACGAAAGCGCGAAGAAGAGAGTGTGGCGATTGTTTTCAACCGTCGGCTAATTCTCGAAGAGAAGGTGGCCGTGTCGTACACCTGGCATTGCTCTGCTCCCGTCAATCCTTTCGCGCTTTCGCGATTAATCAGCTACGACACAGCCTGCATGAAACACCTTTCCCCGCATTTTGGAATTGCGTAATGAACAAAATCACCGTCGCTCGTTTGATTCGTGGTCTATGTTTCAGCGGAAGTCTGCTCGTTGCCGGTTCTTTGCTTCCGTCAGGCCAGGCCCAGGAGCCGCGCGTTGAGTTGAGTTATCCCCACGGACCCGATTCGTTTCGGCAGGACGACGTGCCGCGCGGCGAGGTGACCGAGCACACTTGGCAGGACAGCAAGGTCTTTCCCGACACGATTCGGCGTTACTACGTCTACGTGCCGGCGCAATACGATGCCGACAAGCCCGCGGCGCTGATGGTCTTCCAGGACGGTCACGCCTACGTCAAAGAAGACGGCGACTTCCGCGTGCCGGTCGTCTTCGACAACCTGATCCACCAGGGCGCGATGCCGGTGACGATCGGCATCTTCATCGACCCGGGCCACAAGACCGAGAAGTTGCCGCCCGAGCCGGGCTGGCGGCCGTCGCCGGCCAATCGCAGCTTCGAGTACGACACGCTCAGCGGCGACTATGCCGAGTTCCTGCTCAGCGAGATCATTCCCGAGGTCGGCAAGTCGTACCAGATCACCGACGACCCGGACGGACACGCCATCTGCGGCATCAGCAGCGGCGGCATCTGCGCGTTCACCGTCGCCTGGCAACGCCCCGACCAGTTCCGCAAGGTGCTCAGCCACGTCGGCAGCTTCACCAACATCCGCGGCGGCGACGCCTATCCCGGCATCATCCGCAAGACCGACGCCAAGCCGATTCGCGTCTTCCTGCAGGACGGCAGCAACGACCTGGACAACGAGCACGGCAACTGGCCACTGGGCAACAAGCAGATGTTTGCCGCGCTCGAGTTCAAGGACTACGACGTCGAGTTCGTCTACGGCGAGGGCGCGCACAACGGCAACCACGGCGGCGCGATCCTCCCCGACTCGCTCCGCTGGCTCTGGCGCGATTACAAGTTACCGTGAGACGAGGGATGCACCGCCGAGTCGCGGAGGACACTGAGAAGATAAGGGAAATCGCGAAAACGCGAAGTGAGCGATGGCGCGAAAGAGACGGGTAGGCGTGGGAAAGGTGGCCGACCGTTCGCAAGGGGTGGCACGGACACGCCGCCGCGCATGACCCCCACCATACCAAACGAACGCACCCGGCGGCGTGTCCGTGTCGCGCAGCGACCAAAAGCTCCGCGCACCAGTGGAGGCTTCCTACATGGCATCGGTTTGGGTGCGTCGAACACCGCCTATCCAGTTGC
>JAGQPT010000023.1 GCA_020426575.1 Planctomycetales bacterium
CACCTGGAAGCGCCACACGTTTTACCTGGACGACGCGTTCTTCGGGAATCGACAGAACAACGGCGCCGATTTTCGCATCTTCGGCGGAATCACGGCGACGTTCTACCTCGACGTTGTCCAGGTGCGAGCCCTGCCCAACGTTCCGGAACCGGGACAAGCGCCGGCGTTGTTGATCGCGTTGGTGGCTCTGATTGGCGGGCGGCACCGATGGCGCGCCGCCGAGGCCACCGGCTGCAGCGCATCGGTCCGCTGATCGTATTGCGGGCGGGGGCGGTCCCCCAAAAAGGTTGGCGGGGCACTTTGCGGAGCGCCACCGGGCGGAGGGCGTCCGCCGGCACACTTTGACCAAACGGCAGGGTCGTTTCAGGAATTGACGGGGTTTTCGGGTCGTGCAGCCGGGGTTTTGGGTAATCTGTCGAAAAGCGGGTCCGACGTTTTGACCGACTCCAAATCGTGATCTATATTCGTTTTGGTCGAGGATGATCGCCTCTTTTGCGGGGCGAGAGCATGGATGCCGTCATCGGGCGTGCCGCTGAGAACGAAGGCTCGGCGCCGTATCGGTGAAAGACCTCACGCCGCGGCTTCGAGACGACACGGCCGCATTTTGGTGCCGGTGCCCCCACCGGTCGCATCCACGCCCTCACGGAATGAACCTCTATGCGTCTTCGACTTGCAACCTTTTGGCTGCTGCTCTTTGCGGCCGGAACCGTGGGAACGCTGCTTTCCACTTCGCCCGCGCCGGCCCAAGTCCGTTTTCGCGTGGCAGAAGTGGCCGAGATCGAGAACCTGATCTCGCGAGGGCGGAAACTCGAAGTCGAGAACCGTTGGAGCGAAGCGCTATCGCTGTACGAGGAGGCGTTAAGGGAGAATCCCGACAATGCCGAAGTTCAGCAACACTTCGACGTGGCCCGACTGCATTACGACCTCGGTCGCCGCTACAACGACAACAGCTTTGTCAACTGTCTTGCGTCGATGAACGAGACTGATGCGGTCGATCTCTACGCCGAGGTGATGTTGAAAATTCAGTCGCATCACGTCGACGTGCCCCACTGGAGCGAGTTGTTCAACGACGGCGCGACAAGTTTGCGTGAAGCGCTGGCCGACCCGACGTTTGTGAACCATCATCATCTGCGGCCCACGGCCGCGCAGCTTAGCAATTACGAAAGCCAGACGCGCGACATCGCTCGCGGCTCGAGTTTTGCCACGCGTCACGACTTGCGCGATGCGGTCCGCCAGGCGGCCCTCGCCGCCCAGTCGCAGGTTGGCGTGCCGTTCGTCGCCGCAGTGTTCGAATACCTTTGCGGCGTGACCAACTCGCTCGATCATTACACGGCGTTCCTCACCGGCGATCAACTCGACGAAGTCTATAACCAGATCGACGGTAGCTTCGTCGGACTGGGAATCGAAATCCGCCCCGAGAACGGCGCGCTGGAAGTGGTGCGAGTGATTCCGGGGAGCCCGGCCGAATTCGGTGGCATGCACGAGCACGACCGCATCGTCGCCGTCGACGGGCAGAAGACCGCAGACCTCAATACGGATCAGGCGGCCAACCTGCTGCAGGGACCCGAGGGTAGCGTCGTCGAGGTCACGCTTCAACTTCCCGACCGCTCGGCGCGTCGAGTCCGCATGCGTCGCGCACAGGTCGAAGTCCCCAGCGTCGAGGGCGTACAGATTCTCGACAGTCACGCGGGCATCGGCTACCTGAAAATCTCCTCGTTTCAAAAAACCACGAGTCGCGAATTGGACGCCGCCCTGTGGAAGCTCCACGGCGAGGCCTCGAAAGACCGTGGCGACTCGAACATCATCGGCATGCGTGGGCTGGTGGTTGACGTCCGCGGCAACCCGGGCGGACTGCTCGACGCCGCCGTCGAAGTGGCCGACAAGTTTATCGAAGCCGGCGTGATCGTTTCCACGCGTGGCCGCAACCCCGAGGAGCAGGGGACGTATTCGGCCCATCGTAACGGCACCTGGCGCGTGCCGCTGGCCGTGTTGATCGACGGCGATAGCGCTAGTGCCAGCGAGATTTTCGCCGGCGCCATCCGCGATCATCATCGCGGCACGATCATCGGCACCCGCAGCTATGGCAAGGGCTCTGTGCAGGGCATCTTTCCGATGGGCCGGGTCAACGCGGGCCTGCGTCTGACGACCGCCAAGTTTTATTCTCCCAACGGCCTCGGTTTCAGCCACGTGGGCGTTTCGCCGGACGTGCTGGTGCACAACGTCGCGCGCCCGGTGATTGGCGAACAGGGCGGAGCCATCGAACAAGTTGCCAGCGATCCCGTGCATTCGACCAGCGCTAATGCCAGCGGCGACGATCCCTGCCTGACGACCGCCCTGACGCGGCTGCGAAACGCGTCCCCGCAGCGGTACAGCGCATCATTGCGTTAGTGGTGATGTTGCGCTAGTGGGTTGGCTGTGGCTGGGCCGGTTAGCTATCTCTCGGCGGGTTCTCCGTACGGTGGGCCGTGCGCCGAGGCAACGCCAGCGCTGTTGGCCAGCGACGCACGTTTATCGCACAATAGGTGCAGCGGTGGCTCGCGGATGCCCCACCGGTTCGCTTGCGAGGTGTCGAGGACGTGTCACCGTCGGATCTGGAAAAAATGCCCCGGATGCTCACGGCCTGGAAGGCCGAAGCACCGGTTCAAGGTCTGGCCGTGGCGCGACAGGCCCGCACTGCCCTGCTCCGCACTGGCGGACGCGTGCTCGAACACTGGTCGGACACCGGCGAGCGGATCGCCCGTTGGAGATGTCCCGAGGGGGTCGTTGCCGCGGATGTTTCCGACGACGGCAGTACCGTCGTCGTGGCGACCGAGCGGAACGTCCTCTACTGGTGCAACGCCCAACTCGAGCCGGCGGTCTGCATCGACGCGCCCAACGGGTTGGTGAACGTGGCCATCGACGGCGATGGCTGGTACGCGATGGCGACGGCCAGCACCGGCGACCTCGTGATCGTAGAACGCAATGGCCACATTGTCCCAGGGCGTCCTGCTCCGCAGCCGCCGCACTACGTCGAGGCCGGCCTAGAGACCCCCTGCTGGTATGCGGCGTCGCGCCTGGGGGGCGTGTCGGTCTATGACATGGCGGGAAAGACCCTCTGGCACCGCAACGCCATGTGTCCGGTCGCCGACATGGCGGTATCGGCCAGCGGCAATACGATCATGCTTGCCGGCTTAGGGATGGGGGTACTGCGATTCGGCGCAGAAGGCAACGAACTGGTTCCCTGGGCGACGCCTGAGCCCGTCACCCAGGTGAGCGTCACTGCCGACGGACGTAAGACGCTGGCAGTCAGCGCCAGTGGGACGATCTGGTTGATCGGACCGCCGCAGCCTCCCCGCGAGGTTTGCGCTATGAGCGAACCGATTGCCGGAGCCCAAATCGGCCCTTTGGGCGATTTTGCCTGGCTCGCGCTGCAGTCGGGTCGCTGTGCTATCGTCGAACTTAGGGACGGGGCGGCGGGTTAAGCAGACCGAGTTGCCTCGGGGGCCGAGAGTCTGCTCGCAGGCAGACGTGCTTGCCATTGTGCTGACGTTGACGCCCGAAGG
>JAGQPT010000311.1 GCA_020426575.1 Planctomycetales bacterium
CGGCGAAGAGCTGCGCCTGATGACCGTACGCAGCGAGGGACAGTTCAACACGGTCGTGTACGAAGATCACGACCTTTACCGCGGCATCGACCGTCGCGACGTCGTGTTGATGCACCCCGACGACGTGGCGGCCCGGGGGCTCGCAGACGATCAGCCGGTCGTCGTCTCCAGCACCACCGGCCAGATGCGCGACGTGCGTATCCGCAGCTTCGCCGACATCAAACCCGGCAACGTGTTGATGTATTACCCCGAGGCGAACGTCCTCGTGCCGCGCACCACCGACCCCAAGTCGAAGACGCCGGCCTTCAAGGGTGTCGCCGTGACGGTGACGTCAGACGTCCCGGCGGTCGTGACCGCGTGATGATTCGCCGGGGCCGCGGCTCCTCGCCGACGGTTCTCGTCAACGGTCGCCGCCCAGTTCGTCCTGCCACTTCTTGATCTGCACGAGGGCATCGAGCGGTGTGAGCGCGTCAACGTCGACGCCGCGAATCGTCTCGAGCAGCGGATGGTCGGTCGGGCCGAACAACGAAAGCTGCCGGTCGCCGTGCTGGTGCTGATAATGGCGGCCGATCTTGGCGCGTCCCTCGGCGTCGAGGTGTTCGTCTTCCAGTTCCGAAAGAATGGTCTTGGCGCGCTGGATCACCGGCCGCGGCACGCCGGCCAGTCGGGCCACGTGGATGCCGTAGCTCTTGTCGGCCGCACCGTCGATGATCTTGTGCAGAAAGACGACGTCGTCTTCCCACTCGCGGACTTCGACGTTGAGGTTGCGCACCCCGGCCAGTTCCCGCGCCAGGTCCGTGAGTTCGTGATAGTGCGTGGCGAACAACGTGCGGCAGCCCAGTTGATCGTGTAGGTGTTCGACCACGGCCCAGGCGAGCGAGAGTCCGTCGTACGTGCTCGTGCCCCGACCGATCTCGTCCAGCACCACGAGGCTGCGGCCGGTTGCCGAGTTGAGAATCCGCGCCGTTTCGGTCATTTCGACCATGAATGTGCTCATGCCGCGTGACAACTCGTCGCTGGCACCGACGCGGGCGAAGATGCGGTCGGCCAACCCGATCTGCGCCGAACGAGCCGGCACGAAACTCCCCATCTGCGCCATGATCGTCAACAGCGCGACCTGGCGAATGTACGTGCTCTTGCCCGCCATGTTGGGGCCCGTGATCAGCAGGATGTTACCCTCGGCGGGCGACATCAGCGTGTCGTTGGGAACGAACGTGCCGGCCGGTTCCGTGACGTCGAGCACCGGGTGCCGGCCGTCAACGATCTTCGTCACCGGCGCCTCGCTGACCGTCGGTCGGCAATACTCGTGCCGTCGCGCAAGCGCCGCCAGTGCCACGAGCACGTCAATCTCGGCAAGCACGCGCCCGGTGACCTGCAAGCGACCGATCGCCGCCGCCGTCTGCTCGCGGAGCTCGACGAACAAGTCATATTCGAGTTGCTTGCTGCGCTCATCGGCCGTGAGAATCTTTTCTTCGTGCTCTTTCAGTTCCGGAGTGATATAGCGCTCGGCCGACTTGATCGTCTGCTTGCGGATGTAGTCGTCCGGAATCACGTCGCGATGCGCGTGCGTTACCTCGATGTAGTAACCGAATACCTTGTTGAAGCCGACCTTGAGATTCGCGATGCCGGTCCGCTCCGACTCGCGGGCCTGGTACTCGGCGATCCACCGCTTGCCGCCGCGCGCAAGCTCGCTCACGGCGTCGAGTTCTTCGTGATAACCGCGGCGAATGATGCCGCCGTCGCGACTCGTCAGCGGGCAGTCGTCTTCCAACGCCGCATCAAGCGCCGCTCGCAACTCCGCGCACAGGTCGAGCCGATCTTCGAGCGCCGTCAAACGCTCGCTCTGCCGGGCCGTCAGCTTGGCCTTGATCGCCGGCAGCGCCCGCAGCGTCCGACAGACGAAGCTGAGATCGCGGGGGCTGGCGCGGCCTGTCGTCACTCGCGCCATCAGCCGTTCCAGGTCATAAATCCCCCGCAGCGCCTCGCTCAGCGCCTCGCCGAGCGGGGCGTCGGCGACGAGTTCGGCCACCGCGTCGAGACGGCGTTCGATCGGCTCGACTTCGCCGAGCGGGTTGGCCATCCAGTCAGTCAGCAGACGCGAACCCATCGCCGTCATCGTGCGGTCCATCACGCCGAGCAGCGACGTCTCACGGCTGCCGTCGCGAATCGTCCGCGTCAGTTCCAGGCTGCGACGGGTGGCGCGGTCAATCTCGACGCTCTTGCCGACGTCGAAGGGAATGAGTCGGTCGATGTGCGCGAGGCTCGCCTTTTGCGTTTCTTCTAGATATGCCAGCACGGCGCCGGCGGCCCGAATCGCCGGCCTGTCCGTTTCGGCGTCGAAGCCGTAGCCGTCGAGCGTCTTCGTGCCGAAGTGCCGCAGCAGCAGTTCGCTCGCCGAACCGAAATTGAACGTCCAGGGAGGACGCTCGGTCCATTGTGAGGAAAACGTCGCCCGGGTGACGCTTGGCTCAGTGTCTTCAGCGATGAGACACTCGGCCGGTGCGATTCGCGCCAGTTCGTCGGCAAGTCGACCGGCCGGCACGACTGCGGCCTGAAAGCGACCCGTCGACAGTTCCACCCAGGCCAGGCCCGCCGGCTCTTCGGCGACCACCGCCGCCAGAAAGTTGCTCTCCCGGGGGTCGAGCAACGCGTCGTCGGTGAGCGTACCGCGGCTGACGACGCGCGTCACCTCGCGACGGACGAGCCCTTTGGCCTGCTGCGGCGATTCGACCTGGTCGCAGATTGCCACGCGATGACCGGCCGCCACCAACTTGCCCAAGTAGCTGTCGAGCTGGTGGTAGGGGAAGCCCGCCATCGCGATGGCGTTTTCGCCTTTTTCACGGCTCGTGAGCGCCAGCCCCAGCACCCGGGCCGCCGTCTTGGCGTCGTCGTGAAACGTCTCGTAGAAGTCGCCCATGCGGAACAGCAGCACGGTGTCCGGATGGGCGCGCTTGGCGTCCTCGAACTGCTGCATCATCGGCGAAGAGGTGGCCATCGATCCGTCGCACTGGGGTCCTGCCGGGCGCACCACGTCTGACCGCCGTGTATCACACAGCGCGATGCGGCGCCTGGGGCGTGGGGGAGAGTGCCGCATGCTAGCACACGCCGCGCACGCGTCTCAAGTGGCGACGCCCCACGTGGTCGCGGCCGCGATGTCCCATTAGCCGATGAACTGCTCGCTGGCCTCGTCCGGATGCAGGTCCAGTTCGCCGGCGTCTTCGAGGCGGCGGATCACGTCGACGATGCCCTGCTGCATCTGCTCGACCGCCGACAGCTTAACCTGGCCGAGATAGTCGATTTCTTCGCGAAGCAGGTCCGCCGCCCGCGACGACATGTTGCCAAGGATTTTTTCTCGCAGTTCGTTGCTGGCTCCCTTGAGCGCCAAGGCCCACTGCGAGATTTCCACGTTCTTGAGGATCGTCTGGATGTCCTTGTTCGAGAGCTTCGAGACGTCCTCGAAGACGAACATCAGCCGTCGGATCTCTTCGACCAGCTCGGGGTCTTCCTGGGCCAGGTTTTCCAGCAACTGACGTTCCGTGGCGCGGTCCGAGACGTTGAGGATCTCGGCCACGCTGGCCACGCCGCCGGCGTTCTCGAACTGCTGGCTCATCACGCTCGCCATCCGGCTCTCCAGGCCCCGTTCCACCTCCTGGATGATCTCGGGGTTGGTCTGACCCATCGTGGCGACCCGCCGCATAACGGCCAACTGCTTGTCCGCCGGCAGCCCCCTGATGATGTCTGCGGCCTGGGACGGCCGCAGATGCGAGAGGATCAGGGCGATTGTCTGCGGATGCTCATCGAGGATGAACGTAAGCAGGTTCTGGCTGTCGACTTTCTGCAGGAAGCCGAACGGCATCGCCTCGATCGACTGCCGCACGTTGTCGAGCGTCTTCGACGCGTTGGTGCCCAGCGCCTTTTCCACGAGCGATTTGGCCAACTCGAGACCGCCTCCTTCCACGATCATCGTGGCAGGATTGGCCTCGGCGAACTCGCGGATCACGGTCTCGCGCTCGTCCATGCTCGTGCTGCCGATCTTGGCGATTTCGATCGAGACCGCCTCGACCTGCTGCGCGTCGAGCTGCGATAGCAGCGCTGCCGCATCTTCCTGTGGCAGGCTCATCAAAAGAATCGCGGCTTTGCGGAGGCTGTGGATCGACACGCGCTCACTCGCTCGTTCGGGACCAAAAATCCAACGCGCCCAGCACGAACTGGGGATGACTCTCAGCGATCCGCTGCACCTCGGCGATGGCCGTCGCCTCGCCGCGTGGCTCGATCGTCGACTGGGCCAATTCGTCGCACGTCGGAATGGGGAGGGCTGCCATCTTCGGTTCCACGCGGCTGATGCTAGCATCACACCGCGCAATGAAAGCCCACGCGCGGCGACGGTTACCTGCGCGATATCGGCCGAAACGGGAGACGGACTTGAACGATTCGGAGGATTGTTCTGGTCCCGAAAAATAGGAAGTCTAGCATGCGCCAGTTCGATACCACGGGCCTGCCGGCGCTACCGGCTTGCACCATTTCGGTCGGCCCCGTCGGTCACTCGTCGACGAGTTCACAACATGCCATCTGACCGTCGCACTCATCGACGTCAA
>JAGQPT010000312.1 GCA_020426575.1 Planctomycetales bacterium
GTGAACCGGGCAGCGACGACAACCCGGCAGCGTACGGCGACGTCTTGTGGGCGCTGATCAACAGTGCCGAGTTCGCCCTGCTGCATTGAACGAACGGTCAACGTCGGTCGCGGTCGATCGACGTAGCGCATCGTCAGATAACACAAACTGTTGGCCAACGAGAAATTGCGGGAGCGCGAAACATGCGACGAACGAGCGATATCCGGCAACTGCTCGCCCGCAGGCGGTGGCTGCGGCACAGTGCGGCGGCGGTGGGGGGCATTTCCCTGGGTGGTTTTGCCTCGTGCGGCTGGTTCTCGCGGCTCGCCAGGGCGGCGGCCAACAATCCCGCGCGACGGCGCTCCTGTATTCTGCTCTGGATGTCAGGCGGCCCCAGTCAGCTCGACACGTTCGATCCCAAACCGGACCACGAGAACGGCGGCAGCTTCGCGGCGATCGAAACCAGCGTCCCCGGCATCCGGCTTGCCGAGCACCTGCCGAAACTCGCGACTCGTGCCGATAAGTTAGCGATCGTGCGTTCGATGACGTCGAAAGAAGGTGACCACGATCGAGGGACGTACTTCGTCCGCACCGGTTATCGGCCGCAGGGGGCGGTGCGTTATCCGCCGCTGGGCGCACTCGTCGCGCACGAGTTGGGCGACTCTTCGCAGCAACTGCCCGGCTTTGTCAGCGTGTTGCCGAACACGTCGCTGGGAGCTGAATCGTTCACTCCAGGGTTTCTCGGACCGCGTTATGCGCCGCTGGTCGTGGGAGGCGCCGCGTCGGCACCGGCCGATGGAGCTGACACGGACGGGCAATACGGCCTCGAGGTCGAGTCGTTGACGCCGGCAAGCGGGATCGACACCGACCACTTTTCGGCTCGCCTTGACCTGATGCGCGGACTCGAAGACCGTTTCGTCACACACCACACCGCCGCTGCGGCGCGGGGACATCAAACGGCCTATGAACGAGCCGTGCGGATGATGAGCCCAGAGGTTGCCGCCGCGTTCGACCTCAGCGGCGAACCAGCCGAACTTCGCGACGCCTACGGTCGCAACCGCTTCGGCCAGGGCTGCCTGTTGGCCCGCCGGCTGATCGAACAGGGGGTGCCATTTGTCGAAGTCACCCTCAGCGGCGTGGACGGCAACGCCGGTCTGGGATGGGACACCCACGCCGACAATTTTCGCCAGGTGCGCGGACTTTGTGAAACCCTCGATCCGGCATGGAGCACGCTGATCGACGATCTTGCCGATCGCGGGCTGCTCGACTCGACGCTCATTCTCTGGATGGGCGAGTTCGGCCGCACGCCGAAAATCAACCAGAACACCGGCCGCGACCACTTCCCGCAGGCCTGGAGCGCCGTGCTTGGGGGCGGCGGCATTCGCGGCGGGCAGTCAATCGGTGCGACAAGCGCCGATGGTATGGAGATCAAGGACCGACCGGTCGAAGTGCCCGACTTTTTGGCCACGGCCTGCACCGCGCTCGGCATCGATCCCGCAACCCCGAACAATTCGAACGTGGGCCGCCCGGTGCCCATCGTCGACATGACGGCCCGAGTGATCGACGACGCGCTGGCATAACGACATCGGCGGTCAGGCAGCCGATCTTGCCCTGCTCTGAATTCGTAGACACCATCGATCCCTTTGCGCTCCCAACCGGCACGCGGCCTCATGAATCGCTACGTGGCACAACATCGAACCTACACGGCGCTATGCAGCCGTGCGCCGTGCCGAGCGACGGTGTTGTTCGTGGCAGCGTTGCTCGTGGCGGCTTTTGTTTCGGCGGGTGCCGCAGCCGTCGTGCGAGGAGATGAGCCGGCGGCGAGCGGAGTCGGGGCGGAGGTGCCGGCCAACGCTCAGGACCTGTTGTTCCTGGGGCCCGGTCGCCCGGTGTGGTTGCGGCTGCAAATCACCGTGGGGATCGAACGCGTGCAGGTGCCGTTCCGACAGCTGTGGCGGGATCACCATCGCCGGCTATTTGCCGAATTGGACGAAGACAGCGATGGCGTACTGTCCAGCGCCGAGGCCGCCAAGGCGCCGCCAACGCGTTACCAGGCCGACGAACCGGCCGGAGCGCTGCCCGGTGAAGCGCTTGCCGAACTGGCCACGTCCAGCGGCGGCACGATTGACCGAGAACAATTCGCGACCTGGTACGACGAACACGCGGCGCCGCCGATTTCGGTTCGCCCCGGGGCCGGACCCGGCCCGATCAGCCACGGGCTCTTCCTGCTGCTGGACGTCAACGGCGACGGTTTCTTGGCCGCCGACGAACTCGTCGACTACGCCGCCTGGCTGCGGCGCGTCGACTTCAACGGCGACGAGACGATCACTCGCGACGAACTGGTCGATGACCGCGACGCCCGCAGCCGTAACGCCGAGACGGCGATCGTCGTCGACGAGGCGGCGCGGCTTGGTCGCGTCGGCCCGTTCATTCTGCTCTATCCCGGCTTCGACGCGGCGGCCGTGGCGGGTCTGATCGTGGCGCATTACGACGGCGACGCCGACGGCCGATTGCAACTCGCCCGGGAGGACGCCACACCACCCGCCCGCGGCGAAGTCGCTTTGGGCGAGAACCTGCAGCGCCGCCTCGACGCCAATGCCGACGGTGCGCTGAGCGCGGATGAAATCGCGGCCATGTTCGCCACCGTACCGGACGTCGAGTTGCCCGTATCCGTTGGCACGCGTTCCTATGCCACGATGATGAATCGACGTGGGCTTTCTCAGCGCCTCGCCAGCGACGGTGTCTCGATCCGTCCGACCAGCCGCGGCGATTACGAGTTGCAGATGTACGACGCAGTCTTGGCAATGGAGCGCGACAACACCGACCCGCTGACGCAGGACAACCTGCCGGTGCGTTTCGAACAGTTCGACACGGACAACAACGAATACATCGACCGCGACGAGGCGGACGAAGCCCTGCAGCGGCTGTTCCCGGCGATCGACCGCAACGGCGACGATAAACTCTATCGCCGCGAGTGGAACCGCTTCGCCCGCAAGCTCAACGAGGCGGCGGCGACGCGGCTCACGCTCA
>JAGQPT010000313.1 GCA_020426575.1 Planctomycetales bacterium
ATCTCGCGGATGACACCTTCCTTCTCCACCGCTTGCAGGTTCGCGTTGACCGACTCGCGGCACACGAAGTCGCTAAACTTCACGTACCCACTCCTTCCTCATCTCATGGTGATGGTTTGCGTGTGTGTGCCACGACGATCGCGGGTTATCGAGATGGCACCGTTTCTCACCGCTGCCGGCCGTAACTGGCCATACGACTCTCAGTCGCCACGACCGGCCGGCAGCAACTGTGTCGCACGCTGAATCTCGTCGCACGTTGATCTGTCCATCCGTCGTCCTCGACAACCGGTGCTCGTCACCCTTCTTCGTGACGAACGTCATTGCCGCGATGACGGTCCTGTACCTTCTCCTTGTATCGCCGCAACTGCTGCTCCAGCTTGTGCAGCACCTGGTCGACGCAGGCCATCAAATCTTCGGCCCGAACCGTCGCCACAAAGTCCTTCTTATGCTCTGCTGATACCTGAAGTTCCACTTCCGGGCTGTCTCGGTGCTCTAGGTCAACCGTCATCTCGATGGCGGTGAGACGCTCGAACATTCGCGGTAGTTTCTCCAGCTTAGCGACGATCTTATCGCGGGTCGCTTCGCTGAGGTGGCCATGTCGTGCCGAAATGTTGATCTGCACCGAACGTCAGCTCCTTGCACGAACTTCAAGACGTGACTGCACTTGTATGTCCCCGTTCCCCCTAGGCGGGGTGCCGAGGACAAGGGATCAGGATCACGCATTCTAGCCGCCCAGGGGCTAATCAACAATTGGCTCCGCGCGGCTCGATGCCGCCGTGAACCCGCCGGCACGCGCCCAGGCGAGTCAACCGACGGTTCCCGATACGTTGTTCGCAAGGCATTGATATAAAACACGTTGTGTTATTCACGTGTCGCGAGGGGCCATCGGGCCGGTCATTTTGCCAGCTCTACGTACAGCGCCCAAACTGCAAACGAGCCAAAAAACAAAACGGCCCAGCACATCACCAGCGCCCGCGCCCAGCTCATTCTCACGGCCGGTGGCAAACGGAAGCGGTTCAGGTACAGCAAAATACCACAGTAGAGAAACATCACGCCACCGTTGAGCGCCGACGTCATCTTGAACAGCCTCAGGGCACCGGTCGCGCTGGCCTCGACCTCGCTGACCCCGTACAGGGCGATGAAACACCCCACTAGCACGCTCCCCCAGAGGAAATAGAAGTAGAGTCGTCCTTCGCTGAAGTGCGGATTGTCGCGCAGCCAGTTAATCTTCACTAAATCACTGGAAATTCGCGAACACGCATCCAGCACGCCGATTTCGGTCGTCAGCAGAATGGCGATGCCCATCAGGAAAAACGCACTACGGGCCCAGGGACCGATCGCCTGGTTGATCTCGACCGCCTCGCCGCGGATGAACTGCATGCCCTGGCCGTATTGCTCCGCCTCGGCGCGGAGTTGGCCGGTTTGGCCGTCATAGAAGATGCTGTAGCTGATCAGCGTGAGCAGCACCAGGCAGACAATGCAGGTGAGAAAAAACGTGAGGAAGTGTTCAGCACCGGCGGCACGCCACCACGACCGCCAGCGCCGCAGGTTCGCCTCGGTCGGCTCGAAGTGATAGCCGGTCTCGGTGACCGCCTCGGCCTGGCCCGTCACGGGGCTGGTGATGCGGCCGATGAAGCGGCCCATGCCATAGCCCTTGTCCTTGATGAAATTGCTCTGCCCGAGGTTGAGCGTGCCACCCGCGCCGGCAAACGCCAACGCACCGAGCAGCATCGTCACGCTCAGGTCGTTCGGGCCGTCGCCAATCGGTGGCAGGTCGCCGACCGAGAGCACTCCGCCGGCCATAGCCGCGACGGCGTCCCAGCGCACGAGCATGAAGGACAGCAGCACCACCAGCGCGACGATGGCCGTGACGAGCACCATCTGCAGGCGCTCGACCGTCTCGTAGACGACCGGCCCCAGCGTCAACACACTGGCGCAGCCGACAAGGCTGGCGATCGTGAGCACTTTGGTGAGCTTCGTGCCGGCGACGTCGATCGCATCGGGGTTGAACAACCAACCGGCGACTTCGGCCGCGCCGGTGGCCCAGGCCGGGATGATCCAGGGGATGATGTTCAGCAGCAGGAAGACCCAGGCCCAGTGGCGACTGAGTCGGCAGAAACCGGTGACGGCGCTCTCGCCGGTCGCCAGCGTCCAGCGCGTCACTTCCATGTTAATGAAATACTGCGTCACCACGCCCAGCACACAGGCCCAGAAGAAGACGAAGCCGCTGCGGTAGGTGATGTACGGCCAGATGACGAACTCGCCGCTGCCCAGCGCCAGGCCCGCCAGGATGATCCCCGGGCCGATCATTCGCCTCAGCGGCACGGCCTCGGGTAGATCGCGCACCCGCATCGCCGGCAAGTCGCCGCGCGGCATCACGTCCTCGGGCACGAGGCGCTCATCGTCGGGTGAGGCACCGGCGGGTGTGGAGGCGGGGGTCATGAAAACTCTCGGCAGGAAACGTTGCTGCAACACGGCACGGGCGATCGCACCGTTCGGCGCCAAACGTCGATCACGTCTTACGAACGATCGGCCGAATGATCTGCGGGGCGAAATTGTAAACCGAACGGCGCCGCAAGGCAAAACGCACCGCGTCGCCACCGCGCCGATGGTTTCACGTGAAACGATGCCCGGCGCGCGACGCTTGGCATGGATGTTTCACGTGAAACGTTCGTGCTAACCTTCGCTCACGGAGCGCAACTGGCCCAAAGACTTCCCTTGACAACGGCTGGTCAGGAATATGACTTGACACAGGCTACCGTGAGCAACTCACTCCGAGTCGAGGAAATCACGAGCCGCTGCAAATACGTCGCGCATCGCGTCGGGCGTCTCTACATACATGCGACACGCCGAGCGGACACAGTTCGCATGAGGGCTCTTAGGTTCTTGTAGACGACGAATGTCGTCCTTCGCGACCTCTTTATCTGCGTCGGGCAGTGCGCTGTCGACGATCTTCAAGGCATTGTCCAGCGCCACAAGACGTTCGCATCTTTCGCGAATCAGTTCCTCTCGTGTATCGAGCTTGAAGAACTTGATGGTCACCTTGGCGCGACGCCAGCGCGGCCCGTTCTTCTTCGCCGGCTTTGGCAACGGGCCGACGAATTCGATCAACGTCTCAGGGTCTTCGTCGAGGTCGCCGATCGGGTAGATGAGAAGCGGCCCTTCCGATGCGTTCAGTGACGCGGGATCGTCGGTAACTGAGCCGCGATTCTGGGCAATCGGGAAGAAGTTCTTCTTCTGTGGCGTGTTGCACTTCTTGCAGGAGGTGCAGTAGTTGAGTGGATGATATGCGAGCCAGAAGTAGCCGTTTTCAAGTGGTTCGCCCGTGCCGAAGCTGAACGAGACGTCGTTGCCTGTTGGCCACCGTGGCACGGTGTTTTTGGGCCGAAAATGTTCAACGTCGTGTTCGATCGTGCCGCCGTCTTCGCCTGCGGCCAGTTGCCGTTCGCAGTATGCGCACTTGTCGTGCTGGAGCCGCAAATAGACTCGCTTAATATCGCTCCAGATGTTCGACGACTCGTCGTATTTACCGGCGGCAATGAATCCATCGGTGCGCTCCTGCGCCCGAGCCAGCCAACCGTGCATTTCTGACTCGATGTCTTCGTGAAGCTGCGCTTCGGTGATCACGTACCGAATCATTCGGAGTCCGCCCAACTGTGCTGATTCACGAGACGATGGGGTTACTCTGGGTTCTTGCCGCTGAGTTCGCGGAGAAAGGCAATGGACGCTTCGGGCGAACCGCGCTTGGCCACGTCGTCGGCCAACCGGGCAAGCTTGTCCTCTTGATCTTGCGAGCGCGACGAGGGCAGCCCGAAATATTCGCTCGACAGCACCTGCGCCGCGTTGAGGCCGTGGATGCGCTCTTGAACGTCATTGACCCGTGAGGGTCGGTCGGGCGGACTTTCGATCACGCGGATGTTTCGGGCATAAAGGGTCGCGGCTACCAGCGGGCTATGCGACGTGACGATGAACTGAAGTCGCGGCAACGTGGAGGCGAGTTTTGGCACGACGCTGAGCTGCCACGAGGGATGCAGATGCAGGTCGATGTCGTCGATCAACACGACTCCCGTCATCTCGGTGAGTTCGCGACCATCGGGACAGGCATGATTGAGATGATGGAGCAGATCGGCAACCATGCCGATGTAACCACGGTAGCCGTCGGAGAGAGTGGTGAACGGCAGATCGATGCCGCGATGGGTGAAGATGGGTTGGAGATCGTCAAAACGGCCGTCAAAACTGATGTCTTCTGGAGTCAAAGTATTCAAGAGATTGATCGCCGCCGATCGGCGTTTCGATTCTAATCCTGGTACCCAAAGATTCAAGGGACGCAGTGGTACGTGGTCTTCAAACAGGCTTGCAACGCGTTGATATCTGAGGCCACGAGATTTTTCGCTGAAGACTTCGGAACCATTGGCACTGGCAACTCGGCGAGTGGCACCATATGCAACTGTGAAATAGGCCGGCGAATCGTCTTCGAGCAATTGCTCCGACACGGTTCTTTCTTCGGAATCGATTGCGGTGCTTGAGTACTCCGCCGACGTCATCATCATTTCGTAGTCGCCGCGGCTAAGAATCTTCGCTGTTGCCTTGGCGGGCAATGAGTCGGCACGCATGTCAGCAGCGTAATTGTAATCCTGCTCCATAAAAACAAGCGCGGCGGTCACATTCGCCACGGTTGGCGACGGCGGCCCTGCGTGACGCCGGACAAGGCAATGTGGTTTGTAACCGGCAGCGGGAATCACTGGCGCCAAAACGGCGAGGGCAACGCCCTTGAGGATCGTCGTCTTACCCGAACCATTGTTGCCCAGCAACAGCGTGACGTTCTCGACGCGATCGGCTTTGGCCTTGACGTTGGTGTCGGGGTGTTCGAACGCGATTTTGGCCCGCTCGAAGCAGCGGAGGTTTTCGACGTTGAGCGACGAGACGTACATGCCGGTTGGCTCGTGAAAACGATGATGAACGCAAAGAGTCACATTGCTGAGATTATGACGGTCGCCGCACAGGCCTGATAGCCCAGCTCGAATAGGCCCAGCGAACGTTCGTTCATTCGCGCACCATTGACCTAAGCCAGCAGTGGCAGGCGACGATCGATTGCGGTCACCGTGTTGTGCCGTTGCGGCACCGCTCGCTCACGGCTCGACGTCACCTGCCGGCGCGTTTTCTTCCAGCGGGATGATTTCGCCGTTTTCGTAGCGCTCGCGCCAGCTCGACACGGCGCGGCGGCGACGCAGGGCGTTGTGCTGAGGTTGATAGCCGCCACCCTTACCGGTGATCTCTTCCAGGTTGAGATAGCTGAGCACCCGGAAGGCGAGCTCGTCGTTGTCGAGATAGCCGACGAGTTCGGCGGCGCGGCCGCCGGTGAGCTGGTCTTTTGTGTAACCCCAAAGCATGCGGTGCATCTCGGCAGCCTGTTTGCCGTAGCGCTTCTCCAGGGCGAGGAGCACCTTCTGCGAGGAGCCCTGGTTGCGGGCAACCGCGTGACGGAGCGCGTCGAAATACGCCGGCCAACTGGCGCGCAACTGTTCGTTGTCCAGGGCGCCGATGACGGCATCGAAGTCGTCGAGGTAACTCAACTGGCGGGCGGCCAGCGAACGCACCTCGACGCGGCGGTGTTCGGCGAGCTCAGTCAGAGCGGGCAACAAGGGACCTCCCTCGGCCAAGGTGTTGTGGATCACCTGCGCGGCGTTCTGGTCGAGTTGTTTGATGTAGGCGTTCGAGAAGATCCAGTCAGGCATCTCGTCGCTGGCTGACGCCTCGGTTTCCGCACGTTCGTTCAGCGCGACGCGCACCGGAGCAGTGAGCGTCTCGGAGTCGCCCGACTCACCGCCAAGTGTGACCGTGCCGCTGGCCACGTAGAGATGAGCTGAACGGCTCAACGGCGCGGTGCTGGGATCGGCGCCGGGATCGAGATGGGGCAGGACCTCGACGGCGGCCGTGGCGTCGGCGTCGTCGAACGTCAAGGTCGCCACCTCGTTGCCAAGTCCGAGTCGCACCCGTGCGCCGGCCATGCCGGACGACATCAACACGACTCGACCGTAGTCGATCTGCAAGCCGATCGTGCCGTCGGCGTCGGGCGGCATGATCCGCAGGTGCGTGGCACCGACCATCTGCACCGAGACGTTGCTGAACGTAAGGAACGGTCGGAACGCCGGCAGCGAGAGCAACTGGTCGCCGGCGCTGAGCACGCGGTGGTCGCTGCCCCGCTCCCAGGTGAACGTGCCCGTGTTGTAACGCAGCAGTTCGGAGTCGTTGGAAATGAACCGACCGACGCCGGGCGTACCGGCCGCGGGCGCAGCGGCGGTTGCCGTGCCGGGCGCCGTGTGTTCGGCGGCAGTGGATTCGTCACCAGCGCCGGCCGGGGGCACGGCGCCCGCATCGCCGGGCGGCAGCGGATTGGCGGCGATCGACTCGTTGGCCGTCGCCGCGCCGGCGGACGTGTCGTTGGAATTCGCGGCGGTTTGATCGGGTGTGCCCGGCCCCACCGGCATCAAGTCCGCGTCGAGCAAGGGGAAGTCGTCGACCGACTCGGGCGCCGGCTTCGGCGCCGAGGGACCGAACAATCCGGTGATTGACTCGGGCTGTGAGAGTTTGGCCGAAGCGGCGTGCGCGGCGTCGGTTGCCGCTGCTGCCGTCGCAACGGGCACTGCAGGTGGGGCCGCCGACAGTTCACTCGACGTGTTGCCGCTCGGCTGGTTGCCGCCTGAGTTCGTATCGCCGGCAGCGTTGTCCGACGTGGCGTTGTCGGCCACTTCGTCGACTGCGGGATTCGTGGGAACCGGCGCTTGTGAGGCGGCGTCTGGGCCGGCGACAGGCGTTGCGCCATCATTCGTAGGCGGCGCGACCACATCGCTCGGTGGGACCGGCGGACGGTCGTCGATCATCGGCGGTGAAACGTCGCGCGCCGGTTCGTGTGCGCCGGGCGGCGCGGCGGGTGTTTGACCGGCAGGTGACGGCGCCTGCGATTGGGCCGGTTGAGTCTCGCCGCTGCCCAATTCCGCCGGGTCCGGTACGGAAGCGGCGGCGTCTGTCGTAGTGGTGTCTGAGGTGGCAGTGTCTGATATCAATGTGTCATCGGTTTGGGCGTCGTCGGTGTGTGCGTCGGCCGCGCCGGTGTTCGCGGTATCCGCATTGGCCATGTCGGCGTTGGCCATGAACGTGTTGGCCGAATCGGCGTTAGCATTGTCGGCGTCGGCGAGCTGCGTGGAGTTGCCGTCGAGGTCGAGCCAGGGGAGTTGGCCCGTGCCGACCAGGGCGACGACGGCCACGATGGCGGCGAGCGCCAAGACGCCGACCAGGGGCCAGCGGCGCCGCGGTCTCTCGTCGGGTTCGCGCAGATAGTCGGGCACCTCCGGACGCTTGCGACGCTTGGCCTGGGACTTGTCGGCACGGCCGCTCAACGTGTCGGCGGTCAGCGCTTCATCGCTCGTGCCGTCGTGAATAGCATCGTGATCGTCGTCGTGCCCTGCGCCGGA
>JAGQPT010000024.1 GCA_020426575.1 Planctomycetales bacterium
CACGAAGCAGGCTGTCGCGACGCGATCTGCCTGCGGTGGTACTCGGTGACGCTGCTGGCCAACGGCCAGGCGGCGGCCGCCGAGTCGGTGCTGCAAGAGTGGCAACAGGTCGAACCGGACAACGAGGCGATCGGCAAGTACCTGGCGTCGCTGCGCAGCGCGATCAAGATCGGTCGCGATGCCCACGACGAGCACGACGCCCACGTCACCGTGTCGGTGCCGACGCTCGAGCTGTTGACGCGGGCCCCGCGCACGGCACCACCGTCGGGAACGGCGCCGCAACCCGCGGCAGCGGTCGCAACGGTCCCGAGCGAACGTGCCATCGCCCTGTTCAAACAGGCCGTCGCGCTGGTCGAGCGTTCCCAGTGGGAGGTCGCGCTTGCCCGGTTTGCCGAAGCCCGCTCCGCCGGATACGGAAATACCGATCTTCATCGACACTTGTCGCGTTGCCTGGCGGCTGTTGGTCGGCTGGAAGAGGCCGAGCTGGTGCTGCGTGAATGGATTGCCCTGGAGCCATCGCAGGGCGACGCCCAACAGGCGCTGGCGGAATTGCGAGAACAGCGCGGCGCCCAGTCGGTCGAAGCACCTCAGACGTCGCAACCGCACGTCCACCCGGGGAGGCCGCACATTCCGTCCTTGGCCCCCGCTTTGGGGCTTGCGGCGCAACGCGCCACGTTTCCCGGTAGCCCGGCAAACAGTTGACACGCGATTGCCGACTGGTCCGCTGTGAATGCTCCCAGCGGGCCGCCGTGGGCCGCATCTCGGCCGCACGATTTGCCGAGGCAAAACCTTGCCCGCGGGAGTTGACACCGCGGCGGCCATCGGCGTGTAATGTGCACTGCGTTCGTTGCCGCGCGACCATGGTCGGCCCCTTCGCCACACGGTCGGCTGATCGAAGTGCCAGACGGTGCGCCCCTCGGGTGGCGTGCCACAGAATCGCAGGAGGAGTCACCCCCATGTTGGTCATCGACACACCGAGCGACGACGTATCGCTCGACACCGGATCGGTCGGTATCCCCTTCGTCGACTCGGCGTCCGCCGGCGCCTTCGTCGCGCGGCCGATCCCGGACCCGTCCGATGACACACCGGGACCGCCGGCCATCACTTGTGAGGCGGAAGACGAGATCGATGAGATGGACGGCAGCGACGCCGACGAGTTCGACGACTTCGACGATGACGATTTTGACGACGATTTCGACGATGACTTCGAGGACGAATACGAAGAAGACCTCGACAAAGACCTCGTCGACGACCTCGACGACATCGAAGACGACGACGATGAAGACGGTGATTTCGACGACGAAGAAGAGTGACGGCAACCGACAGTAACGGCGCGGCGCACGGCGACGCGACGTGCGTTCCACTCGATTGACCAAGCGCATCCGACCGGCACGGCGGCCCCATTATCATGTTGCACCTGGCAGCGCAGATCGACGAAGCAGTGACCCACGTTCGCGGCCACTGGGACCACTCGCCGCGCGTCGGCATCATCCTCGGCAGCGGGCTCGGCGGCCTGTCTGAAGAAATCGCCGACGCGGTCACCATCCCATACGAGGCCATCCCGCACTTCCCCCGCTCCACCTCCGCGGGTCACTCGGGCCAGCTCGTTTGCGGGCGGCTCGAAGGCGTCGAGGTACTGGCGATGGAGGGTCGCTTCCACGCCTACGAAGGCTACACGCACCAGCAACTCACCTTCCCTGTGCGGATCATGAAGGCGATGGGGGCCGAACTGCTGATTGTCTCGAACGCCTGCGGCGGTATGAACCCGCACTACCGCGCCGGCGACATCATGGTGATCGACGATCACATCAACCTGCTGGGCGACAACCCGCTGATCGGCATCAACGACGACGCCCTGGGGCCGCGCTTTCCCGACATGTCGGCGCCCTACACCCCGGAGCTGATCGATCAGGCCTTGGCGATCGCCCGGCGGGAAGACTTCGTCGCCCATCGCGGCGTCTACGTGGCGGTGACGGGGCCGAACCTGGAAACCCGCGCCGAGTACCGTTTCCTCCGCACGATCGGCGCCGACGTCGTCGGCATGTCGACCGTCCCCGAGGTGATCGTGGCCGTGCACGCCGGCATGCGGGTGCTGGGGCTTTCAATCGTCACCGACATGTGTCTGCCCGACGCCCTGGAAGCCGCCACGGTCGAACACATTCTCGCCACGGCGGCCGCCGCCGAACCGAAGCTGCGCGCCATTGTCCGCGGCACCGTCGCCGCCGAAGCCCGCTGAGACGGCGGCGCTGCCCGTTACGTCGATCGTGAATCTGGGATTTGAGCCTACGTCTCAGCTGCCAATGCCGTTTAATGTGATCTTGAAGCTGGTGACCATCGCCAGACCGACGAAGATGATGTCGAACAGGCCGAACGTGAAGACGACCCCCAGGCCAACGATGGCACCGCGAGCAGCGCCGGATATCTCCACGGTGTCGACACCAAACTGCTCGCGATAGTTCTGTTGTCCGTCGGGGCCAAGGTCGCCCCACTTTGCCGTCGCCTGCTGCCAAATGTCGGCGGGATACTCATCCTGCACCGAATAGTCTTCGTCGTAATCGACATCCGGCCAAATGACCTGTTGGCCGGCGTCTTCGCGATTCTGAGCGATATCATCCGCCAACATGCTGATGTAATTCTCATCGGTCATTTCTAGTACGCCCGGCAACGACCCGTCGGCCTGCATGTCTGAGATCAACATATTTATCGCCATCGCCTTACCGGCGATGATCGAACAAAACACGATGACCAACGAACAGAGCGCCAGCAGAAGCGACCCTTCTCGGCCGACGGCGATCATGGCGATGCCGACGACAGCGCCAATGCCCCAGGCGATCCAACCAATCTGCATGTCGGCATAGTAGGCAATCGCCGCCCAGACACCTGCGCCGCAGGCACCGGCAACCACGCCGGCCACGATCGCCAACAAGAAGTTTGTCGAGCCGGGCATTCGCATGCCCGTTCGCGCTGCGGCACGCTCGGCCGTCTTACGGTCCAGCGCCGTCGAACCGCGCCCCGCCGTGGGATCATAGGCGGTCGACACGGGCTGGGGTTTGGCCGGCGGCTTCCGCGTGGTTTCTACCGTTGCAGCGGATTGCTCAAGCGCGGCCAGATCGCCGCTGAGCAGATCGTCGAGACCACCCGTCGCCACCGCGGCCTTTCGCCTAGCCGGTTTTTGCTCGAGCGGCTTCTGCCCGGCGACCTGATTTGTCGCGGCATTTGCCGTGACGGTCGATTTCTGTTTCGGGGCCGCCTTCGGCAAGACGATCACATGGTCGCACTTCTTGCAACGCAATCGTCGGCCCAACCATTCGGGTTTGACGTCGTAGATCTTCCCGCACTTACACTTGACTTTCAGAGCCATCACAGCCCCCTGTGAGTCGCAATGTACCGGCCCGGCGAGGATGCCCGTGTTCGTTTACCCGACGAACAACGTCCTAATTACCGCGCCACCAGTACAAAAGCAAGCTATTTCTGGGGGCATCGCGAAGAACGAGAAAAAACACCGACTGCGTCGCCATTCGACACACCCTCCTCGGCGCTAGGCAGCACAACATCATGCGGGATCAAGTGTAAGAGACACGCGTCGCACCGTAAAAATACACACCTGACGAATAGGACATCCAGGCGATAGAAACACCCGCACGCTGCACAAGAGGTACCGCCGTGCAATGAAACATTGGCCGCGAAACGAACTCGAAAACAACCCCTAACTTCAGTCAGGGGGAGAACTCCCGCGCGTTTCGTCGCCACACCCCCCCTAGTCCGCCGGCAACTCGGGCGGCAACGGCCAGGCACCGTGGATCACGGCCAGCACTTCGACAACGTCGGTCCGGATACGATAGATCACGCGATAGGGACCTTCGATGACTTCACGAATCGACGCGTCGGCGTACTCAGCAACCACTTCTCCCGACTCGGGAAAAGACGCAAGCTGACGCGAGCGGCCTGTGATCCGATCGATCATCCGCTGCGCCCATCGTGGCGAATCGATCGCGATGTAGTCTTAGATGCCCGCGAGCTGGACGATTGCCGCATCGGTCCAAAGGACTTTCACGACGTGAGTCCGAACCGCCGCCGAACTTCGTCAACCGGCACGACTCGCCCGGCGTCGGCGTCGGCAATTCCCGCTTCGATGCACTGACGTACGTAGACGCGATACATCACCTCGTCCCAATCGGCGTCGTCCGGCAACGCGTCGATGAGTTTGCGTGCCGCCTCCTTCACACCCGGCACCGGCGCGTTTGACATCGGTGCACTCGACATACGAATTCACGACGCACAAGGACAGAATGGGACTAGAACAGCCCATCATTATAGACGGCTCTGCGACCGACACGCAAACTCGGCAGGAAATAGCATCCTCCGACCGGTCGTGCACACACACGCCAAACAGTCGCCGCGTTACCGCACCCCAGCCGGTACGCTCACGCTCGATCGGTTCGCGTAGCTCATCACGGCCGTGCGCAGCTCCAGGTCGTCGCTCAGGCTGCGATGCGGGCGGATCCGTAGGCGCTCCAACACGCCGTGATAAGCGCGCACGGCTTCTTCGGCCGTGATCTCGCCGTCGGCGATCAGTCGCAGGAATTGCACGAACGCCAACTGACACTCGGCGCCGTTGATCTTGCGGCCGAACAGCGCGACGCGGGCGCCGTATTTCCGCGCCTCGGCGAGTAGCTTGAAGGCGTCGTACGTCGTGCCGGCGCCGCCCCCCAGGATGCCCACGATCAGATGCGGGTCATACGCGACGAGTTCCTCCATCGCCTTGGGGCCGTGATAGACGATCTTGAGGAACACGGGCCGCCCCGCCGTGGCCACGCCCGCCAGACAACGCGCGATGTGGTCATTCACGAACCCGGGAATCTGATCGTCGTCGAGGCCGTCCGGCGCGTTGGGGTCGAACACCTCGAGGAAATGCCGAAAGCCGAGCCGCTCGGCCTCGACGCGAAACGCGTTATACGCTTCGAGCGTGCGGAGGTCTTCCTCGAATCGGTTGTTAAACGTGACGCTGTACAGCCCCAGATCGACGCCGCGGGAACGTTCCTCCGGCGAACAGTCGAGGTGGCCGCACTGGATGTGATCGATCGTCGCCGTGCGAAACGGTCGCGACGGCACACTTGGATAGACGCCGCGCCGTACCACGTGCACGTCCGACGCGTCGTTGGCGCGGCACGCTGGTGTGACGACACTGTCCTGAAAGATGCCGCCGCCGTAGTTGAGCACGTCGTTCGTGCTCGCCGACATCAGCATGATGTCGACCAAACCCTGATCGACGATCTGCGCGATCTGTTCGCGGTATTCAGCGAGCGTGCGAAAGCGGGCCTCGCCGTTGTGCGATTCGGGACTCTGTCCCGGCGCGCCCATGCCGAACGCCATGTCGGCGTCCTTGGCGTCGGCGAGGATGAAGTCCTTCGCACCGGACGGATCGCGATGGATCGACGCCAGTTTACGATCGAGTGATTTGGGTGTCGGCAGTGACATCGACGGCTCCGATTGTTTGCACTGCTGGACAAGCCAGCAGTGGCACCCCACTTGAGTAGGCTTCTAGCGCTCACACACCGGCGCCGATGCGGGCCAGCACCGTGTCGACTGTCTGCCGCAACACCTGGCCGCTCTTGCGCAGCGCCTGCAGCTCCTTCGGCCAGAGCTCGAACTCGAGCGTTTCGACGACACCCGCTCGGCCGACAACCGTCGGCACCGACAGCGCCACGTCGCGGATGCCGTAGCAGCCGTTCTGCACGCTCGAGACGGGCAGGATGCGGCGGCGGTCCAGTGCGACCGTTTCGATCACTTCCTGGATCGCCAGTCCGACGGCGAATCCGGCGCCGCCTTTCTTCTTGATCACTTCGGCGCCGGAACCCTTGGTGCGCGTGAAGAGCTCGTCGGCCGTGCGTGGCGTCCAACAGGGATGATTCTCCAGGGGCAGGCCGCCCACGGTTGCCGACGACCAGATCGGCACCATGCTGTCGCCGTGTTCGCCGAGAATGAGCGCCTTGACCTGCGTTGCCGCCGCACCGAGGTGACCAGCGATCAGGCTGCGAAACCGCGCCGTGTCCAACTGCGTTCCCAGGCCGATCACCTGCCCGCACGGCAGGTTGAGTTCCTGTGCCGCAATGTAAGTGAGCACGTCGACCGGGTTGGAAACCACGACGACCGTGGCGTCGGCTTTGACGCCGGCGGCGCGAACGTCGGCCAGGATCGTGCGGAACAGGTCGGTGTTGCGATTGATCAGGTCGAGGCGGCTCTCGTCGGGCTTGCGGCGCAGGCCGGCCGTGATGCAGATGCAGTCGCTCGTGGGGATGTGTTCATAGCCGCCGGCCGTGATCACCTGGTCGGCCGTGAGCGAGGCACCGTGCAAGAGGTCGAGCGCCTGGCCTGCAGCGACGTCGGCGTTGACGTCGATCAGCGCCATTTCCTGGACGACCTTGCCGGTCTGCAGGGCAAAGGCCGTGCAAGACCCGACCAACCCGCCCGCTCCGATGATACTGACTTTCATGTCATGCTTTCGTAATTGACTGAGCGTATGTTCTAGTCTTTGTCGAGGGTGATTCGTTCACCACAACGACACGACGAAAGTTTTGATTGAGCAACGTCGTCTTGCACCTGCGTTCCAGCGCCGACCTTTTCGGAGACTCGGATGACAATGTCGTGTCGTTGTGTCGTCGTGGTAAATTCTGTCGTCGTGGCAAAACGAGGTGCCGAATCATCGCTGCGCCAACGCCTGGAGCACCTCGTCGGTGATGCGCTGCACGAGGGCTTCGTGGCCGCCGCCGGTCGATGTGCCGGTGTTGCATGAGCAGGCGCGGTTCTTGTTGCCGCAGCCACAGTCACCGCCTGCCTTGCCCGCCGACGGCGACTTGGAGCGCATCGGCGGCGGCGGGGCAAAGGCCCGCTGCGCGACACCCGCCTCTTTCCAACTTGAGCGGAAGACGTCGTTGGCGCAGATGTCGCAGTTCTCCATCTCCTTGGTGAGCCGCGGGTCGGAGTAACCGAGCCGTTGCTTGAGGTCGAGCAGTTCCCGTGTTTCGCCCTCGGTGAAGTAGTTGACCGTCCCCAGGTTCTTGGCCAGCATCAGCATCCGGCAGTAGGAGTCGAGGATTTCGGTCGACCAGTAGGCCTGTTCGACCGTTTCGCCGAAGCTCACCGTGCCGTGGTTGGCCAGGATGATCACGTTCGACTTCTTCACGTACGGCAGAATCGTGTCGGCGAACGACTGACTGCCCGGCGTGTCGTAGCGGGCGATCGGCACGTCGCCGAGGAAGACTTCGACCTCGGGCAACACGCACTGCGGGATCGGCTCGCGGGCGATGGCAAACGCCGTGGCATGGGGTGGATGACAGTGCACGACGCTTTTGATCTCGGGCCGCTCCTTCATGATCGCCAGGTGCAACAGGATCTCGCTGGTCCGCTTACGTCGGCCGGAAAGCTGGTTCCCGTCCATGTCGACGGTGCAGAGGTCGTCGGGCTTCATGAAGCCTTTGCAAATCATCGTGGGCGAGCAGAGCACTTCGTTATCGCCGATGCGATAACTGATGTTCCCGTCGTTCGCCGCGGCAAATCCCTTCTTGTAGAGCCGGTCGCCGATCTCACAGATTTCTTTACGCAACTGGTGAATGTTTAACATGATGGTTCTTATCGTGACGAAGTGGTTGATTTCGAAGTAATCGCGTTAGGATTTGCGGTCGTTCGCGTGCCGACCGATGTCGATCGTGTCGAGAATCGCCGCGTTGTAGGCGTCGATCGGTTTCGTCGCCGGCAAAAACGGATGCGACGCCTCACGGCTCTCGGCCAAAGCCACCAGGCTGCCGATTCCGGCACCCAGGTCGTCGTACATCACCAGCGTGTCGGCCTTCGGCGCCACCTCGCCGGTTTCGGCAAACTCGGCGACGTCGTCGAGCGACAGTGGCACGGCCAACCGATACCGCCCTCCTTCGAGCAGCGGGTGGCTGCGGCTCAGCGTCACCGTGCCGGTCACTTTGGCGATTCGCATGGTCAGTGCCTTGGCATTTTGGAAACGTGATGTTCGCTGGTAAGTCGTGTCGTGCTGTGTTGTGCTCTGCTGCGGCCGTCATCCGAGCCGGGCGATCCATTGCCCCGGGCAGGCGTAGCTGTCGCGGTCGAGGAAGCGTCGCACCTGGGCCGCCGCAGCAAACCCGCTCTGGCCGCGGAGATCGACGACGAGCACATTGGCCCCCACCTCGGTGGCCGCTGCGGCCGTTTGTTCGGGCGACGTCGCCGCTACGGCGCGGACGCCGCGTACTCGATTCGCCAGGCACATGGCCGCGGCAGCCTGATCGGCGACGATCACACCAACGCCGCGTCGCCCCGTCACGCCGTCGGCGACGAAATCAATCGCCGCGGCCAGGCAGTCGCCGTCGTGCAGTTGAACCTGTCGGCCGGACGTTGCAATTTGTCGAGCGATCGTGGCGGAGTCGACGTTCTTGGCCACCACGGCCAACGACACTTCGACCGCCACCTGGGACCGCGCGGCTGCGGCGTCCGTCGCCCGCACCAGTCGGATGCCTCGGTCGCGGAGTTCGTCGCGGACCGCCGGGGTAACAACGGCCGTCGGACGAACCGTCAATTGCTCTACGCCGGCAAGTCGCCCTTTGACGTCGACCAGGCTCACCACCCGCGCGTCGATTGTCAGACAATTTGATGTCGCCAAAGTGACCGGCACCGTTTTCTTGGCCGGTGCCGTCGCGCCCTTGGCAGCCGTCGCCACGGCAGCAGAGCGCGCGACCGCCGTGTGCGACATGGCGCCGTTGCCGACGTGCCGACCGTTCATCCCGGCCAGCACTTCGCGCACGACGCGGTCCACGCCCGCGGGAGTCAGTTTGTCGTCGCTCGCTTGCATCAATCTCGAATTCCCAAAACGCTCCAACGCACCGGCGTCGTTTTCGAACTGAGTATCTCTTGCACCTGTTCGCTGTCGCTGGAGATGATCACCACGTCGCCACGCGACGAACCCAACCGATCGATCGCAATCGCCGGATCGCCGTCGGGGCTGTAGCCGTCGGCCGACAGCGGCTGCAAAACTGCCATGCGGCTTCCCGCCATCGAGCCGTGTTTGACCGTCGCGGTTGCGTGTCCCAGGATCAACGCGAGTTGCATGACGATAGCGGTGGAAATGGTCTTAGTGGGTGGCCCAGACAACTCGTTGTCTGGGTGCCTCCGGCACAAGAGGCTTTGTCTAATCTCTGTTGAGTATGCGAAACTCTGTCGTGGGTTTGCGGTCGGCGCTCTGTGCCTCTTGGCGCTGCGCGACCCAGACAGAGGACTGTCTGGGCTACCCTGTTGCTCACTTTCCCAGGATCCTCAAGTCGTCGATCAGCGAACAGCGCCGCTCGCGGGTGAACGTCAGCGGCGTCGTCACGCCTTCGCCGGTCGGCGTGGCGATCGAGAACGACAGGTAACCTTCACCGCCCAGGCCGAGCGACGACATGCAGGGGCCGTTCTTGACAAACAGCGTCGTGTCGAGGGCGCGGCCCATCTTGGTCATGTTTCGCACGTTGTTCGAGTGGATGATCGCCGTGTGGCGGAAACCGTGCTCGTAGTACTTCGCCTTGGCAATCGCTTCGTCGACGTCGCGGCAACGCACAAACGGAATGAACGGCATCATCTGTTCGACGGGAACGAACGGGTTGTGTTCGTCGGTCTCGCCAAAGATGAGTTCGGTCGGCGGCGCGATGTTTTTCCCGGCCATGCCGGCCAGCACGGCGGCGTCCTGGCCGATGCACTCCTTGGCGGCCACCTGATGGCGGTGCTCGCCCTCGCCGACGGTCGTGATCGCCACCGACGTGAGCGCGTCGATTTCGCGGTCGTTCAACTGCACGGCGCCGGCCCGCCGCATCGCGTCCATCAGCGGGGCGAAGACGCTCTCGACGACGAAGACTTCCTTCTCGGCGATACAGAGCAGGTTGTTGTCATATGATCCACCCTGAATGATCGCTCGGGCGGCCCGCTCCAAGTCCGCCGTTTCGTCGACCACGACGGGCGGATTACCGGGGCCGGCCACGACGGCCCGCTTACCGCTGTTCATGGCCGCGCGGGCCACGGCCGGTCCGCCGGTCACACAGATCAGGTTGATACCGCGGTGCGCGAAGACCTGCTCGGCCGATTCGAGCGTCGGCTCCGCAATCACGCAAATCAGGTTGTCGATGCCCAGGTCGCGGTAGATCGCCTCGTTGAAGCGCCGCACACCCTCGGCCGCCACGCGTTTGCCGCTCGGGTGCGGATTGACCACCAGCGTGTTGCCGCCGGCGATCATGCTCACGGCGTTGCCTGTGATCGTGGGCAGCGAGTGCGTCACGGGCGTGATCGCGCCGATCACACCGAACGGAGCGTGTTCGATCACCGCCAGGCCGTGGTCGCCGCTGAAGACTTCGCTGCGGAGAAACTCGATGCCGGGCGTGCGCTCACCGAGCGTGCGGAGCTTCTCGATCTTGTGCTCGAGCCGGCCGATCTTCGTCTCTTCCATCTCCATCGTGCCGAGTTCGACACAACTGTCGATCGAGATCCTCCGAATGTGGTCGATGATCCGCTTGCGGTCTTCCAGGGTGCGCTCGCTGA
>JAGQPT010000025.1 GCA_020426575.1 Planctomycetales bacterium
AGCATTGGGCACATCAACAGCCAATTGGGGCATCCCGCAGCGGCCCGCGAGTCGTACGCGAAGGCCCTTGACGTGCTGGCCCGCGCCGCTGGGGCGCGTTACCGTGAACCGGAGTACGCCCGGCAGTTGGCGCGGGCGCACAACAACGTCGGGCAGTTGCTTGTGGACGGGGGCGCACTCGCCGAGGCCCACCGTCACTTGGACGAGGCGGTGGCACTGCAGCGCGGCCTGGTCGAGCGTTTTCCCGACGTGCCCACGTATCGTGGTGAACTCGGCGACACGCTGGGCAATCTCGGTCTGGCGCTCCTTGCCGAGGGAAGGCGCGACAACGCCGGGGCGGCACTTGCCGAATCGCGCGACGTGTACGAGCAGTTGCTCGCGCTCGACCCTCAGAACGAGGTCTACCTGAAAGGTTCGGCGGCGGCGTACAACAACCTCAGCGGGCTTGGCGACGGCGAGGCGTTGAACCATCGGCTTGCCGCTCGCGACCGGCAGCAGCAGCTCGCGGCCCGCCATCCGGACAACCTGGCGCTGGCAAGTGATCTGGCCGTCACGCTGAATAACATTGCCGTACTGTATCGTCGCCGCGGCGACCTCGAACGGGCGGAAACAAACTGCCGAGAGGCCATCGCACGAGGGGAAGCCCTCATCGCTGAAGCTCCCGACGTGCCGCAATATCGCCGCGATCTGGCCATCAGCCACAACACGTTGGGCATGGTGCGGCGTGACCAGGCGCTGCTCGAACCGGCGATCGAGTCGTTTCAGACGTCGGCCGAATTGTTGCTCGACCTCGAAGCGGCGCAGGGTGACGCCAACACGCTGAGCCGCCTCGGTGGCGTGTACAACAACCTCGGCATGGTGTACATGGACCGGCAAGAGTGGGATAAGGCCCGCGGCATGTTTGCCGAAGCGGCACAACGGCAAAGGGCGGCATTGGAGTCGGCACCGCAGATGACGTTCTATCGTGAATCGCTGAGCAAACACTACTTCAACCTGGCGAGCTGCCTGCGGAGGCTCGGACTTCCCGCTGCGGCACTCGACGTCTCGCGGCAACGGCGCCAGTTGTGGCCCGAGTCGCCCGAGCGGCTGCTGTCGGTCGCCGAAGAAATGGCCGCCACGGTCGCGATCGTCGACGACGAGACGAATGCGGCATCCGATCGTTTGCGGGAGCTACGCCAGACGTGCATTGCCGAGGCGACACAGTCGCTCCGCGAAGCCGTGGCGGCGGGCTTGCGCGAATTGCCATCGCCGAGCACGGCGCCATGGAGTTTGCTGGTTCCGCCGGGTGAGTCGGCCGAGTGGCTCGCGGAAATCCGCAGCGCCGCGACCATTGTGCCCATGACCACCGGTGCCAGCCGCAACAAAAGCGTAGCGGGGGAACTGGTATCGGGGGACATCTTATCAGGGGACGTCGCCGGCGAAGGAGAGCGACGATGAACTGGCCTTGGAACAAACGTTCGCGCCTCCCCGCGAAGCCCGTCGCAAACACGGCAAGCCTGCGCCCGAGAGTGGAACGCCTCGAGCGCCGCTGTATGTTGTCGGCATCGTCGATGATGGTCGCCGCCAGCCCTTACGGCGGGGAAGATGCCTACGCGCCCGCTTCTGCCGACGGCCTGCGCGGCGAACAGTTTGGCAGTGTACCGCAGTTCGGTAGCGGAGCCGGACTCGAAGACCTCGTCGAGATGCTCTCGGGGATGTCCGACGGCGCGCCGCGACCGGACGATCGCTTTGGCGGTGGAGCAAACCGCTATGCGGACTCCGGCGTCGGTGGTCGCGATCGACCGGCTAACTCGTATCTTGCACACGACGGTCAACCGACGTACTGGTCCGACGCGGGGGCGATCGGTGCCCTGGCAATCAACACCCCCTGGCCTTCGTCGTACCCATACCAGATCGTGATCATTGTTCCGGTGACGGGTGTCAGCGCGAGCGGGTCGGTCGGCGGCGCGAGTTCCGCTACTGGGAGCACCGGCTCGCTGCAAGGCCTGGCCGCGCCACAAAGCGCGAGCGTCGCACAGGGCAAAACGACCGACACGGCCAGCGACAAGACAAGCACGAGTTCCAACGCACCGGCGGCGTACTTTGCCACGGTCCAGCACTCCGACCAGGCAACACCGGCCGACACGGCATCTGCATCGGCGCGGACGGGAGGCGATGCGGCCCACGCGAACGCGGGCCGTGTGGCAGCCACGGGCGCCTCGACCGACAATGTTGCCGTGCCCGCAGTGCTGGACGCCGGCCAGGCCGACGCACTCGCCCCTGCGCTCGTCGATGCAGCGCTGAGCGGCAACGAAACTGCAACGTTCGTGGCCTCGGCGGCCGGCTACGGCGCTACCGGCGCCGTCCACACTTCGCCTGACTGGAATGACGCGTCGGCAGCGGTCGATGCGGCCGAGGGTGGCGTCGTCGACCTGTTGATGACCACGCCCGAGGAACTTGCCGGCGACGCTGACTGGAACGTGCTCGGCGACGGACTGGCCGGCAACGGGCCGGATGAAGCGCCGACGGGCGAAGCGGCTGCGATTCTTCGTACGACGGGCGCAGCGGCGGACGCAATGGCCGGCGTCCCCGCGGCGGGCGCGACGGACGGCGTCGATCCCGCAGATCCCTCACACGTCGCCGGCAGCGCTGGGGTGGCCGCCAGCGCCAGCGAAGGCGGCATGATCGAACTGGATCCGAGCGCTGCTGATGGCGCTGTGTCGACAGCGCCGCCACAATACGCCGCGACGGGTTCATTCATCACGGGTGCGGACACGGCCCTCGGGCGCTATCAGGCGTTCGAGTTGGCCACGGACGACGCGCTCACGCAGGCATATGGCGCTGCTCCGGTCGGCGGAGCTACCGACCTGGTATCGACGTCGGCGCATCGTCCCACCGACGCGTTGGAAACGGCGATGGCGGACCGGCTGCTCAGTCCCAAGTCGGCGTCGGCCGTCGCAGTGGCGGCCTCGGCGGGCTACGTCGCCGCGCAGCGCCGCAGCAAGCGGCAACGCCAGGCGGCAAGGGCCCCCGGCATCGCCAACGCCTAATCGGCGTCAACCGCCACCCCCAACGGCAAAAGGTCGGTCGCATTACGTCGGCATGTTGCGCCAAACGTGTGTCGGCGCTGACCGAGTGTTTGCACCGACCCTGCCGCTGCGCGTCAACCGCGTCGCGGCAACGTTGCGCGTCGACGGGTCGCGATGGCGATGACGACGCGCCGGCAATTAGCGCCGACGGCGCGACCGCAGCACCAGTGCGCCGGCGGCCATCAAGCCGAGTAGCGCCGTGCCGGGTTCGGGCGTGTCGATCGTGCCGTTGGGCATCGAGCCAAACATGAAGCGGACATTGTTGTCGATGTCGCTGAGCGACAGACCGCTGAAACCGGAGAAGACAAACGTCGCCGATTCCCGCGTCCAGTGCGGCTTCGGGGAGCTACCGGTCGTAAAAGGAGCGGCGTCGACGTTGGTGTTTGCGGAGATGATCCCCCAGGGGTCGCCGTCCAGGTCGCCGCCGTTCCAGATCCCGGTGTAGCCGCTTGCCGAACCGCCGATGGAACTCAGGCCATATTCATACGTCGCAACGCTGCTCAACTCACCGCCTGGGTTAGACGCGAGTTCCCAGTGCGGAGGGCCTTGTCCGTTACCGATGTCCACCGTGAGCAGGTCGGTGTTGGGAGTGCCGGGATAGGGATCGGCGTTACCCTCGTAGTCGACCGTGCCGGTGGCACTCACCAACATGAGATTGGGATCGGCGCCGTTGATGGTGAAGAGCAGCCCGGTCACCGTTTGCGCGCGCCCGGTCATGGCGGCGCCAAGTGTGTTGCTCAAGGTGAGCACGAGCAGGTCGGGATTTCCGCCGTCGATGGAAAAGTCGGCTTGGGCGGACACAGGAAGGCCATCGATCGACCCCGACACGACAAACGCCGCGCTGGCAGGCGCCGTGGCCATCAACAATGCAGCAACGGTCGAGCAGCAGCAGACCTGGGAGAACCTTGACATGGCGGACCTACACTCCGAGGTGAAGTTAAACTCTGAAAAGAACGACGCAGCGCCTGCGTCGGACTGTCACCTCGGCTCGTACGTACGATCGCCAATCTTAAGATTACCCCGTCGGGCGTCAACCGTCGGATGAGGGGGCCCGTACGTGCGGCCGACGGACCACGCCGCGCAGAAGCGGTTACAGACCCCCAGTTTCGTCGTACCGCGGCGAGCGTTCAATGACCGCAAGTCATTACTAAAAAACATGTTACAGATAAATCACAAGTCTTACGTACGCCGACATCGGACTGCGACACATAGGTGGCGGCACGCCAAAACGCCGCGTCCACAAAGCAAAGAAAATATGTAGATTTTTTTCACAAGTTGAGATCGAGCCCAGTTAGCGGGGGTGTTCACCGGCGACGGACATGCAGGCACGCGGCTTCGCCGTCGCGACAACGAGTGCCGCCCTACATTGCCGACGTCATGCGGAGGCAATGTGTCGACCTGGGGCGATCGGCCTTGAACCATTCCGGCAACCGCGGCCTGCTGACAACCGTCACGGTGTTCGCAACGTGACGATTTTGGCGTCCGCGTCACCGTATTCCACCACCGCATGGAGGTCGCCGTCTGGCGAGCAGGCAGCGGCAAAGCCGCGCACGCCATGAGCCTTTTCGACTTGTGCCTTGTCGACTGGTGCCTTGCGGACGTCGCCAAAAGGGAACGCCGCGGCGCGGCCAATCTTGCGTCCCGATTCAACATGGAACAGCACGACGGGCTCTTGTTCACTGGCCACCACGAGTGTGCCACCGTCAGGACTGAAAGAGATCGATCGCGGGAGCCCAGAGTTCAACGGCGGTCCGAGGCGCACAGCGTCGTCAACGCTCCAGAGGCGTACCGACGTGTCGCCACCGCTAGCCAGGATGGTTCCCGACGGCGAGAAGCATAGGGTTCCGACCGTGTCGGTATGCCCCGACAGTCGATGCAGCAAGCGACGTTCGCCGACGTCCCAGATGATGACGGTGTTGTCCCCCGAACCACTCGCCAGCAGGCTTCCATCCGGGGAAAAGGCCAACGCGTTCGCGGCGCGATGATGTTCGGGGAGCGTCGTGATGAATCGACACGACGGCAGTTCCCAAAGCCAGACGTTGCTGTCGCCGCAAGCCGTGGCGATCAGCGAGTCGGGAACCCAGAACGCCACGTCGTTAACAGCCTGGTCTTGATGGTCGAGCCAGCCGATCGTTTGCCCGTCGTCGACAGACACGACCTGCACCTTCGCACCGTAGGCGACGGCGAGGTAGTCACCGCCGGGTGATAGCCGAGCAACTCGCATCTGCCGAGGGACGAATTCCGGCAACGCGAGCCGCGTCGAGGCATTGCGGAGATCGGCGAGAGGACGCCAACTCAGCTTGCTACCTTCGTCGAGCGTGACCAGTTGACCGTCAGCCGTGATGGCCGTCGTCACCAAGAACGTGTCGTGCTCGACGGTGACGATGGCGTCTTCGTACTTGGGCAATACGACGGCGCCGACGACGCCGCTGTCGCCCGCCCAGGCGAGTCGCGTTTCGTCCAGCCATTCCAAGTCGTTCACGCGTGTACCCACGGCGATCGGCTCACGCGCGCGGCGCTTGTCGCCGACGTTCCACTCGTGCACCTGGTCATCATTTCCGGCGGAAAAAAGGGACTGACTATCGCCGCTGAAAACCATGGCCCTGACGAGACCATCCCCCTCGACGAACTTACAGTGCTCACGGTGCTCGAACAGGTCGTAGATCAGCACCGTGCCGCGGGCACCCCCACCGGCCAAAAGGCGGCCGTCCGGCGAAAACGCCATGCACGCGGCGGGTTTGGTCGGAAAGTCGATGATGATCGGCGCGGCCACGATCTCGCGCCGGCGCTGCGGGGCGTCCGCTCGTGAGTCGGGATCGAGCCAAAGGCGGCCTTCCGCGAGTGTGATGCGCCAAGGGGCTTCGCCGTCGCTCTGTGCCGCCTCCTCGACCGACTCCTGAAGCGGCCAAAGAATGATCTTGCCGCTGGCCGACGCAGTGGCCAACCAGCGGTCATCGCCCGAGAGCGCGCACGCCGTGAGGACGGGTCCAGCAGCGGTACCGTCTGGCAATTCGTCGTCCGCTGCGAGAATGAATTCGCCCAGTTGTTCGTCGTGCATCTCGGGGTGGTCCACGTCGAAGTGGTTGAGCCGTATCCTACCGTCGCGCTGAACCGTGACGCGCAACCCTAAACGTGCGGAGAACGCGATGTCGTGTCCCTCGGGCGCCTGGAAGTCAACCGCGACAACGTCGCGTTTCGTGACGGGGTCCACGACAAAGTAGTTGTGCGCGACACCGGCGATCCAGCGATCGCCACCGACGAATTCCACCTGAAAGTGGTCGGTGACCCCATCGAATTGACGGTCGCCAACAGTCGCGTAGCGCGGCAGTTTCCGCCATTCGACCTGCCCCTGCTTGTCGGCGGCGACAATGCGCCCAGACTCCCGCGCAACGTCGATACTGGTCACCGCACCCGTGAGCGGGAAGAGTTCCAGCGGCGGTAAATCGCGCACCTGCACGACCCCGTCGTGGCAGCTCATCACGAGGTTCCGGCCGTCTGGAGTGAAGCGACAGTCGTCGATCGTGTTCGACGGGTTGAAAGGTCGAAGTGCAAAAACTTCGCCCAATTGCCTACCATTCTGAGCGCTCAGAACGAGCACGTTGTGGTTCCCGTGTCGTACGTCGAGCAGAAGGTCGCCGTCGGGAGAAAACACAACCGACATGCGGGGATCATGGTAGATCTGTTCATGGTCCCACATGCGGCCGCCGTTATCGGCATGAAAGAAAATGATTTGACCGTCCGTGTTTGCGACAGCCAGCTCACGTCGCGTCGGCGAAAACGTGAGCTGCTGCGCCGGACATGATTCGGCAAACACCCGAAATGCTTCGGGACGTTCGTCCCAGAGGCGAATGGTTCCCGAGTGATCGGCCAGCGCCAACAGTTGGTCGACCGACGAACAGGCGGCCAGTGCCACATCCGGGGCGTCGATACGTCGCAATTCGGCTCCGGTGGCGACGTCCCAAAGCCGTACGGTGTCGTCCTCGGCGACGGTGACGACGAGCGACGCGTCGGGCGAAAACACGATCTGTGTGACACGTCCTTCGTGTCCGACGAGTCGGCAAACCGGCACGGCGTCGCTTGCCGTCGTGATTTCCACCTCTGTGTCGCGGCCGACCGCCAGGAGGTGACCGTCGCCCGACAGGACAAAGATGGGGGCACGGACAATGGGGAACTCGATGTGGCGGACGAGCTTCGCGTCGTCCACGTCCCACACCGTCACGTCGCGCGACGACTTGTCCCAAGCGGCGACGCGCCGGCCTGCAGGATCCAGGCAAGTGTAGAGCGGATCGACGCCGTGCAGACAGCGCAAACTGTGGGCGTGTTCGAGCGCGGTTAGTTCCGTGACAGACACGGCATCGCCGTCGCCCGCTGTGACGACCCGTCGGCCGTCGGGGTCCAGGGCGAGGGACCGGATCCCCTTGTTCTGCACCAGAGCGACGTGGCGTTGCGGCGTCGGCTCATTCACTTGGGTGTCTTGCCAGGCAATGTCGACGGTGCACAGATACAAGTGACCGTCGCGGCAGCCGACCACGACGCGGCGATCGTCCGGCAGAAACTGACAAACGGTGGGTCGGTGACCAAAGTCCGACAACACGCCAACGCGTTGTCCGTCTTCCATCGCCAAGACGTCGACGTCCGCGACGTCTTGACGGCAAATCGTGACGACTCGTCCGTCGTGTGAAATGCCCACGTGGCTAACGCGACTGGAACCCTCGCGCGACCATTCGACGGCCTCGACGGAGACGTCGTAACTGCAAACGTCGCCGTTACTCAGCCCGACGACAACGCGGGCGACGGTGGGTGACACGGCCAGGCATTCGATATCTTCGTCGAACTGGCAATCGCAAAACGGCGTCGTTTCTCCCGGCCGCCAGATGCGCAAGCGCATGTCGCGTCCGCCACTGGCCAGCCAGGTGCCATCCGCTGCGTAGGCGACGCAGTACACCTCTTCGTCATGGCGTAGCGCGTCGCCGCTGACGGTCCCATCGCTGCTACGCCAGCGACGCACGGTACCGTCTTTACCAGCGGTGGCAACTTCGCTGCCGTCGGTGGCGAACGCGACCGTGTTGATCTCCCCCTGTTGCGTATCGACCTCGGCGACGATGGCTCCCGTGTCTAACGCTCGGATGATGAGCATGGACTGTTCATCACCGGAGACAACGAGACGGCCATCGGGGGAAACGGCCACGCTAAACACCGCGGCATGGGTGGGCCACTCGGCGCTGGGAAGGTTCGACTGTCCGTTGAGCAGCCGCCAGGACCAGTCGCGCACGTCGAGCCCGTTGCGGCGGGCCGGCGATTGACTTTCCAGCAGCGTCCGCGTGCTGAGCAGATCCGAATGGTGGAACGATTCGTACGCCGTCTGCATGTCCGTCGTGTAAATCCGCCTGGTCAGTTCGGCGACGACGTCGCGCAGCCGCACGTTGAGACCGCCGACCACGATGACCGAAGCGACGAGGCTGCAAGCGAGTGCTGCGCTAAGCCCCGCCAGCGCTGGTCGGCGACGGGCCCACTTGACGGCGCGCTCCACGATTCCCACGGGACGTGCCCGTGTCGGTTCGCCCGACAGAAAGCGATTCAAGTCGCGGACCAGGTCGCGGGACGTGGCATAGCGGTCGTCCGGTTGCTTGCAGAGGCACTTGAGGCAGATGGCTTCGAGGTCGCGCGGCACGTCGCGGCGCAGCCGGCCTGGGCGGAGCGGTTCCTCACTGGTCACACGGTGGATCGACGCCACCTCGCTCTGGGCCGCGAACGGGCCGACACCGGTGAGCAGTTCGTACAGCACCGCTCCGAGGGCGTGGACGTCGGTACGAACGTCGATCTCGCGGTTCAATCCGCGCGCCTGCTCCGGCGCCATGTAGGCCGCCGTGCCGATCAGCACGCCGGTGCGCGTGACGTGCTCGTCCGTTTCTAGCAGCTTGGCGGTGCCAAAATCGGTGAGCTTCACCGTGATCTGGTCGTCGTCGGACCGTTCGACCATCACGTTGCCCGGCTTGATATCACGATGGATGATCCCCCGGGCGTGGGCATGGGCGACAGCGGCGGCTAGATCGCGCACGATCTGTGCGGCGGCGTCAATCGGCACAGGCTTCTGCCGACGACCGAGCCACTGCGCGAGTGTCTCCCCGTCACAGTACTGCGAGGCGATGTAGCAAACCGCGCCGTCGGTACCGACTTCAAACACGGGGACGATGCCGGGGTGGCTAAGCGACGCGGCCAGCTCTCCTTCGATCAAGAAGCGTCGCCGGGCGTCGTTGCTGATCAACGCTTCGGGGCGGGGAAGTTTGAGCGCCACGGGGCGCCCGAGGTGAGGATCCTGGGCCAAAAAGACGACGCCGAGTCCGCCACGACCGAGTTCGCGAACGATCTTGAAGCGGCCCACCTCCCGCGGGCCCGCCGCATCGTCGCTCGCAAAGTCTGGCTCACGGTCGCGCTGCGCGTCTGATTCATCGCTGCCTTTATCATCGCTGCTGGTCGACGGTTCGTCGGGATGCCAGACACGGTGCATCAATTCGATGCACGCCTTGGCCTTCTGAAAATCGTCGGACGTGGAGAGTGGTCCGGCGTGTGTGTCATCACGATTCGAGTGACGGCGCAGTGACTCGTCGTAGTCGACGAGTAGCCGTTCGTAGTCGGCCGGAACGTCGTCGTCTTTTGGCCCCCGACCGGCATCGTTCAACGCGTCATGATCGTCCATTGCCCTTTTCCATTTCTTTCTTCAGTCGGTCAATGGCACGCGTCCACAGTTTGCGGACGGCTTCGCCTGATCGATCCATCTCCATGCCGATGTCATCGAACGTAAGCGCGCTTTCGTTCCGGAGGCGTAGCACCTGTTGGTAGTCGAGCGGCAGGCGCTTGAGCAACGCCTCGAGCAGGCGTGCTTCTTCAGCCCGCGAGGCGGCTTTTGACGGCGTGGGGTCTTTACTCGCCTGTTCGTTGCGGACGTTTGCCGCGCTCACGTCGCGGTCCAGCGAGAGCTCGCGCGAGACCCGGCGCTTTTCCGAGATTTGATAACGTCGCTGCGCGTCGGCGACGTTGTGCACGAGGATTTGTCGAATCCAAGCCTGGAACTCTTCCGGCGTGCTGCCGTCGAACTTGGCGATCCCGTTGCACGCCTCGACGATCGTATTTTGCACCAGGTCCGAGGCCCCCTCCTTTTGACGCACGTCGGCCGGCAGCCGGCGGTTTGCCACTAACAACAGATACGTGCGAAACGACTCGACGATCTCCGACGCCGTGCGGTCGCATCCCCCGCGGGCCATGGCCAATCGTGACTGAAAGTTGTCCTGATGCATGGTCTCCCCGTTTGTCGCATGCGCCACCGGAAGTGTGCGAAACGGCGGACGCCCGTCGACGACGTAGGTCAGGCATCGCTCGGCTCGTGGCATAGCGCACAGAATGCCGTGCCCGAAACGTTACGACCGAAATGGGGGCGGGCGACCGCTTCAGATCGTACACCGATGCATGCAGGATGCCAAAGAAAAAACCGCCGGGTGCGTCGCTCACATTTCTCTTGCCGGATGGGCCTGGCGGTATTTCGAGAAAATCCGTCCGCTCGAGTCGCTTCCATACGCTTTGAGGTGCGGCGCTATTCGATTCGCCCGGTGGTTGTGGCTGATCGGCGATGCCGGGCGACGTTAAGTGACGCCCAATTGCTCGCGTAGCTCGTGGACAAACTCGCCGACGCGCAGGTTCCAGACGGCAAGAAAAAGCACGTCGGCCGTGAGCAGCGGATTGCGGAGCCACGCGGCAACGTGTCGCCGTGCCGCGACTTCGCTGCACGGCCGGGGCGTGAACTGATTGAGCAACAAGAGAAGCCCGTCGTGAGCGTCTTCGTCGCCAAACGTCTCGGCAGGATGACACGCATGACACAGTGCGATCGCGAGCGCGGCGAGGTGAGGCCCTTCGCCCAACTCGGACGCCAAGCGCCGGTGCACGTGGAAATACGTCGCTGCGACCGATGATTCCCAGGACATCGCGATACCATATCGGCGTCGCATTCACGCCATCGTGAGGAGTTGCTCGGGACCAACAACGGGGCCCGTCGCCAGCAGGAGATTTGACCGCCCTGGCGACGAGCCCGAGGGGGAATCCTCGGCGTGGTAACAAACCCACACCGAAACGGGCCGGCGACAAGGGTGGACCCGCCCACGTTCCTCAAGGCGTCGGTAGTTGCCAAAACCGGACAAAAACAATTCGTGCACCGGAGTGGGGAACGGGCGCGTCATCACAACAGCGGCGCGATGGCCGTGCCGGGGGAGAGTTGGTAGGGCCGATCCAGCGCGTCATAGATGTGCGTGCGAGGATCGATGCCCAAGAGCGTGTAGATCGTGGCACCGAGGTCCTGCGGCGAGACGGCGTCGCGGGTGGGCTCGCCGGCCGTGGGATCGGTCGCGCCATAGATTTGCCCTCCCGTCACACCACCGCCGGCGAAGACGACGGAATTGGCTCGACCCCAATGGTCGCGTCCGCCGTTGGCGTTGATCTTGGGGGTGCGGCCGAACTCACTTGTCCAGACGACGAGCGTGTCGTCGAGCAGTCCGCGCTCGGCCAGGTCGGCCAACAGCGCGGAGAAGGCTTCGTCGGCCAGCGGCATCAGTCGGTCTTTCAGCCCGGGAAAGTTGTTGGCGTGCGTGTCCCAGGTGGTGTCGACGCCGGGCTTGTCGCGATGCCAATAGACCGTCACCAGTCCAACCCCCGCTTCGATCAACCGACGCGCCAGCAGGCAACTTTGCCCGAAGGTGTGCATACCATAACGTTCTCGCGCGGCCGGAGATTCTTCGTCAAGTTGGAACGCGCGTTGCGCCTGCGGCGAACTGATCATCTCGATCGCCTGTCGGTTATAGGCGTCCCGGGCGGCAACTTCGCGGGCGTCATCCCAGCCGGCCAGCGCGGCGTCGACGTGTTCCAGGAGGGACTGACGGCCGGAAACCCGCGCCAAATCCAGGCCGCTGGGTAGCCGCAGGCTGGGAACCGCGAAGTCCTTTTCATCCGGATGCTGATCGACCGTGAAGGGGTCGTAGCGTTTGCCTAACAGGCCGCCGCCCTGACCGGGGACCTTTGGCCCGTTGGTCGTGCTGATCTGTTCGGGCAGCGCGACGAAGCTGGGCAACCCCCGGCGCGACGGCCGCAGCTTGCTCACGACAGAACCGATGTGCGGGAAATCGTCCGGCGACGGCCCGAAGTTTTCGCGGCTGAGGCGATGCGGGCGACCGGTGAGCATGGCATGAGCGCTGGTGGAATGGTTGTTGTCGGCGTGCGTGACACTTCGCACCAGTGCCATCTTGTCGGTGTGTCGGGCCAGGCGAGGGAAGTGCTCACTGATCTGAATCCCCGGCGCGACGGTGTCGATCGGTTTGAATTCGCCGCGAAACTCGGCAGGTCCCTCGGGCTTGAGGTCCCAAGTGTCTTGGTGGGCGGGTCCCCCCCACATGTAGAGCATGATGCAGCGGCGCGCGGTGCCACCCGGCGTCGTCGCCGAAAGCGCGGCGTGGGAGTCGCGAGAACGCAGCCACGCCGGCAACATCAGCCCGAGCGTCGAAAGGCCACCGACGCGCAACAGCTCGCGTCGCGATTGCCGATCACACAGCGACGCGGAATTGCCGAGAATCCGCCACATGCGCCACACACCGGAACATAACGAAACACTTGCCGAACCCCCACCGGGCCGGGATGACCGTCAGTCTACGACGGCCGGCGTGCTGGGGACAAGCAAAAACCGCTGGTTGCCCGAGCGGTCGGCGCGTGCGGGTGATGATTTAGCGCCCAGGCGATACGGCCGATCCTGG
>JAGQPT010000314.1 GCA_020426575.1 Planctomycetales bacterium
GCGTCGTCAGGCCGTTGGCGGAAAAGCCCTTGAAGTCCGTTTTGCCAGACGTTTCAAAGTTGACGATCAAGCCGGCTGGCAGCGTGCGCTGGCTGGAGTGGTAGTTCTGCAGCGCGATGCCCAATTGTCGCAAATTGTTATTGCACTGGGCCCGTCGTGCTGCCTCGCGGGCGGCCTGCACGGCCGGCAGCAACAGGGCGACAAGAATGCCAATGATGGCGATCACGACTAGTAGCTCGACCAGTGTGAAGCCGGTCCGCCGCCGCGTATTCGGTGAATGACAGTCCACGTGAATTTGACGCATCCGCGAAGTGACACGGTCAGCCGTGCGACGAGGGTCTGCCGGACCTGCACGACGGTTCCCGCGACGGCCTAGGGAAGTACGCTGCCACGATACCGTTGAGTCTAGCCGGCGTCCTGGGTCATGGCAAAGTATTTGACGACACACGGTGGGCGAACGCCCTGGCGTGCCGATCAGCCCCCACACGCCCACCTGGCGGACAAGCTGGGCATCGCCTACCCGCGTCCTGGCCGCGATGGACGTCGCCAGCGAATGGATTTGCAAAATCCGCCACAGATGCATTGACATATCGCAAGATCGCGATATTATTGCAATCAGGCGAGCACAGGACGGCTGTGCTTTCACAAGCATGACGACCGTTGAGTCATACCAGACGAGAGACTCCGACGCGGGAAGTTCGGGCCAAAATCCTCGTTGGCAAACTGATTGGGAATGGGGTCGTTCGCGATAGGGACGTGATGTCATGGCAAATGCTGAAGTGAACGTGGACGACGCCCCTGATCTTACCGTTCGTGGCATGTCGAACGACACGGCTGTCCGACTCGCAGAACAGATCGATCAACTCAATCAACGCTTGGCGAAAATCGACCGACTGCAGGATTCGATCGAAGCTTTCGCCGCCATCGCGTGCGACGTGTTGGACGAGCGGGTCGCGTCGTCCTTCACTGGGGGCGGGCCGGGGGCAACTGCCGCCGACGAGCGGCTCAATGGGGTGCTGCTCCTACTCGAGCGCGTCACACGGCGCGACTCACTCAAGGCGCTCACCGCACTTGCAGAGCAGGCGCCGCAGTTTGAGCGCGCGGCAACTCTGCTGGCCGAGATGCCCGATATCGTTGCCACCCTGGTGGACGTGATGGACGACTGGGCACACCGCTGTGGCAATGATGGCGTCGACCTTGTGCAGACGTTGCGCAACGGTCTGCGACTGGCGATTTGGCTCGGTCAACGGGTGGACGAGGTCGATCTGGAACGCCTGGGACGCTTCTTGCGTTCCGACGTGATGGATCCGCATTCGCTCGAGGTTGTTGGCAATGCGGCGACGGCGCTGGTGGCATGCCAGCGAGATGTCTGTGGCGCGGACCGCCCGTCCCGCGCCGGTGTGCTTTCATTGATTCAAGCCATACGCGACCCACGGACGCAGCAGTCACTCGCGTTTGCCATTCAATTTTCAAAGGCGTTTGGAGAATTGACAGGCAAGTCTTGTCGCCGTGCTGGCGACAATCAGGAGAACCGATGAACGAATATCATAGTGTGCTTGTCGTAGGCGGTGGTGCTGCCGGGATCACCGTGGCGGCCCGTCTGCTAAAGTCCCGGCCTGACATCGACGTTGCCATCATTGACCCAGCAACGAATCACTACTATCAGCCGATGTGGACATTGGCAGGCGGAGGCATCTTCCCCCGTGAAGAGTCGTGCCGTCCCGAGGCTGACGTGATTCCCAGCGATGCCGAGTGGCTTCAAGACGCTGTCGAGTCGTTCGAGCCCGAGGACAACCGTCTGCACACTCGCGATGGTCGCACCGTAGCGTACGACTACCTCGTCGTTGCGCCGGGCATTCAACTTAACTGGGATAAGATCCCCGGGCTACGCGAGTCGATCGGCAACAACGGTGTATGCAGCAACTACTCATACGAGACGGTCAGTTCAACTTGGGACAACATCCGCAACTTTCGCGGTGGCACCGCCCTGTTCACCCATCCCCTCGGAGCGGTGAAGTGCGGCGGGGCACCACAGAAAATCTGTTATTTGGCCGAAGATTACTTCCGCCGGACGGGCATCCGCGACCGCTGCGAAGTGGTGTTTGCCATCGCCAAAGATGCCATCTTCGACGTGCCTCGCTATGCCCGTACACTCGAGAAGGTGGTCGCTCGTAAGGGAATCGACGTTCGCTACGGGATTGATTTGCAGGAGGTTCACGGTGAGCAACGCCGCGCTGAGTTTCGCCGTGTGGACAACGGCGAACGGATCACAATCGACTACGACATGCTGCACGTCACACCACCAATGGGGCCGCCGGACTTTGTTGCGAACAGTCCGTTGGCAAACCCGGCAGGGTGGGTCGACGTCGACAAACACACGCTGCGCCATTGCCGTTTTGACAACGTCTTCGGCATCGGTGACGCCTCGAGCTTGCCAACCTCTAAAACGGCAGCGGCCATTCGTAAACAGGCACCTGTGCTGGTCGCAAACTTACTGGCGATGATCGACGAACTGCCATTGGTGGCGCGATATAACGGCTACACGTCGTGCCCAGTGGTCACGGGCTACGACAGCCTGGTGCTGGCCGAATTCGACTATGACAAACAGCCCCAGGAGTCCTTTCCGTTTGACCAATCGCAAGAGCGCTTCAGCATGTTGATGCTCAAAGAGTTCGGCCTGCCGGCCCTGTACTGGCACGGCATGCTCAAGGGCCGCGCATAACACCGAGCGGCAGACCGGTTGACGCCGACATGACGCGGAACTACCAGAGCGCGATCACCTGCATCCAACGATTGTTGTGCAAGAGCCAGGGCTCGTTGCAGTGGTAATCGGCATTCGGTTCCGAGTTGCCATCCAACCACGGTCGATCGACGAGTGGCCAGGGACGAACGATACCGTTGATCAGCGCACCTGGCACGGCGCCGCGTGGATTGCCGGCGATCGCGTTGTAGCGATGATGGTAGGCCGGCACAAACCGACTGCCGACTCCTTCCATGCACGATACGCCACAGGGATTGCATCCTAAGACCCAGTGGATCTGCCGTTCCGCGATCGACTTTCCCTCGGTCGCGCCCAACTTGGCCGCGTAAAGCGCGTCAATCGCGGCGTCGAGACGCACGCTTGTATCGCCCACGTACCAATCGTTGACGTGGCTGTAGGGACGAAAATAGACGAAGCCCGCCGCGGCATCGCCATCGCACACGACGCCGAATCGCGGATCGCACTGTGCAGCCAACTCGGCGACACGTTTATCGGCAAGTTGCCGGATGCGCGGAACGGCAGGGTCGTCCGGAAACGCAAGGGCATACTCGGCTAACTCGCGGAACCCCGCAACGGCGCCTGTGCCACTCTGGTCGATCAGCTGAGCCGCGCGCTGCCGAGCCCGCTCTCGGTAGATGGCACGGCCGGTTGCGGCGTGCAATGCCGCGGCCTGCTGGATGCCGCCGCCGGACTTTTCGAACATTCGTTCAGCAAGTGTGATCAACTCCTCGCCTAATACAACGTCGCCCGCCGCCGGAGGCTGGTTTCCGCGCGTCACGATGTCGCGTGCCGCCAACGCTTGCCCTAGTAAGGCAAATCCGGATATCAGGTGCGTGGCGTCCCCCTCGCCGGGACGTACGCCACGTTCGTCTCCCGTATTGGCAAGATTGTCCGTTTCCAACTCCGGTGGGCCCCAATACCGATAACCCGTGTCGACGGCGTTTAGCAAAGCCAGGCGATCTTTGTCGAGCATCTTCCGCAGAAAGACGGCTCCCCAGGTCGCTTCATCAAGGATGTCGGGCCGACTGTTTTCGTCGCAGTCCCAACGGGAGAACAACTCTGGACGGCGCCGCCAGGCATAGGCCAGCGAGTAAACAGCCTCGGGCGTCAGGCCGTTGTACTTGTTATAGTCGCCCGCATCGTGCCAGCCTCCTACCAGGTCGCGCATCGTGCCGTCGGCAAGCACGGCGTCGTCGAGGTGGCAGGCGGCGTGAAAACCGGGCACCTCGCAACCACAACGCTGGAAGTAATAAAAGCGGTAACCGAGCCGCGCCGTTTGTCCAACGAGCAAATCATCGTCGATGCAGAACTCGGGGGACTGAATGCTGAGGCCGTCGTGCGTGAGCTGCACACAATAGCGCCCCGGCATGCGAACGTGTGAAAAGTCGGCGCTCCAGTGATAGCGCTCCCAGGCGGCGAGGTATCCACAACCCCGCCAGTCGAGCTGCTGAACGGTGCGTCCAGTTTCGGTGTCAACCAATCGCGCCGCCGGCGCTTCGGCGAGCGCCACCGTCGACTGCAATATCACTGTTTTTGTCTGCGACGCAGCTTCATAACCCACCTGATCGACAAGTAACTCGAGGCGAGGCGTCAGTCGCTCGGACAGTTGTACATCATCGACGTACACAGGTTCGACCGCGCCAGTTTCAATAACGAACTGCACGCGGTCCGCCTGTCGCGGTCGCTCGCCGGTGAGGGCATAAAGAGCCCACTCACCGTCACTATGTGACGGGACGTCGGAGTCATCGCGTTGGATTTCGACGGCAGCTTCGCGGTTCTTTCGCGCCGTCCAAATGAGCGCCACGTGGAGCGTCGCATCAGCCGGCTTACGAATCCAAGCCGAGGCAGCGGCGGTCGTGGCTTCGCCGTCGAGCCGCAATGCGAAGGTCCTCGCACCACGCACCGCTCCTGGTTCCGACGAGGGTCGTTGGCCTTCGTCGCCGTTGTGACTGGGGAACCATACCGTACCTGCTACGGGCGTGGCAGGCCCGGGCGAAATCCTCAGCGAGTGACTGCCGCTGTGGGCCGTGTCGGTGGTAACACCGATACCGTACCGATCTCCGTCCGGTTGAACCCCCACGCAGTACCAGCCGAGCCATTCTTGCGGGGCTGCCTCGAAGCCCGGATTTGGCGCGATGTTCAGTGCCGGCTCGGCGCCGCCAAGGAGCGACGTGCACGCCAGCAACACCGTTGCGCAGCCGACCGCGGCGCGAAAAGACTCGCCCCGACTACCATGGCATGTTGGCATCGACGTTGCCCGCTTGTGCCGTTGCCACGCAACTGACGGCACAATAACGACGCTTATTGCCTGGAAGTCAGCCCAGACCGCTTTCACCATGCGACACACCATCAGACCACCGGGCCATAGACCTCGCCCCACCCGTCGGCGATCTCTTTGCCGCGTGCGAGCAGTTGGTTTGACTCATCGACGGTGAGCGGCTGATACGTCCGTGCCCATTCGACCGTCTGCCGAAGCTCGTCAGTATCGTGGAGGCCAATGACGGCGGTCGCTACGCCCGGCAAAGATTGCGCATACCGAAACGCCTCAAAAAGATCGGCCTTGGGCACGCGCGCCCCCTTCGGCTTCTCCTGTCCGCCGATGATTCCTCCGTATACCTTCATCGCGGCCAAAGCGACGCCGCGGCGTTGTGCTTCCGGCCAGACGGTCGACTCAAAGTCATAGATGTGGCGGGCGACGAAACTCACGGCGTTCATCATCACCTGGATTTCAAATTCGCGCAGCACTTCGAGGAAGCGCCCTGGCCGGTTGTGGCCACTCACGCCGATGAAGCGCGTGAGCCCGTCGCGCTGGGCTTTGGCCAGTGCAGGCAAAATTCCATTAGACGCCAGAATCTTCTCCGGAGGCATGTTGTCCGCACCGAGTGAATGCGCGTAGACCACGTCGACGCGATCCGTTTGCAACTCGCGCAGATTCTGCTTCAGCAGGGCGAGTGCCTTTTCACCGTCGGGCTCCCAGCACTTGGTAACGACAAACGCCTCGCTGCGCCGAGTTTTCAGCACGTCGCCGAGTGCCACTTGCGCCTTGCCGTATCCTGCGAATTCGGGCGCGGTGTCGAAATAGGTCAAGCCTTGGTCGAGACACGCGCTGTACACCTCCCGGGCCTCCTTGCGGCCTCGGAAGCCCGCCGGTGCCGTCCCCACGCCGACAATCGGCACGGTCGCGCCGGTAGTTCCGTACTTTCTTTGTGGTATCGCCTGGGGCGAATCTTCCTTGGCAGAAAGCACCGGCGCCAGCGCGGCAATCGTGGTACCGGCGCCTGCCGTTACCAGAAAATCTCGTCGTGTCCCACGGAAGCGTCGGTCAGCGGACATGGTCATCTCCTGGCGGGGGCTGAGAGAGAGTTGAACTGCTCTCGATTCTAACGGCTATGATGGCGACCGTCATCCGCGACGCGCAACCGACTTGGTCGCCAGTGAACGAGATAGCGTGACATCACGTTAGGTCAACGACTCTGCCCGCCAATCGAACACCGTCGAACCCGCGAAGTGCAATGGAACAACTGGCCATTGCCGAATGACGAAGTCATCAGAGGACAGGCTGGCCGGATTCGACTACCAGCGACGCGGGTCTGTTCGTGAGATAATGTCGCTGACCCCGGTTTGATTGAATCCTTTATACCCGTCGTTGCGTTCGAGAATCTCCAGATGGGAACCGATGGCGCCGTGTTGACGGAACTGTCGGGCTTGTTCCTCGGTGATTTGCCCGGCGTCGACTGCCGTTTGGATGCGCTGCGGCTCGACGGGCCAAACTTCCCCCGCTGTGAACGCCTGCCGCAAAAAGGGGAAATCAGTGAACGGCGCCATCGTCTCGACGCCGTGCCGGGTAAGAAGTTCACGGGCTGCGTCAAAATCGAACTGGCACTCGAGGTGGTGCATACCCGCCTGCAGGAACGATTCGCCATGCAGTCGGCACCAGAGCCCCACGGTGCCGAGACCGCCACGCGGTTGCAGCCCTTCGTGGGAAAAATCACCGGCAACTTCGTTCGCCGACATATCTACGTCCGCGAAGACGACGAACCGCGCCTCTGCCTGTTCGAGCACCTGAGCTCCCCAGCCGGCCTCCTCGCCGGCATAGAAGCGTTCGCGGCACGAAAAACCGAGCGTCTCCAGCATCTTGACGAGCAGGTGGAAGCAGTCGCGACTGGAGCGGAAGGTGTGGTGGTCGTGATTGGCCCAGCCGAGCCCCAGTTGTTGCTGGAGGGAGTATTGAACACGGGCTGCGTGATTGCGACTCATCCAGTAGGCGCGTTCGGCGGCGAAAAACAGGTCGCAGGCTCGCGCGGTGCCCAGGTCGTCGACCGCGGCCTGGATAACCTCAGCGGCATGGGCAAAGCCTTCACCGCTAACGGCGAAGTCTCGTCGGCGCGCAGCAAAGGCCTGAGCATGCGCGTGCGCCGCGCGAATCTGTTGCTCTGTTTCGTCAGGACCTTCGAGGCCACGCCAACCGTGACGTTCCACGGCCACGAGTGCCACGTCATCGTGACGCGAAACTTCGACGCTGCGCAGGGCGCTGCCGGGCCTTCCAACAATGTCCGCTGGATCCGCCGGAAACTTTCGGCAGAGCGTGTCGACGTCGTCGACTCGGAAAAGCAGAGCGTGGCGTGCGCCGCCGCGCCTCGGCTCGGCAAGAGTGACCGCAGGGAAAATGCCAAGGTGATTCTCCCAGACGTTGCTTGCTTCATCGACGGGCTCGAACCCCGCGGCGACAAGCTCGGCCGATTGCAGCCCCCAAGCCGAATCGAGCGGCAGGACGATCGTGTCGATCCAATCGATGAGCCGCGTTCCGCTCTGCTCGCGAAGCCGCTCGCCAAACGAATGAATCTGGGGATTGGCCCAGCAAAAGTGGTCAATCTGCGAGGCGACGAGCCGGGCAGCCACCGGTTGTGGCTCCCAAACAAATCGCCGTTGTGCATCGGGGGTATCGCTTTTCATCAGGTCCACCACCAGAGAAGGGAACTGCCTACTGTTGCGCAACCCATTTCTGCAAAAGCACTTGTGACCATACGTGGCCGAGAGCCTCGAACGGACCGGACGACTGCGTTGTAAGCTCTAATGAGTGGCTCGCACATACGTGTCAGGCCTTCAATTCATTCTACGTCTCGACTACCCACGATTCAAAGCGGAGTGCCCATGCAACGCATACTGCTACTCGGCGCCGGAAAAATCGGCCGCATGGTGGCACACCTGCTTGTCGACTCGGGTGACTATCAAGTGACGATCGGCGACTCGGACCCGGCGGCGCTGGATCGCATCGCCCAACGCGTCGACGTTCGCACCCGCCGGCTCGACGCCGCCGATCATGCCCAATTGTCTGAGGCGCTCAGCGGATGTGACGCGGTGATTTCGGCCCTGAGCTTTCATTTCAACCCGTTGGTAGCACAGGTCGCCCTGGAGGTAGGGGCGAGCTATTTCGATCTCACCGAGGACGTAGAAACGACCCGCAGGGTCCGTGAGATCGCCGAAAGGGCCCGAGGGCGGCAAATCTTCATGCCACAGTGCGGCCTGGCGCCGGGCTTCATTTCGATTGTCTCCCAACACATCGCATGTGCGTTTGACCAGCTCAACACGGTTTGGATGCGCGTCGGCGCTTTGCCACAGTTCCCCACGGGCACGCTCAAGTACAATCTCACCTGGTCGACCGACGGTCTAATCAACGAGTATTGCAACCCCTGCGAGGCAATCCACAGCGGGAGGCGGATGAACGTCTTGCCACTTGAAGGACTCGAACACTTTTCCCTGGACGGCATCCGTTACGAGGCGTTTAACACGAGCGGCGGCTTGGGTACTCTCTGTGAGACCTTTGACGGTCAGGTGCAGGAACTCAACTACAAGACGATACGCTACCAGGGACACCGCGACGCCATGCAGTTGCTCGTCAATGAACTGCGACTCAGCGAGCGCAGAGACGTACTCAAGGACATCCTGGAGAAGGCGGTTCCCGTCACGTTTCAAGACGTGGTGATCACCTTCTGCACAGTGACCGGCGTGCGGCGGGGACAGTTGGTTCAGATCACGGATGCCCGTAAGATCTATCATGAGATGATTGACGACGAAAATTGGAGCGCCATTCAACTCACGACGGCGGCGGGCGTGTGCGCCGTGGTCGATATGCACGTGTCGGGGGAATTGCCCAAAACGGGTTTTGTGCGGCAAGAAGACGTCGCGTTCGAACGCTTCATCTCCAATCGTTTCGGTTGCCGCTTCGAGTCGGACGCGGCGACCGACTTCACTCGCATCGAAAAATAGTGCGTTCCCAAGAGGCCCCGATGAGTACCGCCGTTCGTGAAGCCTTGCGACGCATGTCGGTTCCAGCCGAACCGAGCGGCGTCGTCGTCGGTGGTGAATGGAGCAGGGGACGGGGAACGCTGGAGAGCGTTGTCTCGCCGATCAACGGGAGCCTATTGGGCGAATTCCACGCGGCGACCCCGCCGGACGTCGATCAAGCGACCGAGGCGGCCGCCACGGCTTTCCTGCAGTGGCGATGTGTGCCCGCGCCGCAACGTGGCGAGTTTGTGCGGCAGTTCGGCGAGCGGCTGCGCCAGTACAAAGAAGACCTTGCCACCGTCGTGAGTTGGGAGGCCGGTAAGATCACGACCGAGGCCCTCGGCGAAGTGCAGGAGATGATTGATATCTGCGATTTCGCAGTCGGTCTGAGTCGACAGCTCTACGGCAAGACCATCGCCAGTGAACGGCCCGGCCACCGGCTCAGTGAGTATTGGCACCCGTTAGGACCCGTGGGCGTAATCTCCGCGTTCAACTTTCCCGTAGCCGTGTGGGCCTGGAATGCGGCGATTGCCTGGGTCTGTGGCGATCCGGTCGTCTGGAAACCTTCCGACAAGACGCCGTTGACGGCTTTGGCGTGCCAGGCGCTGGTCGTCCAAACCTTGGAACGCTGTCCCGACGTGCCGGCTGCTGTGTCGAACGTTGTCGTTGGTGGCGTCGACGTTGGGCAGTCCCTGGCCGCCTCCGCGCGCCTGCCTCTCGTGTCGGCCACCGGTTCGGTCGCGATGGGACGAGCCGTCGCCCGAACCGTAGCGGCCCGCCTGGGGCGCTCACTGCTGGAGTTAGGGGGCAACAACGGCATGATCGTGACCCCGTCGGCCGACATCGACCTGGCTGTGCGCAGCATCACCTTTGCCGCTGTCGGTACGTGCGGCCAGCGCTGCACCACGCTGCGTCGGCTGATCGTGCACGAGTCGATTGCCGACGCGTTACGGGGTCGGTTGCTCGACGTGTACTGCCGCCTACCGATCGGCGATCCCACCAAGGACGGCACACTCGTGGGACCGCTCATCAACGAAGCCGCCGGCGATGCAATGCAACATGCCCTCGCCGCAGCACGTCAGCACAACGGCGTCGTACACGGTGGTGAGCGTCTGCAGGACGGCGTACCAACCGGGGGCGTGTACGTTCGTCCCGCAATCGTCGAGATCGCTGCCCACGCGCCGATTATCCAGCAGGAGACGTTCGCTCCGATTCTGTATCTGATCCGTTACCGCGACCTGGACGAGGCCGTGCGCATCCATAATGACGTCCCGCAGGGCTTGGCGTCGGCAATCCTCACGCGTGACGTCCGCGAGGCGGAACGGTTCTGCTCACCGTCCGGCTCCGACTGTGGCATCGTGAACGTGAACATCGGTACCAGCGGCGCGGAGATCGGCGGGGCCTTTGGGGGCGAAAAGCAGACCGGTGGCGGCCGTGAATCGGGTAGCGACAGTTGGAAGGCATACATGCGCCGCGTGACCAGCACGGTCAACTATTCCGACGAGCTGCCGCTCGCACAAGGCATCCGCTTCGACGTGTAGATCGTGGGCCCCTGTGTACCGCGGTAACGTCACGATCGCCGCCCTCTCATCCGAGGCGAACACCGGTTGCGTCGTTTGCAAAGAAGTGGCAGGCGCCGGCTCGAAATCCAATCTCTATGATGCTGGCAACCGCAACGTCGCGGGCAGCGTCCACGCGGGCGACACAATGGCTGCCAAGAAGTTCGAAGTGAACCAGCGTCTGTTCGCCGAGTCGCTCGACGAGGTCTACAGTCGATCGCGCCATGCGCACCGACGGGTCGTTGACCAGTACGTCTTCGGGCCTGACGCCTAGAACAACGGAGCCGGCGGGCGTTTCACTCGGCAAGGCAATCTCGATCTCTTCGCCTGCGCCGCAGGGTCGAAACACGCCGTTGTCGACGGTTCCTGTGACGAAGTTCATCGCGGGGGCACCAATGAAGCCGGCAACAAATTGGTTCGCCGGGCGGCGATAAACGTTCAACGGAACGGCAACCTGCTGAACCACCCCCTGATTCATCACGGCGATGCGGTCTCCCAGCGTCATTGCCTCCGTCTGGTCGTGCGTGACATACAGCGTCGTGGCCTTCAGTTCTCGGTGCAGGCGAGCGATTTCAGTGCGCGCTTGAACGCGAAGTGCAGCGTCAAGATTCGACAGCGGCTCGTCGAATAAGAACACTTGCGGTTGCGTGACGATCGCCGCAGCCAGGGCTACACGCTGTTGCTGACCTCCGGAAAGTTCCCGGGGCTGCCGCGACAAGCATTCATCGAGCGACAAGAGCGCGGCGGCATGATCGACGCGTCGTTTCACCTCACTCTTGCCCAGGCCGCGCATCTTGACCGCAAAACCAATGTTGTCACGCACCGTCATATGCGGAAAAAGCACGTGATCCTGGAAGACCATCGCCACACCGCGATCGGCCGGCGCCACGTCATTCACGCAACGACCACCGATGTGAATGCGTCCGGTCGATGCCGTCTCGAGGCCGGCAATCAAACGCAACGTGGTCGTCTTTCCGCAACCTGACGGTCCCAGCAGCACCAGGAACTCGCCATCGGCGACGTCGAGGTCGAGGCGATCGACCGCGGTCACGGCGGGGCCGAACGACTTTGTCAGGCTTTCCAGGCGCACGCCCGCCAACGGACACTCCAGAATTGGATCAGGTCATCATGCTTGCCGGACGACGTGGCGCGCGGCGCCATAGGCCGTCGCCGGTGGACTGTCGCCGGCGGCTTTCCGCTGTTTACCGCTTGAACGTGATGAAGTAGTTCTCCTGCAGACCTTCGATCTCGCTCTCTCCGACAAACTCGAAATCAGCCGCCTCGATTTCTTCACGCACCTGCTGCTTGCCGGCACGGACGTGACTAAGAATCCAGTCACTCGACTCTCCTGGGACTCGGTCGAAATCGACGATGACGAGGCGGCCGCCGGGGCGCAACGCGCGGCGGATCGACGCCAGCGTGGACTGCGGGTATTCAAAGTGGTGATACGTGTCGCAGACGTATGCCACGTCGATCGATTCGGGCGGCAGCCGCACGTTGTCTTCGGCGCCGAGTACTGGCGAAATGGTGGTGACGCCTTGTTGGGCGGCGAGCTCACCGATCCGCTCGATGAATCGCGGGGCAATCTCAACGGCGAAGACCCACCCTTCAGGGCCCACGGCCTCTGCAAACGTCAACGTGAATAGGCCCGTGCCGGCACCGATATCGGCAACGCGCTCACCACTCTTGAGGTTAACGGCAGCAACGATCGCTGCACGGCTGCGGAACACTTCACGGCTCTCAACCTCAAAGCGATTGACCCACTGCTGCGGATCGAGGTCCGGCGCGAGGAAGTTGGCATTGATGTCGGGGCGAACGCTATCTTCTTTTGCCGGACTCGTCGCCGGCGACTGAGCGACGGCCGTGGTTGCAGCGGCAAGAGCGACGAGCGAGGCCAACCCCAGCAGGTAGTGGGTTCGCAATCTTCGATGATTCATTTTACAGATTCCAAGGAGACAACTTCCAGGTAGACTTCGTGTCGGAACAGTTGACTTCGGGACACGGCATGAACGGCTCAGCAGCTACGACGACCGGCGCTGCGTCCAAACTTGGCATAACAGGTAAAGCGGCAGACCAAGGGCAACCGGCACGACCGCCAGCAGCACCAGCGATTTAGCATACTCCAGGCTGCAGTAGAACATATAGGCGCAGGTGAGACAAAAAACGACGGCCGGCAACGGATACAGCGGAATGGAAAAAGGGCGTTGTTGCGGGTGCTTGACTCTCAGTACGAACACTGACACCCCGGTGAGTAGGAAAAACGCCCAAAAGACGGGAGCCGTTCCCGCAACCAGTGCTTCAAATCCGCCGAAATAGGCCTCCCAGGGGACGTCAGCGAGGCCAAGAGCGCGAAGCAGGTGATCCACCCCGTCGCGTCCGGCAGCCGTACCGACGCCAAACACCAGGACAATGCTGACGCCCCCCTGCAGCACGATCGCGGCGACCGGCGCACCCGCTTGTGTGCCACCAGTTCGCAGCCAGGAAAACAAGCGAAAGTCCTCGCCCATCACAGCGTAGATTCTGGAGCCAGCCAACAAGAGTCCGTTGATGGCGCCCAGGGCCGAGATCATCACGAGCGCGCTGATGGCGCGGCCTCCCCAGTGGCCGACAACGTTTTCCACGACGCTTGCAGCCGGTGTGGAACTCTGCCGCACTCCCTCGAAGCCCAACGACTTCAGATACGCGGCGTTCACGGCTAAATACAACAACGTGATGAGCCCTATGCCGTAAAAAAGCGCTCGCGGCATGTTGCGGCGCTGGTCACGAACCTCCGCAGCGACAAATACGGCATCGTTCCAGCCTCCGTAGGCGTAAAGCACGAAGACAAGGGCCAAGCCGAAACCGGGGCCTTGCAGTTCGCCGATGGCGGCCGTCGTCAATAGCGGCGCCCCTCGCCCCAGTAGTCCGGCAACCACGACCAAGGCCAAACCGGCGATCTTCGCCAGCGTGAGCACGTTTTGCACCTTCTTGCCAAAGACGATACCGAAGGCGTTGGCGGCAGTCAAAACGGCAATTGCGGCCGCAGCAACCACGGCAGTACTGAATGACGATCGCGGCCAAAGCTGCGCTCCGTAGTCGGCGAATGCGTAGCCCATCGCGCCAATACTGCCGGTCAGCACGGCGACGAGCTGGGCCCAACCAAATAGGAAGCCGAGCCAGCCACCGAACGCTTGACGAAGGTATTCGTAGTCGCCGCCGTTTCGCGGAAACGTTGTCGCCAGTTCGGCGTAGCAAAACGCGCCACAGAGGCACCACGCTCCCCCCAGCAGCCAAGCCCCCAGCGCTTCCCAAGGTCCCGTCGTGTTCTGAAACACCAGCGGGGGCGAGCGAAATATGGCAGTGCCGACGACAATGCCCACGATGATGCTGACCGTGTCCCAAAGACTCAGCCGCTGCGGCACGTTCGGTATCGACCGATTGGCAGCGGCCGGGGCATTGCCGTCTTTCATCGTGGTCCGATTCCTAGGGAAGCCATGTTCTATTCGCTTTGATCGGCGGGCCGAGTCCCGCGAATCGTCGAGTCGATCGCAGCTGCGCCCTGCCCGCAACGTTTACGTGCCGTTGCTGCCGCCATCGCCTACCAGCAGATCATCTTAGCCAAACGAGGAGGCTCCATCACTGCCAGTTGCTCCGAACCACGTTGGCGTTTGGCGCAACCATTCCCAGTCCGTACATCATCTTGCGGTGGCCGTTCAGGAGTGCACCGCAGTTAGCCGCAACGGCAGCCCGGTGAATGAGTGTTGAGCTCGGTCGCTCGAAAGCGCCCGACTTCTGCACGATGTTTAACACGCCTTCCACCAGTCACTACATCGGATTTCTGCAGTTTCGCACACGCGGTCGGCAAACGAGATCGAAAAAGGGTGCTGCCTTATCGCGGCGCAACCGATCGCGCGATAACATGAACCGACAACTCTACTCATTTGGGCAATGCACCATCGCGCGTGGCTTGTTCGTTCCTTGAGAGGAGGTCACGGTCAAGCCGAGAGGAGCGTTGTTTCGCCGACAATCCGCGGGGCACGAACACCGGGTCCGCCGATCTCACCGTCGGGCGCGTGAGGAGCCTAAAAACATGAAAGCGTTTATATTGTTTTTCGCGTGTGTGCTTGTGGTTCCCCGACTGGCGCTTGCCGAAGGCGGCGACACGACCAAGGTTGCCCTCGAATCCAATGCAGAACACGACGCCCGCATGAAGTGGTGGCGGGACGCTCGGTTCGGCATGTTCATCCATTGGGGAGTATATGCCGTGGCGGCGGGCGAGTGGAACGGCCAAAACGTGCAAACCGCAGGTGAATGGATCATGAACGGTGCCGACATCCCCGTCGACGAATACGAGCCACTTGCCGCACGGTTCAATCCGGTGAAATACGATCCCGCAGAATGGGTGCGCGCCGCCAAGGACGCTGGCATGCGGTATATCGTGATCACGGCCAAGCATCACGACGGCTTTTGCCTGTTCGACACCGAAACCACGGACTGGGACGTCGTCGATGCCACGCCATTCGGCGCGGACGTGCTCAAACCGCTCGCCGACGAGTGCCGAGAGCAGGGGCTCCACTTTTGCACCTATTATTCGATCATGGACTGGCACCACACCGCGCAACAACATGGACCGCACACCTACAATCCCACGTTGATCGATCCGGCCCGCAAGCAGGAGTACGTCGTCTATATGAAAACGCAACTCAGAGAGTTGCTCGATTCATGTGACCCCGAAGTGTTGTGGTTCGACGGCGAGTGGCCAGATTGGTGGACGGAAGCGGACGGCCGCGACCTCTACAACTACCTGCGCGTGCTGAAGCCAACCATCATCGTCAACAACCGTGTGGCCAAAGGGCGCGAAGGAATGGCGGGGTTGACAAAAGACGATGCTCAGCATGCCGGAGATTTCGGCACGCCGGAGCAGGAGATTCCGGCGACGGGCATCCCCGGAGTTGACTGGGAATCTTGCATGACCATGAACGGCACGTGGGGCTTCCACAAATACGACGTCAATTGGAAATCGAGCGAAACGTTGATCCGCAATCTCGTCGACATCGCGTCTAAGGGGGGCAACTACCTGCTCAACGTGGGACCCATGGCAAACGGCGAGATCCCGCCGGAAAGCATCGCGCGGCTTGCCGAGATCGGTCGTTGGATGAAGGTCAACGGCGAATCGATTTACGGTACGTCCGCCAGTCCGATCGCCGCCGTGCCCTGGGGGCGGCTGACCGCGAAACAGCAGGGTGAACAGGAAACTCTGTTCTTGCACGTCTTTGACTGGCCCAACGATGAAAAGTTACACGTGCCGGGCCTGACAAAAAAGGTCACCGCCGCGCGGCTGCTAGCGACCGAAGATGCATTGCCATTATCGCTCGACGGCGCAGACGTGATCGTTGACCTTCCGACAACGCCCGTCGATCGCGTCGACACGGTCATTGCGCTCGAAGTGGCGAGAGGCCTGGACACCGCCGCGGAATGATCCGGTGGCGGGCCGCGTCAGTGCTCGGGCCGCATACGTTCAAACCAGCGAGTTCGAGCGACTGACTCACAACTCGCTGGCGTCGATCGGCAGTTCGTCGTTGCGCACGCCGATGCGAATCCATGTGACGCTGTCGATACTGTAACTGATCCCATGGACCGAGCCGTCGCAGAAGACGTAATTCGCCCCGGCGGGGTGGGCGCTACCGAAATGCTGTATGTTTTGAATCCCTGGCCGATCTTGTATCGGCACCAACGGCGCCCAGGATGTCCCGTCCTTGGGGTTTCCGCTGGAGGTCCACCGCAAAATGTCCCAGTCGTGGCCGGCGAACATTGAATTGTTATCGGCCGGATCGTCGGATCTGACATAGCTATCGGGGTTGAGGTACTTTTCCCCGACATACATGGTGTTGCTCGTGCCGTCGGTGATGCGACGGAAGCCTACCTCGCTGCGCACGAATGTGAGTCCACCACGATCATGGTCGGGCCAATCGTACGTGTCTGGATCGCCACTGGCGGGAAAGATGAACCCGACCTGGACACCCACTCCCGCGTTGCCGGCATAGTCGGAGTGAGCCAGTGCTTGGGGGAAGGCATTTACGCATGCTTCGTTTGCCGGGTAGGCGATGGGGCTGCGCCGCGAAGGACAGTTGAAGGCGGGCACCGGTGTCGCGGCAAGGATCGACAGGGCTGCCCGTTTGGCATCAGTGACGTTAACTTTACTTTCGGCTGCGAGCGAACTGCTGGTGATCAAGGGGATGCCGGCGCCAATCTGGTGCACCGACGATTGCTCCATATACGCGAGCGAATTGTACGGCCAGCCGCCGGGTTGCGACTTGCCGTAACCACGATCAGGATCCCCCATCCACTTGTATCCCCAACCACTTGAGGGGAAATGCTTGTGGACGTCAGCGTGGTTGAGGGCGGCCAGACCGATCTGCTTGAGATTGTTTTGGCATTGAGAACGCCGGGCGGCTTCTCGCGCGGCCTGAACCGCCGGCAACAACAATGCGATCAAAATGCCGATGATGGCGATCACGACGAGCAGTTCGACCAGCGTAAAGCCGCGGCGGCGACCACGATGGCAGGAAGAGTTGGTCATATTGCCCTGTTCCCTCGAAAGGTACCGTGACAGGCCCCGGTCCGGCAGTCAGCGCTCTCCCACCCTGCGAATCCATGAATTGTACGAAGTTCGTGGCGAACGCTCAACGTGCCTGAGCTGAGCCCGGCGGCGACGTGACGTCAAAAAAGCGGCCGCCGAAAGCCGGAGGCTCTCGGCGGCCGAAACTTCTTCGTTCGTCCGTTCGCCGGCTCATTTTTGAGCAGACGTCCGGCAACACTAGCGGCGACGCACTGCGGCGAGGCCGAGCAGTGCCAGGGCTGCCAGCACGAGCGAGCCGGGTTCGGGAACCACGCTCGAGCTGATGCCGTAATTCGACGCCCAACGCAGGTAGTCGAGACCGTCGACGACGTTGTCATAGTTGAAGTCGCCGTTGACCGCACCATGGACCGTCAGGTAGCCAGGATCGCCACCGGACTCGAATACGCCGAGGTCTTTCTTGCCAAAGTTGGCGGCCCAGGTCAGATAGTCCAAACCATCGACCGCGCCATTTCCGTCGCTGTCGCCTTCCACGGCGGATTGAACGGCAGCCCCGTACAGGGTCAAGGCTTCCTCGACGGTCAGTTGACGGTCAAGCCAAATCGCAACTTCGTCGATCAGACCATTGAGCACGTGTAGCGAACCACCACCATCACCGGGGGTGCGGGTGGCAATCTGCGCGTCCGTCGAGGTCGTTCCCCAACTATCGGTGCTATTGGACCACGACGAAGGGGGATAGTTGACACCGTCGATGACGAGGATCACGTCGTCGATATCAGGACCGTTGCGCGAAGCAACAACATGGTGCCATTCGCTGTTCTTGATATCCTTAACGCCAGTACCGGCGACCGTGCCGCCGGCGGTGTGGCTCGAGTCGACGATCTGAAAGTTGCCCGCCGAGTAGGGATCGGTCACGCCTTCACCGGCACCCAGCGCCGGGTTGATGCCAACAACAATATTGGCACCACCACCGAGGGTGATCTGGAGGCTCGTCGAAGCATCATTTTGATTGTTGGTCCAGACGCGGTCGCCGCCATCACTGCCTCCCGGGAATCCGTTGCCAACTTTGAACCAGGCGGTGACCGTCATGGTCGGTTCCGACCAGTTCACGTTTGAACCCAGCGAAACGGATCCCTTGTTGTTCGCATCAAAGGCGACGTCGCTGGGATCAAATCCGGGCAGTGGAGGACCGGGCTGCGCAGGATTGGCAGTCGTCGGATCGTAGGTTGCGTCAAAACCAAAGACACCGCCGTAGGTACCATTGATCAAGGTGGCCGCGAAACCACTGTCGACGGCGGCACCACCACCCACCAACGGCCCC
>JAGQPT010000315.1 GCA_020426575.1 Planctomycetales bacterium
GTCGCCACACCGTTGGCGCGGCGGTTCATCTCGGACCAGGTGACGCGTGTGTCGCCGTGGATCAGCGCCTCACGGTCTGGCACCGTGGCCGCGTTCGTCTCCCAGATATCCGCGAAATTCCAGCCAGCCACGTGGTCCCCCTGTTGGTCGGCTTCGATCAGGTTTCGAATCGTAGCTATGCGGAGGTTCGGGGCCCGAATCGGTGGACGATTCCGCTCAGCTGCCCGGCAACTCGTCGAGGATGAAGTCGACAGCCCGCAAATCGTGTGGGGCAGTTGAGTCGACTCGCACCTCGAGCCTGTATGTGCCCGGGCGAATAGCAACGGTCTGCGTCGCGACACCAGGGCAGCCGAAGGTGATGGCGTCGAAGACGTCGATTGTGGTTGAGGTGAGGGCCAGCGAGGTTGTAGCGGAGGCGAACGCTCGGGCGTGCAGCGAGACGGTAACCGGCTCGGAGTTGCATGTCGCGACGGCAAACCTGTCAGAAGGTCGAGAAGCGGATGTGTCTTCGCCGAAGAAGCTGCGGGTGAGCGGAGGGTCTGAACTTCGACGCCGTCGCGGACTTTGTCCGTCCCACAACGGCTTGCCTGGTGGTGGCGAGGTGCCCAGGTACACGTAGCCTTCGAATGCTTCGAAGGCTGCTCGGTTCAAGACTTCGAGCCTCGTGGTTCCGAGCGCCTCGGCCAAACGGGCGTAGACGTGGGTGCACGGCTCACCGTCCGGCAGTGCAACGCTGCCGCGCGCATAGGTAACGGCGCCCAAGCGGCCCCGCAGCTTGACGCCTATCTCGATCGAGTCGCGCCGCAGGCAAACATGGTGGACGCCATCGATGTCACTCGCCGGGCACTCGACCCGGCGCGAAGCTATTCCGGATTCGGCGAAAAACACGCCATCTCGTACCGCGAGCAGCGGTAGTCGGGAACTTCTGACTGCGGCGATGAGAAGAGCGACGGCGATTGGGGGAGCGACAAGTCGCCCGGCCCACAGATAGATCTGCGCATTCGCGTTCGAGGGCGCGAACCACGCGATGAGGCTGACGACTGCGAGACAGCCGATTACCAGGGCGACGGTCTTGAAACTGCGGGTGAGGATGACCCCGTCCGTGGACAAGGTCAGTCGAACGCGCCGTGGCGTCCCGCGCCCTGCGCGAAGCGGGTGGCGCCCTCGCGGGTTTCGCACGAGTTGATGACCTCGAGCCCCAGCGCGGTCTCGTGCAACATCGCCGCAGCGAAGTCGAGATCCCACTGCCGCTTGCTGGATGCGAGGTCAGAGCGCATGCACCGCTGTGGGAACGCGGCCATCTGGGCGGCCATTTCCAGCGCTGCGTCGAGAGTCTTGCCCGGCTCGACGATGCGGTTGGCAAGGCCCATTTGCCGGGCTTCGTCGCCGCTGACGCCGCGCCCGGTGAGTATCAGGTCGGCAGCGTTGCTTTGGCCTATGAGGCGCGGCAACCGCACCGTGCCGCCGTCTATCAGCGGAACTCCCCACCGCCTGCAGTAGACCCCGAACACGGCGTCTTCGGCAGCGACGCGCAGGTCGCACCAAACGGCCAGTTCGAGCCCACCCGCAACGGCGTGGCCCTCGACCGCCGCGATGGTGGGCTTCGACAGGGTCATGCGGGTGGGTCCCATGGGCCCGTCGCCCGTGGGCGTAACTCGATTGCCCGTGCCGGCGGACACGGCCTTGAGGTCGGCGCCGGCACAGAACGTTCCCTGCGAACCGGTAAGGATGGCCACAGCGAGCGTGTCGTCGGCGTCGAAGTCTCGAAACGCTGCCGCCAGCGCCTGAGCGTGCGGCCGGTCGACAGCGTTGCGTACCTCGGGCCGGTCGATGGTGACGACCAGGGTCTTGTCGTGGGTGTCGGTGAGAATGGCCATGTTCAGTTGAACCTCGGCTTGCGTTTTTCTTCGATGGCGGCGATGCCCTCTTGTA
>JAGQPT010000316.1 GCA_020426575.1 Planctomycetales bacterium
GTCGGCGGCGTCGAGGCGGTGTTGATTCGCATTCAACTCGCGGTGCCGAACAACACGTTCCTTTCGCCGCAGATGTTCAACCAGCTCTTCACGATGCACGGCACGACCATGGTGTTCCTGGTGGGGATGCCGGTGTTCACCGGGTTTGCCAACTTCCTCATTCCCCTGATGATCGGTGCCAAGGACGTCGCCTTCCCACGGCTCAACGCCATGAGCTTTTGGATGCTGCCGTTCGGCGGCGCGTTGCTCTACTACAGCTTTCTCACCGGCTCGGCCCCCGACGCCGGCTGGTTCTCCTACGCACCACTGTCGACCGTTCCGTACAGTTCGCTCTCAGGTGTCGATTACTGGATCCTCGGCTTGGCGGTGATGGGCATCGGCTCGATTGCCGGCGCGATCAACATCGCCGCCACGGTGCTGTGCCTGCGTGCGCCGGGCATGAGCCTGCAACGGGTCCCGCTGTTCGTATGGATCATGCTCATGCAGGCGATCCTGATCGTGATCACGATTCCGCCGCTCAACTCGGCGATCGCTATGCTGCTGATCAACCGGCTGCTCGATGCGGCGTTTTTCGAGCCGGCCCGGGGTGGCTCGGCCGTGCTCTGGCAACACTTTTTCTGGATGTTCGGGCATCCGGAAGTATACGTGTTCGCCCTGCCCGCTTTCGCGATGATCTCCGAGGTGATCCCGGTTTTTTCCCGCAAGCCGATCTACGGCTACGCCTTTGTCGCCGGCTCGTCGACCGTGATCGTGTTGCTCAGTTACAGCGTGTGGGCCCACCACATGTTTGCCGTGGGGCTCGGTCCGGCGGCTAACCTCTTCTTCGCCGCTGCCACGCTGCTGATCGCCATTCCGACGGGCATCAAGGTGTTCAACTGGACCGCCACGCTCTGGGGCGGTTCGATCCAGTTCACCACAGCCATGCTGTTTGCCATCGCCTTCCTGATCCAGTTCGTGCTGGGCGGCCTGACCGGCATCATGTTTGCCACCGTGCCGGTCGATTGGCAACTCACCGACACCTACTTCGTCGTGGCGCATTTTCACTACGTGCTGATCGGCGGAACCATCTTCGCCGTCTTTGCCGCCACGTATTACTGGTTCCCCAAGATGACCGGCCGCATGCTCGACGAACGGCTCGGTAAGCTGCAGTTCTGGCTCTGGGTGATCGGCTTCAACGGCACGTTCGGCGTCCAGCACCTGCTCGGCATCATGGGCATGCCCCGCCGCGTGTACACCTACGCCGACAACCCCGGCTGGGCACTGCTCAACGGCTTTTCGTCCGTCTGCGTGATCTTCATGGTGGCGGGCACGTTGGTGCTGGTCTGGAACGTCGTCGCCAGCCTGCTGCAGGGTCATCGCGCCAGCGACAATCCTTGGGGCGGTTTCACTCTGGAATGGGCCACGACGTCGCCACCGCCGCCGGAAAACTTCACTTCGCTACCCGAGATCAAAAGCCGTCGCCCCGTCTGGGACGCCGACCATCCCGACCACGCCGATTGGAAGTCGTCGAAGACCGCGGCCGACAGCGGGGCCCGGCCAACGGCCGCGAAGGCCAGCGCCTGGTTTTTTGTCGTATCCGAAGCGATCTTCTTCGTGCTGCTGCTGGTGTCATACGTCGTTTTCAACACGCCCAGTGCCGAAGACGGCACCGTCGCGCCTGGCCCGACAGCCGCCTCGGCACTCGACGTGCCACGCACCGGCATCTTCACCGTCGTGCTGCTGGCCAGCAGTGTCACGTTCTGGCTCTCGGAGCGAAGCCTTCGCCGGGGGCATCAGCAAACGTTCCTCAAATGGCTCGGCGTGACGATCGCGCTCGGGGCGGCGTTCATCGGTGGCCAGCTTTGGGAATATGCCGGACTGATCTCCAGCGGCATCACGATCGACAGCAACTTGTTTGCCTCGACCTTCTTCACGGTCACCGGGTTCCACGGCCTGCACGTCACGGCCGGTATCGTTGCCCTGTCGATCCTGCTCACGATGGGGCGGCGCGGGTATCTCACCCAACGGCGGGCACACGTGTTGGGGGCCGTTGGCGTGTACTGGCACTTTGTCGACGTCGTTTGGATCGCCGTGTTTTCGATCATCTACTTGAGGTTCCTGCAATGAGCCCCAACGGCGCACTATCGCATGGCGCACTGGCGAATGGCGCACTGTCCAACGGCGAACTGTGGAACTGGAGTTCGTCCGCCTGGCTGGTCGCCGCGGGAGTCCTCGTGGCATACGCTGTGACGCTTCGGCAGTCGCGACGTCGGTTTGGTGTGCTCGCCGCCGCGTTGGTGCTGTTCGTGCTGGCCTACGTGTCGCCGTTGGGCGTGCTCGCCGACGGCTATTTGTTTAGCGCGCACATGGCCCAGCATCTGCTCGTCCTGCTCGTCGTGCCCCTGCTGTTGTTGCTCTCGTTGCCGCGTGAGAAGGTCGAACGATGGTTCGCCAGTGCGACGACCGACCGCCTGGGCCGCTGGCTGGCCAATCCGGTGACGAGTTGGCTCGGCGGTGTCGGTGCGATGTGGTTCTGGCACGTGCCGACGTTCTGCACCGCGGCGACGCTCAACCCCTGGCTGGGTGCCGTGCGCGATCTGTCGTTCCTGGCGGCGGGAACGGCGTTCTGGTGGCCGATCTTTGCGCCGGCCGCGCGATACCGTCTGCCACCACTCACCGGCATCCTCTATCTGTTTTCCGCCTGCCTGGGCTGCACTTTGCTGGGCATCTACATCACCTTCACCACGATTTCAGTCTGCCCGGCGTTCGCCAATCCGGCCGATCGACTCGGCATCGTGAACATGCTGTACGACGCGGGGTTCACGCCGAGCGTCGACCAGAACCTGGGTGGTCTGCTGATGTGGGTTCCTCCCTGCACGCTGTACGTCGTCGTCATCATCGCCCTGCTCTGCCGCTGGTACGCCGAAATGGAACCGGCGACGGAGCGGCCTGTCACCGCGCCGTACCAACCCGTCAGTGAGGCGAAGTCATGAGTGAGCACGACGGCCCTTCTCCCACCGAGCAGTCGCCGCCCGAGCCGAGCTACGCACCGGCCGCCATGGCGATGGGGATTGCGATGACCGCCTGGGGAATCCTCACGCACTGGACAATTTCGCTCATCGGCGCGGCATTGGTCGTCTGGGCCCTGTGGACCTGGATGACCGAGGTCTGCCACACCTGGAGTGAAGAGGGATGAACGACACGCAGGGTCATGAATGCCACGGCGACGAAGCCCATCGCCGCACGTTCTTCGCCAAGATCACCTACGCCCTCTCGGCCGTGATCGGCGCGATGATGGTGATTCCCGGTGTCGGGTTCGTCCTCGCACCGGTCTTCCGCTCACCACCGCGCGTTTGGCGCAAGGTCGGACCGGTCGACAACTTCAAGACGGGCGCCACGGTGCTGGTGAATTACGAAGATCCCTCGCCCGTTGCCTGGGCGGGTGTGACCGCCAAGACGGGGGCCTGGTTGCGGCGCGTCGACGATACCGAGTTCATCGCCTTTTCGATCAATTGCCGTCACCTGGGCTGCCCGGTGCGCTGGATCGAGGACGCGCGGCTCTTCATGTGCCCGTGCCACGGTGGCGTCTACTACGCCGACGGCACCGTCGCCGGCGGTCCGCCGCCGAAGCCCCTCGACCGACTCGAAGTGCGCGTGCGCGACGGGCACGTCGAAATCGAAACCGGCCCGGTGCCCCTCACCGAAACGAAGGTATAGTTTCGCCACTCCCTGAATGACCCTATGAACCGACTACTGGACGTCTGGAAGTGGATCGACGATCGATCCGGCTACTCCGACTACGTGCTACCGCTGATGAAACACATCGTGCCCCGCGATGCCCGCTGGTGGTACGTGTTCGGCAGCGCAACGTTGGCATCGTTCATCGTCCAGGTGCTCACGGGCATCTGTCTGGCGATGGCATACGTGCCGGGAGGCGACCAGGCGTACGAGAGCCTCAAGTTCATCACCGATCAGGCATTCATGGGGAGCGTCTTGCGCGGAATGCACTACTACGGCGCCTCGGCCATGGTCACGCTGGCCGTCGTGCACATGGTGCAGGTCTTTCTCCACGCGAGTTATAAATTCCCTCGCGAATTGAACTGGATGAGCGGTGTTGTCGTACTGTTCGTCGTGTTGGGCATGGCCTTCACGGGTCAATTGCTCCGCTGGGACGCCAACGGTGTCTGGTCGGTCACCGTGGCCGCCGAAATGGCCGGCCGCACGCCCATCATCGGCCCGGCGCTTTCCCACTTCATCATGGGGGGCGAAACCGTCGGCGGCTCGACGCTGAGCCGCTTCTTCGCCATCCACGTGTTTGTCCTGCCGGGACTGATCTTCGCGGGCGTCGGGCTGCACCTGATGCTGCTGTTTCGCCACGGCGTCTCAGAAATGCCCAATCGCGATGAGCCCGTCGACCCAGCGACGTACCGGGAAGAATACGAAGCGCGGCTGAAAAAGACGGGAGTGCCCTTCTGGCCCGACGCCGCCTGGCGTGATGCGGTCTTTTCGACCGTCGTCGTCGGGGTGATCCTGCTGTGCGCCGTGTTCCTGGGGCCGCCCTCACTGGATCACCCGCCCGACCCGAGCAGCATCCAGGCCAACCCGATGCCGGACTGGTACTTCTGGTGGTACTTTGCCGTGCTCTCGATGTTACCCCCCGGTCTGGAAACCTGGGTCATCCTCGGCGCGCCGGTGCTCGGCTTCCTCGTGCTATTCTGCGTGCCGCTGATCTCCAACCGGGGTCACCGCGCGCCGAGCGCCCGTCCCTGGGCGGTCGGCATCGTCATCGCAGGCGCCGCCGCCTTTGTGGCGCTGACGATCTTCGGTTACCGCGAGCCGTGGTCACCGGACTTTGGCGTGCCGCCGTTGCCGGAAAGCGTCGTCGGCGTCGACTCGGGAACGGTCGCCGAGGGCGCCAAATTGGCGCATTCCAAGGGCTGCCTCTACTGCCATCACATTGACGGCTACGGCGGTCACCGCGGCCCCGAGTTGTCCTACATCGGCGATGAATTGACGGCCGACGACATCATCATCCGCATCAACAACGGTGGCTACAACATGCCCGCCTTCGCAGGCAATGTGACCACGGCAGAACTGTCGGCCATCGTGGCCTTTTTGCAGACACGCAAGTCGAAAGACGTCGTCACGGACACCAGTGGCTGAGACGTCGCGGTGCCAACCACGCTCTTGCCTCGACGACAAGCAAGTGCTCGGCAACTGAACCAAGAGGAACTGACTGCGATGCGATTCAGTGCTTTGATCGGCGCGGTGATCCTCACCGGCATCTTCCTGGGACTGGCCATCGTGGCAAGTCGCTGGTGGTTCGTCGGCGTTGCCGTCGCTGGATCGTTGTCACTGCTCGGCATTTACGACCTCGTTCAGGTGCGACACAGCATCACGCGCAATTACCCAATCCTTGCCCACATGAGGTTTCTTCTCGAAGCAATTCGCCCGGAATTTCACCAGTATTTCATCGAGAGCGACACCGACGGCCGGCCCTTCGATCGGGACCAACGGTCGCTGATCTACGAGCGGGCAAAGAACGTCGAAGGCCTCAAGCCCTTCGGCACCGAGTTGGACGTCTATTCCGACGAATATGAGTGGTGCACACACTCGATCGCCCCGCGTCCCAAGAGCAAGGAGCACTTTCGCGTCATGGTCGGCGGGCCGCAGTGCACAACGCCTTACTCGTGTTCGCTGCTGAACGTGTCGTCGATGAGCTTTGGGGCGATCAGCCCCCACGCCATCTTGGCGCTGAACGCCGGCGCAAAAAAGGCCGGCTTCGCCCATTGGACGGGTGAAGGCGGCTACAGTCCCTACCACAAAAAGA
>JAGQPT010000317.1 GCA_020426575.1 Planctomycetales bacterium
CCGCCCGCGGGCCAGCACGAGCACCCGATCGGCAAAACGGCCCGCCAGTTGAACGTCGTGCGTGGAAAACACGAGGCAGCGCCCTTCGCGGCGCAAACCGTTGCGATCGGCCAGCACCGTCATCAGCCGCTCGATCTGCTCGGCGTCCTGTCCCGTCGTGGGTTCATCGAGTGCTAATAGCTGCGGCCCGAGTGCCACGATGCCCGCCAGCGCGACCCGCAGCCGTTGTCCCTGACTTAGTGCGAGCGGATCTTCGTCGAGCAGATCGGCGACGTGAAACATCCCCGCAACGTCCGCCACCCGTCGCGACACCTCGGCCGCGTCACAGCCGGCGCACCTTGGCCCAAACGCCAATTCGTCGGCGACGCGACGCGCAAATAACATCAGGTCGGGATTCTGCAGGAGCAGGCCACGCACCAGTTCGTCGGTACGCGCCAGTTCGTCGCCGTGTGCGCCCATGCGCATAGTGACAGCGCCTTGCGTCGCTGCGTGCAGGTCGGTCAGTACGCCTAGCAGCGTGCTCTTGCCTGACCCGTTCGGCCCCAACACGGCGACCGACTCGCCCGAAGTCAGCGTGAACGACACGCCTTGCCAGACCGGGGCCGCCCCTGGATACGCGAACGCCAATCCTTCGGCGTGCAGCGTCCAGTCGGAGCCGGCCTGAGTGTTGTCGATGTCGAAACGTTCAGCCGGCAATCTTACCGGCACGCTCGTTTCGCATTGATCGTCGCTGGAGAGTTCGTGCCCCGCGACGGTCGTGGCCGCAACGCGTTCCAGCTTGCCGTCGCGAAGCTGATACACCTGGTCGGCTCGGTTGGCAACCTGGTCGACTCGATGTTCGGCGACGACGATCGCGGTGCCGGCCTGCTGCAGTCGGGCGAGCATCTCCAGCAGCTCGGCGGCCGCGGCGGGGTCGAGCTGCGCGAGTGGCTCGTCCAGCAGTAAGAGGTGGGGCCGCATCACCATGACGGCCGCCAACACAAGCCGCTGCTTCTCGCCGCCCGAGAGCCGCTGCGTTGACTCATCCGCCAGTGACGCGAGCTCGAACTCGGTGAGCACGTCGGCAATCCGCCGCTCGATTTCCTCGGCAGGCACGCCGAGGTTCTCCAACCCGAAGGCGATTTCGGCGGCGACGTTGGTCGAGCAGATTTGATCGTCGGCCGCCTGTCCGACCCAGCCCACCCGCGCCGCCATTTCGCCGCGTGACAGCGACGCGATCGGCGCGCCGGCAACAGTGATCTCGCCGTCGAGCCGTCCCGCCGCATCGGGTCCGATCAACCCGGCGATGAGTTTTAGCAGCGTCGATTTGCCGGAGCCGGTCGCGCCGACCAGCGTCGTCCAGCCGCCGGCGGCGACGTCGAACGTGACGCCGTCGAGTGTGGGCCGAGGGCGGTCGGGATAGGTATACGTCACGCCGCGCACGCTCAGCAGGGGCGCCGTCATAGCGTGATCCTCCGCAGCCGCGCGCCCAGCGCCGTGCCGAGCGCGGCACCGGCCGCACCGTAGCCGAGCCCCGTGATCAGCACGACGGCGGCCACGTACCAGTCCGCGAAGAAGAGTCGGTACATCTCCTGCACGATGCAATACTGCCCCAGCAACGTAGCGGCATTGGCCAGGCCGATGGCCGCCGCCACACGTGGGGCCAATCGACACGTGGCTGGACCCGGTGTGCCCGTTCCACAAGTGGCCGACCCAGCCGGCGCGGCCGCATGGCGCGTGACACCGAACACCCACAGGCCGATTTCAAAGCAGCCGACGCTGATCAGCACCATCCAGATGCCGACGACGCCGAACTGTCCGCTGAACAGCGCGTTGAGCAAGAACACCGTGGCGATGCTCAAGAGTGCCGTGCCGGGGAGCGGCCGGATCACCACGACGGCCGCCAGCAGCATCGACGCCACCCCTTCGCTCCCCACCGTCGAAACGAACATGCTCAGCGGCCCCATGAGTGCCCCCAGTACGTCGCCGCCGACTCGGCAGACGAACGACACGGCAAAATGGGCCGTAGCGAACACGGCGATCACGGCCAGGCCGTCGACGCCGATCCTGCTGACCAGCGCTGTGCCGCGGATCAGCCACCACAGACAGACGGCCAGGGCCAACACTGCGCACGCCCATGTGACCGTCGACGGGGCGACGGCAAAACGCCAGCAGTTCGAGAGGAATTGCAGCATCGCACGGGGGACAGTCGTGCCAACTCGCGTCGACACCGGGACAGGCAAGTGGTGAAGATAGCTATTCGGGGAGGATCGGCCTGCGACCCCGAAGGGTCGCGAACGCACATTGTAGGTGTCGCGTGCCCCAAGGCCAGTCCGGCGGCCACGCCCGGCTGGCGCGATTTTCGCTCGGCGTCTCGCTCATTTATGCCAGATTGTTATGATGGGGGCAGTCGCCGGCCGCACGGCTCGGCGGTCGTCATGGTGTCCGTCGCGGCGGCCGAGGGGAATCGTCGCGCCGGTGGTCCGCGGGGGTCGGGCCCCCCGATCCCGTCTCAGACCGCGCTCACACGCGCCGTGGGAGAGACGTGCCGAGCGCACCGTTTACCAGCGCCGCTGGCGGTACGGACCGATGACAATTCGACATTCGCCTCGTCGCATGTCCCGAAACCAGGCAACGTTCCCCGCAAACCTCGGCCCAACGACGATCCCAGCCCAGCAGGTAAAGGTTGACGCAGACGATGGCAAGTGCTCCGACGATTAAGCTGTCGATGATCGAAGACGACATCGCCGTTCTAACACTCGATGAGCCCGACAAGGGGGCGAACATCCTCAGCCGCCACGTGTTGGAAGAACTGGCGGCCCACCTCGACGACCTCGAACTGCGGAGCGACCTGGCGGGTTTGATTATCTGCTCGGGCAAACCCGGCATGTTCATTGCCGGGGCCGACATTCGCGAGTTTGTCGCCGCCCAGGATGAACCCAAAGAGGTGTTCGTCGAGATGAGCAGCGCCGGTCGCCGGCTGTTCCAACGGCTCTCGCAAACGCCGTTCGTGACCGTGGCGGCCATCGACGGTATTTGTGTAGGTGGTGGCGCCGAGCTTGCCATGTGGTGCGACCGCCGCCTGATGACCGACAACTCCAAGTCGCAGATTGGCTTCCCCGAAGTGAAGATCGGCATCTACCCCGGCTGGGGTGGCACGGCCCGCATGCCCCGCATCATCGGTCTTTCCAACGCCGCCGAGTTGATCTGTGGCGGCGAAAACGTCGACGGCAAGGCCGCGACCGCGCTGGGCTTTGCCACCGACACCGTGCCCACCGCCGACTTGATGCCGGCCGCCGTCGCGCTGGTCCGCAGCGAAAAGGCCTCGCAGTCCTACCTGGTCGACCGCCAACGCTGGGCCGCGCCGCTCGGCATGAACGACACGGAGTTGGCCTTTCTCGCGGTGACGTCGCAGGCCTATATCCAGCAGCAGACCAAGGGGCAGTACCCGGCGCCGCTCGCCGCGCTGGCCGTCATGCTGCAGGGCGCCAACCTCGACGTCAACGCGGCCTGTGACCTCGAAGCCAACGGGATCGCCGACCTGTTCGGCACGCCGATCAATCGCGCGCTGATCAACGTCTTCTTCCTCATCGACCGCAACAAAAAGGACACGGGCATCGAAGCCGCGGACGTCACGCCCCGCGACCTCAAGTCGGTCGGCGTCTTCGGCGCCGGCATCATGGGCGGTGGCATTGCCGCCGCCACTGCCCGCCGCGGCTACGACGTCGCCCTGAACGACCTTTCCGAAGAGTACCTGCAGAAAGGACTGCGGGCCGTCATCGAAGAGGTCTCCTACGACAAGTCGATCAAGGGTCCCTCGATCAACAAGGCGCTCGACGTCGTCCCGCACATCGACGGCACGACGGACGTTGCCGACCTAGCCGGCTGCGACCTCGTGATCGAGGCGATCGTAGAAAACCCCGACGCCAAGAAACAGTTGTACGCCAAGATCGAACCGCTGTTGGGCGACGACGCCATCCTGGCCTCGAACACTTCGACGATCCCGATCACCCGGCTCTCGCAGGGACTGGCGCGACCGGAGAAGTTCGTCGGCATCCACTTCTTCAACCCCGTGCGGAAGATGATGCTCGTCGAGGTGATCCGTGGCCCCGAAACCACCGACGAGACGGTCGCCACGGCGGTGGCCTACGTGAAGAAGCTCGGCAAGTATCCGATCGTCTGCAACGACGGACCCGGCTTTGTCGTCAACCGCCTGCTGTTGCCCTACATGAACGAGGCGCTCGAACTGATCCTCGAGGGCGCGCCGATCAAGCAGATCGATCGGGCGGCCAAGTCGTTCGGCATGCCGATGGGGCCGATCACCCTGTACGACGTCGTCGGCCTCGACACGGCCTACCACGCCGGCGGCATCATGAAAGAAGCCTTCCCGGACCGCGTCGTTGAGTCGCCGCTGATCACGGCGATGTACGAAGCAGGCCGCTTCGGTCAGAAAAGCGGCGCCGGCTTCTTCGCCTACGCACCTGGCCAGAAAAGCAAAGGCAAGGACGATCCCACGCTGGCCGCGATCGTCGACCCGCTCATCCGTAAGCAGCAGGCCTTCAGCGACGAACAGATCGTCGATCGCCTCTTCCTGCCGATGGTGCTCGAGGCAACGCGGCTGATCGAAGACGGCATCGTCCGCAACGTCCGCGACATCGACCTCGGCTTGATCTTCGGCGTCGGATTCCCGCCTTTCCGCGGCGGTCTGATGTTCTGGGCCGATCACCTCGGTGCCGCAACCATCATGGAGAAGCTCAAGCCGTACGAGTCGATCGGCGAGCGATTTCGGCCCACCGAATTGCTCAAGAAGATGGCCACCAACGACGGCAAGTTTTACGACTGACCGCCCGACGGCCGGCCCTTTGCAACATGGTCGGCACGTCGTCGCCGTCAACCATCCACACGAGATACCACGAGAACCAACGTCCCGCGCTCGCTCATCAGCGCCCGGACGAGACCGCATCGGAGAACTGAAACATGAAACGTGCCGTTGTCGTCGATTGTGTGAGAACACCGGTCGGGCGCGCCCACAAGGACAAAGGCGTCTTCCGTAACGTGCGGGCCGACGATCTGGCCGTCGCCGTCGTGCGCGGTCTCGTCGAGCGCAGTGGCGTCGACCCGAGTGCCGTCGAAGACGTCGTGCTCGGCAACACCCAACAGACCGGCGAGCAAGGCACGAACGTTGCCCGCATTGTCGGCCTGATGGCGGGGCTGCCGCTGGAAAGTGGCGGGACCACCGTGAACCGACTCTGCGGGTCGAGTCTGCAGGCGCTCAACCAGGCGGCCCACGCCGCCATGGCCGGTTTCGAGGACTGCCAGATCGTCGGCGGCGTCGAACACATGCACCACTACCCGATGATCACCGGCTGGGACCCCAACCCCAAGTTGTTCCAGCGCACCTCCAAGGCGGCGATGCACATGGGCTACACTGCCGAGTTCCTGGCGATGAGCAACGGCATCACCCGCGAGCAGCAGGACGCCTTTGCCCTCCGCAGCCATCTGCTCGCCGCCGAGGCGCAAAACGGCGGCGGATTCGGTGCCGAAATCGTGCCGGTGTGGGGACACGACGAATCGGGCAACCGCGTGCTCGTGGAAACGGACCAATGCGTGCGCGCCGACTGCACGGCCGACGGGTTGGCCGCGCTTAAGCCGGCCTTTGTGCCCGGTATGGGCACGGTGACGGCCGGCAACAGTTCGCCGCTGAATGACGGCGCGGCGGCGATGCTGTTGATGTCCGAAGAGAAGGCCGCCGCTTTGGGTCTCGAACCGCAGGTGCGGATCGTGGCCACGGCCGTCGCCGGAGTGCCGCCGGCGGTGATGGGAACCGGTCCGGTCCCTGCCGTGCACAAGGTGCTCGAACGAGCCGGCATGAAGCTCGACGACATCGACCTGGTCGAGCTCAACGAGGCGTTTGCCTCGCAGGCGCTCACCTGCATGCAGATGCTCGGCCTCGACGAAGCGAAGGTCAATGTCCGCGGCGGTGCCATCGCGATTGGCCACCCGCTCGGCGCCAGCGGTGCTCGCATCGCCACGACGCTCATCCACAACATGATCGACCGCGACGCCCAGGTGGGGCTGGCGACGATGTGCATCGGCGTCGGTCAGGGCATCGCCACGATCTTCGAGCGCGTCTGATCCGCTGTACTTGCGCCCCGGCGTCGTGCAAACGCGCCCGGAAGCCCTTCAACGTGTCCGGTGCCGCTGATTCTCCGGGTGTTTTCCCGCGGCGGACCGGCGAGCTATGATTAAGATGGCAATGTGCAGTCGAGCTGTCTCGGCGTGCGCGCCGAGTGGCAAGTGTGGGGCCTCACGCAGACTCTGGAGATTCTCGCCGATGAAGAGCGACCAGCCCGACGTCGTCACCGATCAGACGGGCCAGATTGACGCGGAAGCTGAGCAACAGTCGTTCGCCGAGACCGCCCTGCGGATGAGCGGCAAGAGCGACGACGAAGCTCGCCGCACCGGCGCCATCGACAAAGCCGACGACGACGTGGAATCCCTGTTCCGCTTCAAGACGTCCGCCAGCCCGATCCACCGCGCCGTTTGGGAAGCGGAGGTGCCCGTCGAGCTGTTCCAGTCGAAGGCGGCCCCGGCCAACGACGCCGCTGACCGCGTGATGGTCGATTCGCTCGACGCGGTGCGCCGCCACCGTCGGGAGGGCACGCTCTACAACGACGAAGGCAAGATCGCCGAACACGTGCTGCAGGACCTCGCCGGAGCGGGCTACTGGGGCCTGTTGGTTGACCAAGAATACGGAGGCACCGGCTGCCCGTTCGCCAGGTTCGCCCCGTTCCTCACCCAGATGTCGCTGCTTGAGCCGACCGTCGCCGGACTGGCCTCGGTGCACGGTTGCATCGGTGCGGTCGACCCCGTGCGGACGTTCGGCTCGCCGGAACAGAAACAACGCTTCCTGCCGAAATTAGCCAGCGGCGAGCGGCTCTCGGCGTTCGCGCTCACCGAGCCCTGCGCCGGTTCCGACCTCACCGCACTGCGCACCGAAGCCGTGCTCGACGGCGACCACTACGTCGTCAACGGCGAGAAACTCTTCATCACCAACGTCACGCCCGGACGCACCGTCGGCCTCGTCTGCCTGATCGAGAACAAGCCGGCCGTGCTGGTCGTCGACCTGCCTGACGCCGAGAACGAAAACTTCCAGCTCAAGTCGTACGGCCTGCACGCCATCCGCGGCGCCTACAACCGCGGCATCATCTTCAAGGACTTCCGCGTGCCGGCCGATGCACTGTTGGACCCCGGCCACGGCAACGGGCTCACGATCGCTTACCACGGGCTCAACCTGGGTCGCGTCGCCCTTTGCGCCAACGCCGCCGGCATGATCCGCGTGATGATGGCCAACATGATCCCCTGGGCCAAGTACCGTGAAACCTACGGCCAAACGATTGTCACTCGCGAATTGGTCCAGCGCCGGCTCGGCTCGGCAGCAGGTTACGCGGTGGCCAACGACGCACTGGTTGCCTGGTGTTCGACATTGCTCGATGCGGGGTTCCGCGGCGAGATGGAATGCATCATCGCCAAGATCTTCGGCAGTGAAGCACAGAAACATGTCGCCATCGAATACTTCATGAAGACGCACGGCGGCCGTTCGTTCCTCGTCGGCCACCTGTTCGGCGACCACGTGCACGAGTTCCTCGCCCCCTGCATCTACGAAGGCGAGGGCGAGATGTTGGCGATGGGCTTCTTCAAGTCATTGGTCAAGGCACACGGCATGGAGTTCTTCGAGCCAATCGGCCGCGCTTTGCAACAAGCCGGCATCAAGAAGCCGAACCTGCTCAACCCGTCGCACCTGATGGCGTTGGCGGGACCGGGCAAGGCCTACGCCAAGTGGCTGCTGCGGCAGAAGCTGCATTCGCCAAAGTACACGCTGCCGCCGATGCCTGCCAACCTGCGCCGACACGCCGAGTACGCCGCCGATTTTCTCCAGCGCGCATCGGGCGAGATCAGCGGCACGATGCAGAAGTTCCAACTCGCGCTGGCCGACCGTCAGTGCCGCATGTCGGAACTCTCGCGTCGCGTGCAAGACGCCACGACGATCCTCTGCACGGCACTGTACGGCGCGCGGAGCGAAAGTGAAATTGTCCGTGAGGCGGCCGACATCGCTTGCCAGGAAATCACGCAACAGCTCACCGGCGCGCGACGCTCAGACCGCTACTACAAGCAGGTGACCGCGCTCGGGGCGGCCATCGCCGACGGCCAATTCGCCTCGCTGGCCGGCATCGAGCAGCAAGAAATCCTCATGCCGTACAAATAGCCTCAACACGGCACAAACGCCGACCGGTACGAGCCCGAGTCTCACGCTCAGGCTCGCACCGTCTCGGCCGATCGTATGTTCAGGCGCTCCGGCGTAGGGTGGAACTGGCGACAAGCCCGTCCGCGCCGCTAGCGTTGCGCCGTCGTCACCGCGCCGTCATCACTCCGCGGGCGGCAGTTCGCTGTGACCGAACTGCATGTCCCAATGCTCAGGGGACCGCCAGAATCCCGACACGAGCAGTTCCCGAATGAACGTCAGTTCCTTGGGCAGCCGGTCGTACATCTTGAAGAACAACTCGTCGTGCGAGGCGAGTTCCTGCAGCCACTCGGCCCGGTCGGTGCTCATGAGCTGATCGAACTGTTCTTTGGTGAAATCCAGGCCACGCCAGTCGATGTCGCCGTAGCGGGGCATCCAGCCGAGCGGGCTTTCGATACTGGCGGCCTTTCCTTTGGAGCGGCCGACGACCCACTTGAGGATCCGCATGTTGTCGCCGAAACCGGGCCAGAGGAAATTGCCGTCGGCGTCGCGGCGGAACCAGTTGACGCAGAAGATGCGGGGTGGGTTGGGCAGTTGTCGACCAAAGTCGAGCCAGTGGCCCAGGTAGTCCCCCATGTGATAGCCGATGAATGGCAGCATCGCCAACGGATCACGCCGCACCTGGCCCAGCTTGCCAAAGGCGGCCGCCGTCATTTCCGAGCCCATCGTCGCGGCCGTGTAGACGCCGAACGCCCAATTGAACGCCTGGTACACCAACGGCACGACCGTGCTGCGGCGACCGCCGAAGATGAATGCCGAGATCGGCACACCATTGGGATCGTCATACGCCGGGTCGGCGCTAGGGCACTGCGCGAGCGGCGCCGTGAACCGAGCGTTCGGATGCGCCGCCTTCTGGTCGCTGTCGGGGGTCCAGTCATTCCCGTGCCAGTCGATGGCATGGGCCGGCGGCTCGTCGGTCATCCCTTCCCACCACACGTCGCCGTCATCGGTGAGTGCCACGTTCGTGAAGATCGTGTTCTCGCGGATCGACGCCATTGCGTTCGGGTTAGTCTTTTCGTTCGTGCCCGGCGCCACGCCGAAGAACCCTGCCTCAGGGTTAATGGCGTAGATCTTGCCATCCTCGCCCGGCTTGATCCAGGCGATGTCGTCGCCGACGCAGGTGACCTCCCAGCCTTCGTCCTGAAACTCTTTGGGAGGAATCATCATGGCGAAGTTGGTCTTGCCGCAGGCACTCGGGAAGGCCGCCGCGACGTAGGTCTTCTCGCCCTCAGGGTTCTTGACGCCGGTGATCAGCATATGCTCGGCGAGCCAGCCTTCTTCGCGGGCCAGCACCGAGGCGATCCGCAGCGCGAAACACTTCTTGCCCAACAGGGCGTTGCCGCCGTAACCGGAGCCGTAACTCCAGATCTCCCGCTCCTCGGGAAAGTGGACGATGTACTTGTCTTTCGCATCGGGGCTGCAGGGCCAGGCGACGTCTTCCTGGCCGTCCTCCAGCGGCATTCCCACCGAGTGCAGACACTTGATGAATTCGCCGTCGCCGAGCGCTTCCAGCACAGCCGTTCCCATGCGCGTCATGATGCGCATGTTCGTCACCACGTAGGGCGAGTCCGTGATCTGCACGCCGATGTGCGAGATTGGCGAACCGATCGGGCCCATGCTAAAGGGAATCACGTAGAGCGTTCGTCCCTTCATGCAGCCGGCAAACTTGGGCGAGAGGATCGCCTTCATCTCGCGCGGCGCCATCCAATTGTTCGTCGGGCCCGCGTCCCCCTTACTCAGCGAGCAGATGAAGGTGCGGTCCTCG
>JAGQPT010000318.1 GCA_020426575.1 Planctomycetales bacterium
GCGAGCAGCCCACGGTCGTCACTTCCGAGCGAGCCTCGGCGACCGTCGGTGATGCGCCGGCGGTAGCGCCGGGGAGCAGTGCCGATGAGCCAACGATCGCGGTGGAGAATCGCGCCGACGCCGGCGCGGCCACGAAGTCCGACTCGATTCGAGGCGTGCCCCAGACGAGCGACGATCCAACACTCGACGCGTCGTCGCCGTTTGTGAGCGACATGCCGTTGGAGGCCTTTGCCCAGAACCTCTCCAGCAGCGGCCTGATGACGTCCGACGAATTCCAGGCCGTCTGCGACAGTTTGCCCCCGAACGACACGAGTCGCAACACGACCTCGCTGGTCAACGAACTTGTGCGCCGCAAACGGCTCACGAGGTTTCAGGCGGCGCAGCTTTGCCACGGCAACACAACGGGGCTCAGCTATGGCAACTACGTTGTGCTCGACGAGCTCGGTGCCGGGGGGATGGGCGTCGTGTTCCGCGCCCAGCACCGTCGGATGAAGCGCGTAGTGGCGCTGAAGGTTCTGCCGGCGGAGACGATGAAGTCTGAGGTGGCGATCCAGCGGTTCCACCGCGAAGTCGAGGCGGCGGCGAAACTCACGCACCCGAATATCGTGGCGGCTTACGACGCCGACGAGTCCGACGGCGTGCACTTCCTCGTGATGGAGTACGTCGAAGGCGAGAATTTCACGCAGTTGGTGCGGCGCGTCGGCCCGCTCGCCGTAGATCGCGCGATCGACCTGTGCTTGCAGACTGCTCGAGGTTTGCTCCATGCCCACGAGCGCGGCATCGTGCACCGCGACATCAAGCCGTCGAACCTGTTGATCGACCCCGACGGCATCGTGAAGATTCTCGACATGGGACTTGCCCGGATGCGGGCGCCCGACGACTCGGACGCCGAGGGGGACGACCTCACGCAATCGGGTCGGGTGATGGGGACGGTCGACTACATGGCGCCGGAACAGGCGCTCGACGCCAAACGGGCCGACCACCGCGCCGACATTTACAGCCTTGGCTGTACGTTGCATTTCCTGCTGACGGGTAACGTGCTCTCGCCGCCAGGCGCGATGACGAAAAAACTGCTCTGGCACCAGTCGGGGCAGGTGCCGTCGTTGTGCGAACTCCGCAGCGACGCGCCGAAGTCGCTCGACAACGTATTTCAGACGATGCTGGCCAAGCGGCCGGAAGATCGTCAGCAAACGATGGAAGCGGTGATCGCCCAGTTGACCGCCTGCCTCGAAGAGGTCGGCGGCGCGATGACGCAGATCGACATCCCTTCGGGATCGCGCAGCGCTGCCGATGTGCCGACGTTGGCGTCGGGCACAATGGCGGGGGCGACGTTGTCCGACCGCTCCAATCCCGACACGGTGCCGGCACGTGTGAAAAGTCGGGTCGGTTTGCTCGTTGGCACAGCTGTTGTTTTGACTCTGCTGGCGGTTGGTGCTTTTGCCGCTCTGGGGCGTCGTGCCGGCGACAGTGATCCGGAGGCGGATGCTCCGTTGGCGCTCGCCAATGCCGCTCCCGGCGCTGCCGTTGCGGCCGGTGCCGACACGGTGGCCGATGGTGGCGATGCGGTAGCTTCACCGCCGCCAGATTCAGACGGTGCGCCGGTGGCGGAAACCGCGACACGCGAGACGCCGGTGGTACCAGTCGTGCCCGCACCGGCTGAGCCGTCACCGGCCGAGCGATTGGCCAATTGGGTGCACACCTACGGTGGCACGCTCATTCTGCAAACCGCCGACGGCACGCGACTTAACGACGTGGCCAACCCGGAAGATCTTCCTGAGGGTGACTACACTGTGCGTGGCGTCAGTCTCGCTCGTCAGACGATGCGGGGGGCCGACTGGGACTTGCTCGGCGAATCGCGTTCGGTCGAAACGGTTTCGCTGGCGGAGACGGACGTCGACAACGACGTTGTCGGCCAGATCGCCGGGATGCCCGCGCTGAGACGGCTCGACCTGGGGGCGACGTCGGTCAACGACGCGGCCCTGGAAGCGTTGGCTCAAGCCAAGCGTCTGGAGTGGCTCAACCTGCGTGGGACCGGCGTGACAGACTCGGGGATGACGGCAGTAGCGGCGATCGCGTCGCTGCGGGATTTGTATCTTTCAGATACGTCCGTGACCGACGCCGGTCTGAAGCCGCTCGAAGAACTTGCCGCCCTGCGAAGCATAGCGCTGAACGGGACAAAGGTGACCGGTGAAGGTGTGTTGGCGCTGCGGGCAGCTCGGCCGGGCCTGGGCGACGTCGCCTGGGACGCGCCCGATCACGATCGCATCGCGGCCCGCCAGATGCTGCAACTCGGCGGCAAGGTGAAGGTGCAGGCGATCGACGACGGCGCCGTCAGCGATGTGACCCGGCTTGCCGACCTCACCGGCGACGAGTTTTTGCTCAAGGCCGTCGACCTGAGCGGACTGACGACGGTCGGCGACGGTGAGTTGGCCGCGCTTGAGCCGCTCACATCAATTGAGTCGCTAAATCTGGCCGGCACGTCGGTAACCGGCGACGGCCTGGGGAGCCTCGACGGATTGGCGAGCCTGAAAACGCTGAACCTGGGCGGCATTCCCTTTGACGCCAGCGACGTTACGGCGCTAAGCGACAAGCTGGCGGGTTGTGATGTCACGTGGAACCCGATCGACGACCGTAGCATCGCCGCCTGGGTGATCGAACACGGCGGCACGGTATCGCTGGTCACCGACGACGGTGAAGCATTCCGCGACCAGGGCGACGTTGCCGCCTTGCCGGCGAGTCATTTCGCGTTGCGGCAGATTCGACTGCAGGGCTGCAGCGATCCGTTGACGCCCCTGTTGGAGATGTTGGTCGAGCTGCGGCAGCTCGAGTCGATCAATCTGGCGGGTTCGACACTGGACGACGAGGCCGCCGGACTTTTGGCCAGCGTCGTGCCGCTCGAGGACGTACAGCTTTCGGACACACAGGTCACCGACAAA
>JAGQPT010000026.1 GCA_020426575.1 Planctomycetales bacterium
GCCGCGTTTTTCCGCCGCTTACTATAATTTGGTTTGGTGCGAACCTGCGAAGTGTGTACCACGGTCGGGGCTCATTCGCGGGCGTCCTGTCAGTTCGTCCCCGATGAGGAACGATTGGTCATGGCAAAGCGAGTGATCGCAGGGATCGACGAGTTCAAGACACTCGTCGGCACGACACTGGGCGTGAGCGAATGGTACGAAGTCACACAGCACCGCATTGACGCCTTTGCCGAGGCGACGGGCGACGACCAGGCGATCCACTGTGACGCGCCGTACGCTCAGCAGCACTCTCCCTACGGCACGACGATCGCGCACGGTTATCTCACGCTCTCGCTGGGGCCGGCACTGGCGCGGCAGGTCTTCACGATCGACGGCCTGCGAATGGCGATCAACTACGGGGTCAATCGCGTGCGGTTTCCCAACGCCGTGAAGGTGGACTCGCGCGTGCGGTTGTCGATCGAACTGCTCGAGGTCAAAGAGTTTGATGGCGGGGTGCAGGCGACGTTCCAGCAGACGTTCGAGATCGACGGAGAAGCGAAGCCGGCCTGTGTCGCGGAAACCGTAGGACGGCTGTACGTCTGAACGATAGCAGTACAGCGGGAGGGGCGGTCGGCGTGGGGCACTTGCCGCGTGTGACGTGCGCCGCAGTACGCGTCTGGGAAAAATTCGGCGGCGCCCGACGGTGGGTTGGCACACGTCGGACGCCGCGCGAAGGACCCGTGGGGTGAAGCGGTGGCGTCTACTCTGCGGTATGAAAAGTCGACGTCAGGATGGATAGGATGATGACGATTGCTGGGTAGCGCAACGGCGCGCCCACGGGGGACTCCGGATCAGGCGGTGCCGAAGCCGGGCGTCAAATGCGAGTGCGGTAGTTGTGCCGCACGAATGACAAACTGGGTGGCGTCGTCGTCCTCGATGTCGCATTCGATCGTGGTCATGCGACGCGGGGAAGCGTCGCTTTGGCCGCTGGCGTTTTCGCCAAAGGGACGCAACTCGCCGCGGACGACGCGGACGTCGTTGGGGGCTTCGATACCCAAGGTGATCCGCTTGCCGCCGATGCGATTGACCGTGATCGTGACATTGCCGTCGATGACGATGGACTGACCGATCTTCCGACTTAATACGAGCATGGTTGTTTACCTCGTCGTTCTTTCCTTGCCGCGATTGCTGCTATGAACCGGTAACGAGTGGATGTCATCAGTCGTCGCGAGTCTTGCGAGTCAGGGGATGACGGCATCCGCCGGATGACCAAATCCGCTTGGTCTGAATTGCTTTAACGCAACCCCCATGCCGCTCACCGAAACTTATCGTGCGATTGTGGGTGTCGTGTTGTAAGTCATTTGAATGTAGTTGGTTGCGTTCATTATGGTGGTCGTGGGCAAGCTGTGATTGCTGCTGTCAACGGTCGACGTGGCGTTTCAAATCGAGAACGCATTCTCATTTTGAGACTGCAGAGAATTTGTCCGCTGCGCGACATCGGCAGGGCGGAAACAGCCGATCGGGCACCCGGTACGGTGGCAACGCGGCAGCAGCGGGCCAAAAACCGCGAGAAATACTTTGTCGCGGCGACGGTGGGGGAGGCACGCTCGCGGTGTGCCTTATTGGCAGAGATGGCGGATGTGCATCGTGTCGAGCCGGTCGTCGTGGCCGGCCAGGCCGCCGACGAAGCAGACGATATCGTCCGCCCGGGCCAGGTGACGCCGCGTGAGCAGGCCGTCGATCCGCGAAATCAACTCGGCGGCCGACAGTTCTTCGGCCAGCAGGATGGGAGTAACGCCGTGGACGAGCCGCAATTGGCGACAGGTTTCCACCGCGTTGGTCACGGCGATGATCGGTACATTCGGGCGGCGTTTGGCGATAAGCCGGGCGGTGGCTCCGCTGTGGGATTGCAC
>JAGQPT010000027.1 GCA_020426575.1 Planctomycetales bacterium
ACGCCCAGAATAGCCCGTTGGAGTTCGGAATTGGTTATGCCACAGTTGACTAGAAATTGCTCGGCGTCCGGTTGGGCGAGTCCACCAATCAAGTGTTGTTCGAGGTGCTCGGGGGCAGCAAACGCTGAGTTAGGCATCTGTGCCCAATTCAACCGGTCGCGTCCAGCGATCACGACGAGCAGGGGAGAGTCAGGGTGGTAAAGCTCACGTACCCACTTTTGCGCTTCGTACTGTGCATGACTGGCTGACGTCGTGCGGATCAAACTCTCCATCGCGTCAAGCAGCAGCACGCCTCGACAACGAAAATCCCCTCGCTGCGGCAGGGAATCTCGGAGATCGAGTAACAAACGCTTTGGTAGCTCTTCACGGAGTTCGTCCGCGGTCCGTACCTTCAACCGCAAAAAGTCTGCCTCACCGTTTTTCGAGGCTAACCAGTCCGCGAGGCCGGAGGTCTTCAACTTTTTGAAGCGTGGCGCTGTGACCTTTTTCGCAACCCAGCCGATCAAGTTGCCACCTGGAACGTCACTGGTGGCCACCTTGCCAAGCTCCGCAACAAATTCCGCAGCCACACCAAGTGCCGTGCCTCCACGAAATGCTGGGTCTTCGGCGTCCCTTAGCTTGGCCCGTAGCCAGGCGTAAGCCAGATCTAAGCGAGGACAACGAAGCGACGGTCCGAGTTGGCCGCGAATTTCCGCGAGTATGCCGGCCGTGTCGCGCCGACCGATGCCGGCACCGCTACGATTGTCCAGGTCGAGGTGTGCAACCGGCAGCTTGAGCGACTCAGCCGTGTGCCGAAATCGCCTCAACAACCAGCTCTTTCCCGTACCTCCAATTCCGTAGAACATCAGTACGGGGAGCGTGTCGTTGGCTGCAACCTCCAAAATACGGCGAAAGACAGCCTGCTCGCTCTCGCGATTGGTGAAGTGACGAAGCTCCTCGCTGGGAGGCTGTCGGTCGAGTTCGAGGGCGTCGAACATACCTACCCCGTTCAATCGGGAAACCGGGCCAACAAGGGAATCGGTTACGTAGACGTCAATGTGAACAGTATAGCAATCGCGTCGATTGCGTCCTGCCATTCGCCCCTGCGCCTCCCCACTCTGCGGCTTTGTGGCGAATCCTCACATGCACCGCGGGCGGGGTCACACGCGCTTTGAGGCCGCCACGTCGCGGATGATGGCGTCGAGGTCGTAACGGGGGCGGGCTGAGATGGTGCCCGCGATCTTCGTCAGGTCGGGGACGCGGTTGCGGATGTCCTCGAAGTTCTCGTCATACGCCTCGGCGTATGATTGAAACTCGATGGCGGCGTCGGGGTTCACCAGTTCCACGACGCGCTGGGCGAGCCCCAGGATCGTCACTGGCGTGTCGCTGCCGATGTTGAAGACCTGGCCGACGGCCGCGGGTGTGGCCATCAGTTCCAGGACGGCGGCGATGGCGTCGGCGACGTGGGCGAAGCAGCGTGTCTGGCCGCCGTCGTCGTAGACCGTCAACGGCCCGCCGGCCAGCGCCGCGTCGACAAAGCGCGGCACGACCATGCCGTACTGGCCGGTCTGCCGCGGTCCGACGATGTTGAAGAAGCGGCCGACGACGACCGGCACACCGTGGCGGCGATGATGGGCCAGGGCGAGAAACTCGTCGATGGCCTTGGTGACGCCATACGACCAGCGGGGCCGCGCGGTGGGGCCGAAGACGAGATCGTCGTCCTCGCACCAGGAGGCCTTGGGGTTCTTGCCGTAAACTTCGCTGGTGCTGGCGACGTAGACCTTCACCCCCCTGCCCTCGTCGACGGCCCGTCGTGCGGCGGCCAGTACGTTTTCCGTGGGATTGATGTTGGTCTCGATCGTGAGGATGGGGTCGTCGGCGACGCGGCGGACCCCGACCGCCGCCGCCAGGTGATAAACCTCGTCCGCTTCGTCGACGAGGCG
>JAGQPT010000319.1 GCA_020426575.1 Planctomycetales bacterium
CTGCTCCTGTCTCGTGCATTTGACGCCTTCGTCGTCGAGAAGCGCCATCGGCGTTCGCCCGTGGCACATTACACTAAACATTAACGGGGCGTCGCTCGCCCACCGGCTCACTGCTGTCGTCTCACGGGTTCCGCCACCACTATGGCATCATACCTGGTCATCCGCGAAGGCACGAAATGGACCGACGTCTTTCGGCTCGTCCCCGAACAGACGGTCACGATCGGTCGTGCGCCCACGAACCAGGTCGTCATCCAGGATGAGCGCTGCAGCCGCTGCCACGCCGAAGTCTTCATGGCCGGTAGCAACTGGACGCTGCGTGATCTCGACAGCCGAAACGGTACGGCCGTCGGTGGCCGACTTATCAACGGCGACTATGTGCTCACTCCCGGTGAAATCATTCGCATCGGCAAGTCGCAGTTGGCCTACGTGAACGAACTCTCGCAGGCCTTCCGTGAATCGTCGGTCTCGGCCATCGACGGTGCCGCGGCTCCGCCCGACGCCAACAACAATGGCCCCAGCACCGGCGACTCAAATGTGCTCACTGCCCACGAGCCAACGACCATCACCCACCGTCGCGGTGAGTCGCGCTTGCTGCGACGCTCCGACATCGTCGAAGACGGCCTCAGCAAGAGCGGCAGGGCGGCGGGGCGGCTCTGTCGGCTGGCGTTTGAAATCTCCAAGGCCGCTGACATCGCCACACTGACGAAACTCGCACTCGACGGTCTCTTCGAAGGTACACAGGCTGACACCGGAGCAATCCTCCTCTTGCCTCGCAACGCACCGGCCGAGGCGACCGGCGACGACCTGCGTTTGGTGGCGCAAGGCGCGGCAGACAACCATTCGTATCACCGCGTTTCGCCGTTCCTGGCCGCCACTGTGATGCGCGAAGGCGAAGCCGTGTTGGCCCGGAACGTACTGGGAGACAGTGCGCTGCAGAGCCGCGACAGCAAAGGCGAAATCCACGCTACCAGCGTCATCTGCGCACCGATCCGGGGCGCGAAACGTTGCTTTGGACTGATCCACCTCTATTCGACGAACTCGGACCTGGCGCTCGACCCCGACGATTTGGAGTTTACGCTTGCCGTGGCCGAAGTGCTTGCCCTGGCGGTGCAAAATCTCACGCGGCGTCAGGAGTTAACGGACAATTTGCTACAGTCCCACAACGAAGTGCAAATGCTCCGCGAGCAACTCGGCGTCGAAAGCGAAATGGTGGGACGCAGCACGGCGCTGGCACGAATCACCGAACAGGTGGCCAAAGCCGCCGGTAGCAAGGCGACGGTGTTGATTCGCGGCGAGAGCGGCGTCGGTAAGGAGCTCGTGGCGCGGGCCGTCCATTTCAATAGCCAGCGCCGCAAGGGCGCCTTCGTCTGTTTGAACTGTGCAGCGCTGTCCGACACGCTGCTGGAAAGCGAATTGTTCGGGCACGAACGGGGCGCTTTCACTGGCGCCACGGACCGAAAGATCGGCAAGTTCGAGGCCGCCCATCAGGGCACGCTGATGCTCGACGAAATCGGCGAAATGTCGCAGCACACACAGGCCAAACTGCTGCGAGCGCTCGAAGGGCATCCATTCGAACGCGTGGGCGGCACCAAGCCGATCAAAGTCGACGTTCGCGTCATCGCCGCCACGAACCGCGACTTGGAAAAAGCGGTCGAAGACGGCACGTTTCGCCGCGACCTCTATTTTCGGCTCCGCGTGCTCGAAATCTACGTGCCGCCACTGCGCAAACGCCCCGAGGACATCAAGGAATTGATGGAGTACTTTCGCCGCCGTTTCACCGCCGAGACGGGACGAAAGATTCACGGCTACTCACCCGAAGCCGTCGAGCAGATGCTCAAGTACCATTGGCCGGGCAACGTGCGTGAACTGAAAAATGTGGTCGAGCGGGCCGTTGTGCTGGCGCGGGGCGAGTACATCGAGCAGAACGACCTGATGCTCTCGAACCTGCCCACGGCCAGTGACACCGACGACTATGCCGAACAAGGCGAAGACTTCGCGCCCGTTTCGCTCTCGGAAATGGAAAAACGGCACGTGTTGGCCACGCTCAATTCGACCGAC
>JAGQPT010000320.1 GCA_020426575.1 Planctomycetales bacterium
ACTGCCCGAGGGCGCGGACGTCGCACCGATTGCCGCTGGGCCTGACGGCAAGCTGGCCACCGCCACCAGCGTCGGCGTGTTCGAGCGAAGCGGCGACGAAGGTTGGCAACGACTTCGCGTTGCCGACGGACTCGGGCGCCTGTGGGCCGAAGAGGATGTTCGCGGCGTCGCCTATGACATGGACGGTCGGCTCTGGGTGGCAAGCCTGGCCGGGGTGGCGTGTCGCGATGCCGACCGCTGGACGTTCTACACCGGCAGCGACGGGCTGCCGTACAACGACTTTACTTGTGCCGCCGCGGGCAGCGACGGCAGCGTCTGGTTCGGAACGACCCGAGGTGCCGTGCGCTTTCATGACGGCCGCTGGTCGTATCGGCAAGGTTTGCGTTGGTTGCCCAACGACGAAGTGCGAGCGGTCGTGGTCGACGGCGACGGCACGGCTTGGTTCGCCACGGCCGGCGGTGTCGGTTGCATCGCGCGTGAGTCGATGAGCTTGCTTGAAAAGGCAGCCTACTACGAAGCGATCATCGACGAGCACATCAAGCGCACGCCCTACGGCTACACCGCCGAGGTGAGCGTCGAAACGCCGGGCGACGTGAGCGTTGTGCATCATCATGACAGTGACAACGACGGCCTTTGGACAGCCATGTACGGCGCGAGCCAATGCTACGCCTACGCCGTGACCTGCCGCGAGACGTCGCGGCAACGCGCCAGCGACGCCTTCGAGGCACTGCGTTTTCTGCAGAAGGTCACACAGGGAGGCCAGCACAGCCCGCCGAAGGGATACGTGGCCCGCACGATCCTGCCTACCGACGGCCGCGACCCCAACGAGGGCCGACTCGAACAAGACCAACGCGAGCAGGCAACGGGTGACGTGCTTTGGAAAGCCTACGAGCCACGCTGGCCCAAGAGCGCCGATGGCAAATGGTACTGGAAAAGCGATACGAGCAGCGACGAACTCGACGGACATTATTTTTTCTACGGCCTGTACTATGACCTCGTGGCCGAGACCGACGAGGAAAAAGAACGTGTTCGCGAGGTCGTCCGCGATCTCACGGACCACATCATCGAACACGACTTCGTGCTGATGGATCACGACGGCCAGCCCACGCGTTGGTCGAACTATCGGCCGTCGGTGCTCAACTATGACGTGCACTGGATTGCCGAGCGTGGTCTGAATTCGCTGAGCATGTTGTCGTATCTGGCAACGGCCCGACACGTGACCGGAGATGAGCGGTACGACGAAGTGGCCGAGACGCTGATGCGCGACCACGCCTACCACACCAACGCAATGGTGCCGAAGCTGCAGCGCGGCATCGGCTCGGGCAACCAGTCGGACGATGAGATGGCCTTCATGAGCTTCTACAATCTGATTCGCTACACGAACGACGAGGCGCTGCGAAAACAGTTTCTTACGGCCTTCTACGCCTACTGGCTGGTCGAAGAGCCGGAGTGCAATCCCTTCTTCAATTTTGCCTATGCCGCCGCGGGCCTGGGGCAGATGACCCGTGATCAATACCGCGCTCACAGCCGCTCGCCGCACGGTGATTGGTTGGAGACGTCGATCGACGTCTTACGTGACTTCCCGCTGGACCGATTCAACTGGGGCCATCAAAACAGTCATCGTCTCGACCTCGTGCGGCTGCCCTATGCCAACGGCATCTTCACGTTCGGCCCCAACCGCGGCACGGGTCGCGGCTACCGCGTCGACGGCAAGGTGCTGCCCGTCTCCGAACGCCACTTCAACCACTGGAACACCGACCCCTGGGACCTCGACTACGGCGGTGACGGCCGAGGCCTCGCTTCCGGCACCGTCTTCCTGCTGCCGTACTACATGGGCCGCTACCACGGCTTCTTCAACGAATCAGGGTGAG
>JAGQPT010000028.1 GCA_020426575.1 Planctomycetales bacterium
AACGATAGCCAGTCGTGGCGGCCGACACCTCGCCGTCCAGCCGTGCAACGAGCGTTGCCAACCAGCGCCGCCCCGGCCGCGCGTCGGAGTCGACAAAGGCGAAGACGTCGACGTCCTCGCTGACGCCGCGTGTCGCCACCTGCAGGTTGTGCACCTTCTGTCCGCAGTTTTCGGCCAACCCCGCGATGACGATTTTCGCGGCAACGCTGCGCGCGCTCCGCGTGTATTCGTCGATGAGTCGCTCGATCACGGCGCAAGCCGGATCGTCTGCCGACTCGATGATGAAGATGACTTCGTAGTCCGCGTAGTCCTGCTCGAGCAGCGGCCGCAGGTTAGCTTCGAGTCCCAGGTCAACGCCTTTGCAGGGGACAAACAGGGCGACCCGGGGAAATTCGACCGAGGGCACGGCTGGCTTGCGCAGCCGGCTGCGCGCAAAGCGGCGGTTTTCGTACGCCTGCAGCGTCATCACAACCGTCTGCACAACGGCCGCGACGAAAAACGTCAGATAAATTGGCAGCCAGATCGAATCCATTCGCGGGCCTAAAAGATCCGTCAGTGGTCACGTTCGATCGGTCGGCTCAGGCGTCCATGCCAGCCGCTGCGGAAGCGTCAACCGCTCGGGTGATGAACCCGCGGCGCGCACGACCGCCGAATCGGTAGTTCGAGGAGCGGCGAAAGGATAGCGACACCCGGGAAAACGGGTCAAGCCGAATGCGTGCTAGCAGCGGTGGCCCCCCGGACTGCTCGACCGCTACGGTTCTTGGCACCAGAAACCGAGTGGTGGCGGCACCAACACCGAGCGGGGCGAATGCCAATCAACCGGGCCGCATGTTGTTTGCGAGGCGTCGCGCGGCACCGTAGAATTGGTACGCATGCATACTTGCTCGCCTGCGCCATGAGGCGGCGACGCGATCAGCCAAAGGGTGGCAGCAGATGGTTTATGGGCGGCTCCTTCTCAAGTGCCTTGGCTATGCTGTGCTCGGGGCGCTGCCGGGCGTGTTGCTGGCAATTCTCCTGGCACCGCGAGTGGGGATCTCCGTCGCAATGCTGGGGGCCTTCGTTGCTGCGATGCTGGCAATCCCAGGCACGTCGCCCCGTAGGGTGCTGAAACTGACGGCGGCCTTGATCGCCGCGAAGAATCTCCCGCACGCTAGCGTCACATACGACTGGGTCGACGAGGGAGAAGCACCGGCGGATGCTACGCCCAATCTTTCGGACGCCTTGATGCAATGGATCATGGCGACGGATGTTACCCGGCGGCGCGGTTGGCTCGTGGCCAGCGGACTTGTCGTGGGACTTGTTGCAGGGGGGGCACTTGCCACGCACGACGTGCTGTCAATTGGTTCAGTTGGGCGAGGTCTTGTGCTGCCCTTTGACGGAGCCAAGGATTCGCCGATGGTACAGGGCGTGTTGTTAACGCTGGCTACGGCGACGTGGGGCGGTGTTCTTGCCGCGCTGGTCGGAGCGCCGGCCTATCGGCGCCCCTTGCTCGTTGCCGTCCCGTTTGCCGCCTTCATCGCCACCATGATCGGCTTCGCGGTCAGCAACTCGCGGGGTGGCGCTATTCTCGGCATGGTGGCCATGTTTGCCAGCGCAGCGGCGCTGGTGGCAATGCTAGTGGCCGCTTGCGGTTTCGAAATCGAGGAAGACGACAACGCGCCGATTGACCTCGAAACCGAGGAAGGTGTCAACAGATTCTTCCGGAGGTTGAGGAGAGATTCGGAGGAGTATTTTGACGCATGCGAAAAACGATCGTGGCTGGGACGCTATGGCCTACACGTGCTCTTCTATTCGCTTTTCATGGCAGGAGCCGGGATCAGTATTTTCGCTACGTCATTTTCGTCGATGCGGACGGCACGACAAAGCAGGTACTGGCCCGCCGTCGACGGGGTGGTCACGGCAGTCATTGCCAGACACGAACCCGACGGGAACGGCATCGCGAAATACCATGGCCGAGCCGTCTATCAATACACCGTCAACGGCACACACTACTCGGCGGACATCATGGACTTCCGTTCCAAGCCACGACACCACGGTCAATTCAACGCCACGCAAGACGTTCCTTTCGATCCAGGAGACTCGGTCCGTGTTTACTACAACCCGAATGCTCCGGAAGAGGCCGTGCTGGTGACCGGCGCCGACCCGATCCAATCCGCCATTTTCACTGCAGCCTGCGTGATGGCGGTGTTGGGAATGGTCGGATTCACGATCTCCGCCATGTACTTCTTGTCTGTTCGTGCGCGTAAGGCAGCGTACCTGAGTTCCAGATTCGGTCCGGGACAATAGTCGCGCCGGCCGCTCAGGAGAATGGGTGATTCAGAAGACGCGCACCCGCCAACAGCTCAAAACTCGGCGTGGCCGGGCGTTCTGGGGAAGGGGATGACGTCGCGGATGTTGGCCATGCCGGTGGCGAACTGGACGGTGCGTTCCAGGCCGAGGCCGAAGCCCGCGTGCGGCACCGTGCCGTAGCGGCGCAGGTCCGTGTACCACCAGTACGAGTCGGCGTCGAGTTCTTGCGCCGCCATCCGCTCGGCGAGCACGTCGAGCCGTTCCTCGCGCTGGCTGCCACCGATGATCTCGCCGACGCGTGGCACGAGCACGTCCATCGCCCGCACCGTCTTGCCGTCGTCGTTCAGCCGCATGTAGAAGGGTTTGATTGTCGCCGGGTAATCGTGGAGGATCACCGGGCAGCGGAATTTTTCCTCGGTGAGGTAACGTTCGTGCTCGGCCTGGAGGTCCTGTCCCCAGCCGACGGGGAACTCGAACTTCTTCCCGCTCTTGGCCAGCAACTCGACCGCCTCGGTGTACGACAGCCGCAGAAACTCGCTGTCGACGACGCCCTTGAGTGTGTCGATTGCCGAATCCTCGATCCGCTCGGCAAAGAAGCGCATGTCCTCGTCGCAGTGCTGCAGCACGTCGCCGAAGACGCGTTTGAGAAAACGCTCGGCCAGCGCCATGTTGTCGTCCAGGTCGAAGAACGCCATTTCGGGTTCGACCATCCAGAACTCGGCGAGGTGCCGCGAGGTGTTGCTGTTCTCGGCGCGAAACGTGGGCCCGAACGTGTAGACTTTGCCCAGCGAGCAGGCGTACGTCTCGGCTTCGAGCTGTCCGCTGACGGTCAAGAAGGCGGGGCGGCCGAAAAAGTCGTTGGCCGCATCCGCAGCGGCGGGCTTTTCGTTGGCACCGAGCGTGGTGACGCGGAACATCTCGCCGGCGCCTTCGCAGTCGCTGGCCGTGATCACCGGTGTGTGGACGTAGAGGAAGCCCTCCTCCTGGAAAAAATCGTGGATCGAGCGGCAAATCTGGTTCCGCACGCGGGCCACGGCGCCGAACGTGTTCGTCCGCGGCCGCAGGTGGGCGATCGTGCGGAGGAACTCGAACGAGTGCCGCTTCTTCTGCAGTTGGTACGTTTCGGGATCGGCCCAACCGAGCACTTTGATCTCGTCGGCGGCAAGTTCGGTCGCTTGTCCCTTGGCGGGTGACGCCTTGAGTTCGCCAGTGACGGCGATGCTGCAGCCGGCGGTCAGGCGCAGGACGTCGCTCTCGTAGTTGGTCAGCTCGCCGGACACGACCACTTGAAGGTTGCCGAAGCAGCTGCCGTCGTTGAGTTCGAGGAAGCTGAAGCCCCCCTTCGAGTCGCGCCGCGTCCGCACCCAACCGCGCACTTCGACGTTCTCGCCGACCGAATCGGCCAAACGAGCCTGGGCAACCGTCAACTGCGGCATGAAGAGTCTCCCTACTCGGACTTGCGAAGCGGATTTGCCAAAGGGGCACAGAGGACACTGAGAAGATTTGTAAGGTGGATAGTTCCACCGGCGAATTGTTTATGGGGTCAGCCGTGGTTCGACGGCCGACGGGTCCACACCTCTTCCTTCTTATGCCGCGCGTCTGCACAACCTATGATTGTCCTCCACTTAAACTCTCTAGGTCGGGGTAGATTTCAGACAAGCGCCGATGTCCTTCAACGAGTGCGTCCATCACACTGCCAAGCGGAAAACGTCGGGGCTCACCACCGTCGGGTGGGTAGATCAAAACGTCGCCATCCGAAGTCACCTCAGCCCATATGTCGGTTGTGCTCTCGTCACCCTCGGTAATCGATTCAACAGTGTCCCATGAGATTTGCGCAACGTGTCGTTCATGCGGTGGCGGAACGCAGATCGAAACTCTCATTTGTGATGTCATCGTTTGATCACTAATTCGCCAAAGTACTGAAAACCTCTCTTCCTTTCACGAATTGTAGTCTTCTTCTCTGTGTTCTCTGTGACTCTGTGGTGAATTGCTTCTTTGAATCACCCATCACGGGCAGCCAGCCAGCGTTCGGCGTCGAGGGCGGCCATACAACCGCTGCCGGCGGCGGTGACAGCCTGGCGGTAGTAATCGTCGGCTACGTCTCCCGCGGCAAACACACCGTCGACACTCGTGTTGGTGCGGAACGGCACGGTCCACTTGAGATACTTCTTCGGCGTCATCTCGAGCTTGCCGTTCAAAAAGGCAGTGTTCGGCGTGTGGCCGATGGCGAGGAACACGCCGGTGGCCTCGACCTCGCGGTCCGGTTCGCCGGTGGTGCTTTTCAAGCGCGCGCCGGTGACGCCGTCGGCATCGCTGCCCAGCACTTCACCCAGCTCGCTGTTCCAGTGGATGTTGATCTTCTCGCTCTTCAGCGCTCGCTCGGCCATGATCTTCGAGGCACGAAGCTGGTCGCGGCGGTGCACGAGGTGGACTTCGCTGGCGAAGTGCGTCAGGAATGTCGCCTCCTCGACCGCCGAGTCGCCACCGCCCACGACGACGACTGGTTTGCCTCGGAAGCGCGGCAGGGCCCCGTCGCAGACGGCACAAGCGCTCACGCCGCGGTTTTTGAAGGCCTCTTCACTGGGCAGTCCCAAGTAGTTCGCCCGCGCACCGGTGGCGACAATCACGCACAGCGCCTCGGTCACCTCGCCGCTGGACGCGGTGAGGCGAAACGGATGGGAGTCGAAATCGACCTCGACGATGTCGTCGGTGATGATCCGCGTGCCGAAGTTTGACGCTTGCTGGCGCATCAATTCCATCAGTTCGGGCCCACTGACACCCTCTTTGGCGTGGGGGGCCATGATCTGGCGTCGCGACTTGTCGATGCTGTCGTCCATGTACGCTTCCAGGTCACCGGCGGGAAAGCCGGGAAAGTTCTCCACCTCGGTCGTCAGCGCCAACTGGCCGAGCGGCAGCGTGCCGGCCAGCCGGTTTTCTTCCGTGATCGCCCCCTCGAACACAAGCGGTTCGAGCGAAGCCCGGGCGGTATAGATGGCAGCCGTCCAACCGGCGGGTCCGCTTCCGATGATGACGACTTTTTCAACCTTGGATTTCTCAGGCACGGCGGCCGGTTCCTTCCCGAGCAGAGTACGTTGATGCGTAATCGGTCAAACGCAGGCATTATAAGGGCTCACCGGCAATCGTCCATGAGGTGGAACATCGTGGGTCGGGCGAAGTTACGGCCCCCAACGACGTGGTGGCACACCGTGCCCGGACCGGGCATTTCAGTAGGACATGGCCGGTCGGGGTGGTACATTGGAGGTTGGTGGATGGGGCGCCCACGAGCGGCGCCACCGCGCGCATCCTCCGAGCCACATCGCAACCAGCAACGTCCCCGCAGAGTGGGCCACCGTGCACAAGCGAGTCGAACAACGCGCCGAAAACGCCACGCCGCCGCCAAGCGTCTCCCGCAGTCCGGCGGTGACCGACGATGCGGTGTGCGCTGCACCCGCCGCCAACGATCGCGGCGCGTTGCTTGTCGCCGGCTGGTGGCGGGCGCTATGCAACCGCGTCCACGTCGACCGTCGGGCGTCGCGGAGCACGGCCGTCAGCGTGGGCATCCACCTCGTCGCGCTGTTTCTGATCTACCAGTGGCGATTCCCCGAACACGTTGCCGGCCTGCTGCCGCAACTCCAGCAGGTGACGGCTGATCCCCAAGAGCGGCTTGACGCCGAGTTCAACCTGGCCGAGGCGAATGCGAACCCCGCCGACTCGGTCTGGAGCACGGCGGCGCTCTCGGTCGCGCCGGACGTGTCCGACGAGGTGCCGGAACTGAGCGACACGATGCCACCCAGCGACGATCCCCGCGCCGACATTCGCCTTGCCCGCCTCGAACCGCTCGAGGCCGTCGCGCTGGACGACGTGCGTACGCAACTGGGCACGATCGGCAACGACATCGTGGCCGTGAGCGGTGCCGTCGATCAGATCACCCACGAGATCGTCCTCAACCTCGAACAGAGCGACGTGCTCGTGGTCTGGTTGATGGACGCATCGATCAGCCTGCAGGATGACCGCCAACAGATTGCCGAGCGGCTCGAGCGGGTCTACGCCGAGATCTCCACAGTCACGGCCGAGGGCTCGCTGCATCCGGAAGCCCTCAGCAGCGCCGTACTGAGTTTCGGCAACCAAACGCGCGAGCTTGTCGCTCCGACCAACGACGGCCAGCAGGTCGTCGCGGCGATCCGCGACAAGGTGCCGGTCGACGCCACGGGAGTCGAAAACGTCTTCACCGCGGTCAACATGGCCGCCAACAAGTACCGTGTGCTGAGCACCCGCGGTGACCGCAAGTTGATGTTCGTCATCTGGACCGATGAGTCGGGCGACGACGTGTCGATGCTCGACGAGGCAACGAACGCCTGCCAACGGCTGGGCATCTCGGTGTACACGGTGGGCCCGTCGGCGATGTTCGGCCGCGAGATGGGCACGATGGCCTATCGGCATCCCGACGACGGCGAGGTCTACTTGTTGCCCGTCAAGCGCGGCCCTGATTCCGTGCGGCAGGAACAAGTCGAGCTGCCGTTCTGGTTCGGCCGCGACGCGATGCCGCTCAGGGCGGGTGTTGGGCCGTTTGCACTGACTCGGTTGGCGTACCAGACCGGTGGTGCTTATTTCATCAACGACGCGCGTAGCGACCGTTCGCCATTCGACGCCACGGTGATGCGGCGTTACCTGCCGGCGTACACGTCGCCCCAGCAGTACCAGCGTGAGGTGGCCGCCAGCCCGCTGCGGACGGCCGTCCTGCGCGCCGTCGACGTCACCCGTCAGCACGAGGTCAAAGGCACACCACGACTGGAATTCGCCCCCACGGGAGAGAACTTCCAGGACGAGCTGCGTGAAGCGCAGGAAACGGCCGCCTACAACCTGCACGTTGTGGAATTGGCGCTGGGGGCGCTGGGCGACGATTCACTTGACGAGCAATACCACGGCGAACTCTCGCCGCGCTGGCGGGCCTGGTACGACCTGACGATGGGGCGGCTGCTGGCGATGTACGTGCGTTCGCTCGAATACAACTGGGCCTGTGCGGTGATGAAGGGCAAGGGGGCCGAGTTCGTCAACACGCAGTCGAACCGCTGGAAGTTCGTGCCCGACGAGCAGCTCAAATACGGGACGGCTACGGAGCGCCGCGCCGAGCAGGCGCGCATGTACCTCGAGCGCTGCGCCGCCGACAACGCCGGGACACCCTGGGCCGTGATCGCTGAGCACGAGTTGAGGTATCCGTTCGGTTTTCGGGTAGCCGAAGCATTTGTGCCCCCTCCGCCGCCACGCAATACGACGGCGGGGAATAATCGCCGCCCGCGCGGGCGCAGTGAAGAACAATTGCGCATGCTCTCACGCGAACCGCAAGTGAATCTCCCCAAACTCTGATGCCCCGTGTGGGCGCATCGGACGCCCAACCAGCAATTCACCCTCAACCAGCGGGGTAGCGAATTGAAACGACGGACATTTTCGCACCTGGCGACGTTGTATGTCGGCGTGGCGGCAATTGTGTGCTCGCCGTCGGGGACTCGCGCCGCGGGCCCGCCGGAAATCAGCCCGCAGGCGGCCAACCTGATCCGCAGACTCGACGTGGGCATCGAGGCGGGTCGAATCGTCGCCTTGAGTGCACCCACGAACCGCCTGCACCAGCCGGGCAGCGACGAAAAGGAGTCGCTGCGAATCCAGGCCGAAGACGGGGAAACGCTGATGCGCTACGAGCTACTCGATGAGGAAGACCACGTGCTCGTCGACATCGGCGCAGGTAGCAGCGTGACGATCGATCGCGATCCGGGCAGGGGAACCGCGTTCGCACCCGTGCACTTCGAGCAGTTTGCCGCCGCACTGGCGTCGGGCTATCAACCAACGCCCCCCGCCGCCGACGATCAACGCTCGGGAGTTGAACTCGTCATCGGCCGAACCGACGGCAAGTTAGCCGTGTCGGCGCCCGGCATTTGGTCGCTATTGGTCGTCGAACCGGAACTATGCCGCGAACATCTCAACCCGTTGTTGGAGGTTCTGCACACGGGCTGGCGTCTGGAGCAACAAGCCGCCAGCGTCGAAGAGCAACTTGTGCTGATGGTGCAGGCAGGCGACCTCGAAGTGACGGCCTACTGGGACGACCTTGTCACCCGACTCGCTGACGAATCTTTTGCCGTGCGTCGCCGCGCTGATCGACTGTTGCGACAGGCCGGGGTCGACGTGCTGCCCTATCTGCACGCGGTCGACGTCAGCCGCCTCGACGCTGAACAGCGGATGCGGATCCGCGAAGTCACGCGCAGCCTCTCCGAAGACGTGGAAGCGGATACGCCGCGACTTGCCGCCTGGCAACTGGTGGACGACGTGTCGGTCTGGCTCGCCCTGATGGAACGAGGCAGCGTGGCAGCGCGCGCGGCCGCCCACCAGCGACTGGAAACCCTGCTTGGTCGCAAGATCGATTTCGACGCAGCGGCCGAGGCGGACGAGCGGAGGGAGATTGTTGACGTACTGCGGGCCGAGTGCGATCAGATGGGGATGATCACCGTGCGTCGTGTCAGCACGTCGGCCGAGTGACGCGCTGGTGTACTTGCGGCGGCATGGAGGTACACGGAAACATGTGGCGATTTGCTCGCGACACGGGCTGGGGCTATAACGTCGGCACGCGCGCCGCCGGCTGGCGGTGAGTCACCGAACGTCGCCACCCGCCCTCGTCCCGTCGGTCTCCCATGTCTGATTCGCCGCACGCCGATGGCACCAGCGCAACGCTTTCTTCCGTCGGTCGTCAATTGGTGCTGTGGTCGGCGTTTCTCGGCTGGATGTTCGCGGGCGTCGAGATGCAACTCGTGCCACTGGCCACGCGATCGGCGATCACGAGTTTCGTTGCCGACGGCACTCTGGCAATTCCCGCCGCCGTTGCGCAAAAAGAAGTCATCGGCAAGTGGTTTGTGCACTACATCGCGGCGTTTCTGCTGGGGGCCGCGCTAGGGGGGCTCGTGTTCGGCTGGCTGGGCGATCGATCCGGCCGCACCAAGGCGATGGGCTTGAGCATCCTGTGGTACTCGCTGTTCACTGGCTTGGGCTATTGGGCGACCGACGCCAACCAATTGCTCGTGCTCCGCTTTGTCGCGTGCATGGGGATCGGCGGCATGTGGCCCAACGGAGTGGCACTGGTCGCCGAGGCCTGGCCCGACGTTTCCCGCCCCGCGCTGGCCGGCCTGATCGGCGCGGCGGCCAACGTCGGCATCACGGTGTTGGGGGTCATATCGCGGCTGCATCCGCTGACGGCGGACTCCTGGCGGTGGCTGATGCTGGTTTGCGCAACTCCGGCCCTGCTGGGGCTATTTGTGCTCTGGTGGGTGCCGGAATCGCCGCGCTGGCTGGCCGGTCGGACGTCTCATGGCAACGGGGCCCGCGCGGTGCCGGCGGCCGAGGTGTTTCGACCACCGCTGTTGCGGCTCACGCTCTTCGGCATCGTGCTGGGTACGATCCCATTGCTGGGGGCCTGGGGAGCGAGCAAGTGGTACGTGCTTTGGGCCGATCGCATCGGGGCCGAATTGGGCCAACTCAACCTGAAGTCGGACGCCCAGATCGTCTGGGGCGTGGGCGCCTCGATCGGCAGCCTCGCCGGCGGTTGGTTGGCAAGTCGGCTGGGACGACGCGCGAGCTACTTTCTCGTCAGTCTCGGCTCGGTGCTCATCAGCGCCTACCTGTTTCGCGCCAGCACGCCGGGCTACAATTTCCCCTTCATGGCAGCCGTGTTCCTGTTGGGTCTGATACCAACCGTCTATTTCGGTTGGCTGCCGTTCTACCTGCCGGAGCTTTTTCCCACGCGGGTTCGTGCCACGGGGGCGGGGGTGGCCTTCAACTTTGGCCGAATTATCTCGGCGGCAGTCACGCTCAGCTCTTTCGTCTTTTTGGCCTTGTACCAGGGGCGGGAAAAGGAAATCGGCGCGGGCGGCAGCATGGTC
>JAGQPT010000321.1 GCA_020426575.1 Planctomycetales bacterium
CGGCTTTTTGCTTTTGATCGCCAGGCAAGTCGAGACGGGCCCGCGAGCTTGCCCGTACGTGCCGCCTGGTAACAAAGGCCCAAAAAATGACCACACGGTAGACACGTCCGAGTGATACAGGGGCTACAATGGGTGACACGAGGCGCAGAGGAGCCGACGGTAAAGCAGGGCCAAGGGCGCGCAGGGCCGGTAACGTTTTCGCGTTGTCCGATACGGGAAACTCGTTGGGACGACCGGGAACAGGTCGGCATCATCGTGGGCGGCGGATTGTCGACCGTGTCATCCAATGCGCCACATCCCCGATGTGCAGGGTACAGACACCAGCGGATTTGGCCGGGGCGTTGGCCCACGCCCAAACGTAGACCAGCATGAATTGTCGAAACCTGCGTGGGGATGTCGGCTTTCACACCTTTGCGATCACTGAAAAGAGCTAAACTGTTGGTCATGCGACTGCAATTTCAACGACTGCTTGCAACGACGTTGCTGGTTGCCGCGACATGCTTGCCGCTGCTGGCGGACGGCGGGGCTGACAACGCCGCGACCGTCGAGTTCTTCGAGGCGCGGATCCGACCGGTTCTCGTCGAGCATTGCTACGAATGTCACAATAGTGCGGAGAAGGCCGAAGGAAACCTTGCTTTGGATCATCGCGGCGGTTGGCTGACCGGCGGTGACAGCGGTCCGGCGATCGTGGCCGGTGATCCCGAGGTGAGTCCACTGATTCGAGCGATCCGCCACGATGAAGACGTGTCGTCGATGCCCGAAGACGCCGACAAGCTGCCGGACGGCGTGATTGCCGATTTCGTTCGTTGGGTGGCCAGTGGCGCGGTCGACCCACGTGATCGGCCTCCGAGCCTGGATGACGCGGACCGCGCCGCCGCTTGGCAGGTGACGCTTGCCGAACGAAAACAATGGTGGAGCTTTCAACCGATTTCCCGCCCTGCGATTCCCGCTCCCCGGCACGACGGCGCATCGGATCACCCGGTCGACCGTTTCATCGCGGCGCGGCTTGCCGAAATTGGACTTACTCCGGCGCCGCCGGCGGAACGACGCGCGCTGGCGCGCCGACTCTATTTCGTGCTCACCGGTTTGCCGCCGTCCCCCGACGAGGTCGAACGGTTCGTCGCCGACAGCGATCCCGATGCGTACGAACGGCTTGTGGACCGGTTGCTGGCGTCTCCGGCGTTCGGCGAGTGTTGGGCCCGCCACTGGATGGACTGGTGGAGGTACGCCGAATCAATCGGCGCCGAAGGCGACCCCGAGGTACCGTTTGCCTGGCGCTATCGCGATTACCTGATCGATGCGTTGAATGCCGACGTACCGTTTGACCAGTTGGTGCGCGAACATCTTGCCGGCGACAGACTCAGCAATCCGCGCATCGACGACGCAGGAGTCAACGTCTCGGCGATCGGTCCGGCGCACCTGCGGATGGTGCAGCACGGCTATGCACCGACCGACTCGGTCGAGGAGTTGATCCGCTTCACGGACAACCAGATCGACGTGGTCTCGAAGGCGCTGCTGGGGATAACGCTTTCCTGCGCACGCTGCCACGAACACAAGTTCGATCCACTCAGCCAGCGCGACTATTACGCCTGGTTCGGCATCATGGAGAGTTGCCGACCGGCCATGATCACGATCGACGCGGCAACGAATGACGTGGACATCGACTCGGAACTCAGCCGAGCCAAGGACGCAATCCGGGCGGCGTTGGCCGAGCACTGGCGCGCTGAAGTAGCCGAACTGCCCACTCGGCTGACAGCAGCCGACCCCGCGAGTGAATCGTGGAAGGCACGGCTCAATGCGGCGCTCGAAGCACCGAACGACGATCCGTTGTACTTGTGGGCCAAGGCAGTCTCGACCGATGGTGATTTTGCCGATGTCTGGACATCGCTCGTCGACGAGTACCACGCGAGTCGGCAGGCGCTCGACCGACGCGCCGCCTCGGCAGCGCCGAACTGGCACGTCGCCGACGTCGCCGGCGACTGGTTTCGTCACGGCAGCGGCCTGGCGCAGACATCGACCCCGGCGGGAGAGTTTTCCTTGCCGCCGGACGGTGATCGTGTCGTGGGTGGCGTCTATCCGGCCGGCGTGTTCACGCAAACACTTTCCGACAAGCACAACGGCGTCTTCTCGTCGCCCAGTTTCACGGTCGACATGCCATCCCTCTGGGTGCGCGTTGCCGGTGGGGGCAACGCCCGGGTGCGCTACGTGATGGACCATTATCCGCGCGTCACCGGGCCGATCTACAAGGCATATGACCTGACTGACGGTCGACTAACGTGGCGGAAGTGGGACCTGAATTACTGGGAGGGCGACCGTACGCACGTGGAACTCGCGACGGCGGGCGACATCCCCATCGAAGCGGATCCGGCACAGACGCGGAGTTGGTTCGGCATCACGGACGTTGTCGCGGTGCGCGAGGGTGAACAACCCCCACGGGACGAATTGGCCGAGTACGCCAGGTCGTTTTTCGAAGCAGCGGCGGCGGTGCCGCCCGATTCGGCCGACGCCCTGGCCGAGTTATATGGCGAGGTGCTAGGGCGCGCCATCACGCACTGGCGCGACGGCGTCGCCAGCGACGACGAAGCCCGCCTGCTCGACATGCTTATCCGCAGCGAGTTGCTGGCGAACCGACGCGATCAACTTCCCAGCGTCGAGCCGTTGTTGGCGGAGTACCGGCGGCTCGAAGCGAGAATTGCCGTACCGACCCGCGCTCCCGGGGTCATTGAAGCCGAGGTCATTGACCAGCCATTGTTCGTACGGGGCAATCACCATCAGCCGGCCGAACCAGTTCGGCGGCGTTTCCTGGAAGTGTTCGACGGCGCGCCGTACGACGCCTCGGACAGCGGACGGCTTGCGTTGGCCGAGAGCGTTCTCGCGAGCAACAACCCGCTGACGGCGCGCGTCGAGGTCAACCGGCTTTGGCATCACGTCTATGGCCAGGGACTCGTCCCGACGACCGATAATTTTGGGCACATGGGCGACATTCCCTCGCACCCGGAGTTGCTCGACTACCTCGCCGCGCGGTTCGTCGACGAAGGCTACTCGATCAAACAGATGATCCGGCTGCTGGTCACTTCCGACACTTTTCGTCAGTGCGGTACAACTTCAGTGGCGGCGCGCGAAGCCGATGCAGACAACAGGCTGTTATCGAGGATGCCTGCTCGTCGCCTTGAAGCCGAAGCCATCCGGGACAGCTTATTGGCGACGTCGGGCGAGCTGGATCTCACGCAACGCGGCGCGCCGGTGCGCGACGATGCGCCGCGTCGCAGCGTCTACGTCGCCGCCCGCCGCAACGAGCCCAGCGCGCTGCTCGCCGTGTTCGACGCACCAGTGCCGTACACGACGACGGGGCGCCGCTCCGTCACCAACGTGCCGGCGCAGTCGTTGGCGCTGATGAACGACCCGTTCGTGATCGAACGCGCGGCCGCCTGGAGTCGCCGCGTCCTTGATGGCGGCGCAGCGCCGTCGATGTCAGAACGGGTCGTGGGCATGTACAACAAAGCCTTCGCCCGGCCACCGAGTCGTGACGAACTGGTCACGGCGATGGATTATGTCGATGCATCGCGCGATCGCTGGCAGAGCTTGCAGCAACGTGTCGACACGCTGATCGGCAAGATCGCCGCGCAAAGAGAACAAGTCGCCGCGCTCGAGACGGCGACGCGGGCTCGCATCGCCGAGTCGAGCGAGTCGCCGCCGTTCGTCCATGCGCCCGAGCCGATCGCCCGTTGGGAGTTTGACGACGGCTTGGCCGACGACCTGGGGGGGCTCGACGGCGAGATCGTCGGCGAGGCCCGCGTGGAACACGGCCAGCTCGTATTGAACGGCAACGGCTACGTTGTCACGGCGCCGCTCGCCCACGACTTGGCGGCGAAGACGCTCGAAGCTTGGGTTTCGCTCGATGCGCTCGACCAAGCCGGCGCCGGGGTGCTCGGCGTGCAAACAACGAACGGAGCGACGTTCGATTCGATCGTGTTTGCCGAACGCCGGCCGCGACGCTGGATGGCGGGGAGCAACGTGTTTCAACGCACCGAGGATTTTGACGGCAGCGACGAGACCGCCGTGGGACAAGTCATCCACTTGGCCATCGTCTACCACGACGACGGGCGCATCGCCTGCTACCGCAACGGTGAACCCTACGGCAAGCCGTACGAGGCACAGTCGCCGGTGACGTTCGCAGCAGGTTCGTCCCAGTTGCTGCTCGGCATGCGACACGGCACGCCGGGCGGACGCCGCGGCCAGCTCCAGGGCGCGATCGAACGGGCTCTGCTGTACGACCGCGCGCTTTCCGCCGAAGAAATCGAGGCCTCGGCTGCCAGTGCCGGGAACTTCATCACACACGCGCAGTTGCTCGCGGCGATGTCAGACGACGAGCGTGCTGTGCGCGAACGGCTCGGTGTCGAGATCGAAAATCTCGAAGCCGAACTTGTGTCGATTCCGGGGTCCGCAGAACCGATCGATGCCGTCCAGCGCGCTTGGCAAGACCTGTCGCTGGCGTTGTTCAACGCCAAGGAATTCATCTACGTGCCATAGAGTCCGTCCCAACACAAATGAGCCTGAGTCCCTGGCCCCTCGCCCGAAGATGAGGGCGGGGAGTGGGGACGGGGCTCGTAAACATCATGGGTGCCAACGAGTGACTCCACCAATTCTAACCCGCCGAGAGATGCTTGCCCGGTCGTCAACCGGCTTTGGCATGTTGGCGCTGGCCAGCCTGTTGACCCATGAGGCCCGCGGCGAGGCCGTCGTTGGCGTTCCCTCCGCGATTCAGTACCCGCGACGCGCCAAGAACGTCATCTTCTGTTACATGTCGGGTGGCGTTTCGCACCTCGACTCGTTCGACCCCAAGCCGCGGCTGGCGAAAGAGGCCGGCAAGCCGATGCCGGTCAAGGTCGAGCGGACGATGTTCAATGACAACGGCAACATCTTTGCCAGCCCGTTCGAGTTTCAACAATACGGCGAGTGCGGCACACCGGTGAGCAGCTTGTTTCCGCACGTGGCCCAGCACGTCGACTCGCTGGCCGTGATCCGTTCGATGACGAGCAGCGTTAACGAACACGCCCAGGCGAATTACTTTTTCCACACGGGGTTTCCCTTCGTCGGTCACCCCAGCGCCGGTGCCTGGATCGCGTATGGACTAGGAAGTGAAAATGAGAATCTGCCCGGCTTTGTCGTGTTGCGCAGCGGTTCGGCCACGGCACCGCTCGGTGGTCCCGGCATGTTCAACGCGGCGTACCTGCCGGCGCAGCACCAGGCGTCGATCATCGAGGCCGACGTCGCCGAAGCGGTACGCAACATCGTGCCGCGTGAACCGGGCGGCGTGCAGCGCGCACGGCTTGACTTCGTCGCCCAGCTGGATCGCCGTCTGTTGGACTCGCTCGACGGCAACAGCCAGATCGAGGCTGCCGTGCAAAACTACGAAACAGCGTATCGCATGCAGGCCGCCGTGCCCGACCTCTGCGACATCAGCGACGAAACCGCCTCGACGCAGCAGATGTATGGACTCGACGCCAGCGACCCCGCCAAGGCGGCCTATGCCCGGCAATGTTTGCTGGCGCGGCGGCTCGTCGAGCGCGGCGTGCGGTTCGTCGAACTGAGTTGTATCACGAAGAACATCGGCGCCGGCAACGCCGGCAACCCCTGGGACCAGCACAGCGACCTGGAGAAGGGGCACTCCGCGATGGCCCACCAGGTCGATCAGCCGATCGGCGCTTTGCTCACCGACCTGAAGGAGCGGGGGCTTTTGGACGAAACGCTCGTCGTCTGGGCCGGTGAATTCGGCCGCACGCCGTTCTCGCAGGGCAGCACCGGCCGTGACCACAACCCCTACGGATTCAGCATCTGGCTAGCCGGCGGCGGCGTGAAAGGCGGCACGATCTACGGCGCGACGGACGATTATGGTTATCACGTCGTCGACGGCGCGGCAACGGTCTATGACCTTTGGGCCACGGTGCTCTTTCTACTCGGCGTCGAACACACGGCGCTCACGCGGCGCTTCGGCGGACGTGACTTCCGCCTCACCGACGTACACGGCCACGTCCTCCATGACGTGCTTGCGTAAGGCAA
>JAGQPT010000322.1 GCA_020426575.1 Planctomycetales bacterium
CGTAGCTGCCGGTCGTGCCGATCGCGCAGACTGGGAAGAGTTTGCCAAAGTTTACCGCCTCTTCGCGCCGATCATAGGACGACACGGCCTTGCGCGCCGTACCAGCGCTGTACGTTCCGTCGGATCGCCATGGGTAGCATCACCTCGAACATTGGCCTGATCACCGGTGTGCCGATCACCGACACGGTCAACCAGTTGCTCGCCATCGAGGCGCGGCCGCGAGATCTGATCGTCAACCGCAACAAGACGCTCGGGGACCGCTCGTTGGCGCTCACCGACGTCTCGGCGGCGATCCTGAAATTGCAACTGCGGGCCAACGGCCTGTCGCGGACGAGTCTGTTCCAGCAGACGAACGTCACGAGCAGCAATCCCGATCTGGTCACGGTCACCAGCACCACCACTGCACCGATCGGCAACTATAGCGTCACACCGGTGCGGCTCGCCCAGTCGCAGCGCCTCACTAGTTCCGCCATCGCCAGCAGCACGGCGGCGCTCGGCGGCGGCACGTTCTCAGTGCGATTCGGAGGCTTCGTCGATAAATCCGTTCCGATCGACGCGTTCAATGCCGGCGCCGGCATCGACCGCGGCCAGATTCGCATCACCGATCGCAGCGGCGCTTCGACCGTTGTCGACCTGCGGCTGGCCAACTCGGTTGAGGACGTGGTCGAGGCGATCAACAGCAACGGCAACGTGCGGGTGCGGATCGAAGGTAACGGCGACGGTTTTCGCATCTTCGACGAGTCGCTTGGTACGCCGGTCGGCAATCTGAAGATCGAAGACGTGGGCACCGGCACGACCGCCGTATCGTTGGGGATCAACGTTGACGTGGCCGCGGACGTGGCCGACGGTGCCGACGTCTTGCGGCTGTATGACCAATTGTCGCTCGACCAGTTGAACGACGGTGGCGGCATTGGTTTCGATGAGGCGCTGGCCGATCTGGCCGTGACACTGCGGGACGGCAGCGAGCTGGAGATCGATTTCAAGAAGATACCGGTGTTGGGAGGAAAACCGACGGGCACGACGACCGCCGCCAACGGCGCGAACGCCCGCGTGAAGATTTCCTCGACCGAGGCCGGCACTGAATTTGGGGACGTCTCCGTGACGTTCGTTGCCGACGGGAACGTCACACAGGGCAATGAGGTCGTGACCTACGACGAGGCAGCGCGCTCGCTCGTGTTTCGCATTGCCGACGGTGTGACGACCGCCAATGACATCGTCGCCGCACTGGAAAACTCGCAGATCGCCGGGGCGCACTTCGCGGCTGAGTTGACGAACAACAGCAACGGCAGCGGCTTGATCGACACCAGCGACAAGGCCTTCATCGGTGGCCTGTACGCCGAGGCGACCACGCCTGGCGTTGGTACGGGCGGCGTAGCCGATCCCAACGCCCGGATTCGTTTCGTAGCCAACGCGTCGGGGCCCGAACAGAACGGTCTCGCGATCGAGTTCGTCGTCGACGGTGGCCTGGGACCCGGCGGTGTTGCGCTCAACTACGAGCAGGCCAACGACAAGCTGACGATTTCGATCTCCGACGGCCAAACGACGGCCGCTGACGTCATCGACGCGGTCATCAACGACCTGACCGTCAGCCAGGTGATTACGGCGAGCCTTGCCAACGGCAGCGACGGCACGGGGATTGTCCGAGGCGGTGACGACGTCACGACCGCCGGTGCCGTGATCGAGCCAGTGCCCGGCACGGACGAACTGACCGTCGCCGACGTGTTGGCCACGATCAATGCCGTGGCGCCCGACAAACTCCGCGCCGAGATTTCCCCGGACGGCGACTCGATTCGGCTCATTGACCTGACAAGCGATCTCGGCTTCACGTTCAGCGTCGCGTCGCTGAACGCTTCAACGGCGGCCGAGGACCTCGGTCTGACCGGCGTGGCCGTCGGCGACACGCTCCAAGGACACCGCGTCCTCTCGGGCATCAATACGACGTTGCTCAGCAGTCTCGCCGGCGGCGCGGGCGTTGGCGCACTCGGATCGATTCAGTTCCAGGATCGCAGCGGCGCGAGCACGACGGTCGACCTCAGCGCGGCCGAGACGCTCCAGGACGTTCTCAACGCGATCAACGACGCGGCGTCGCTTGCCGGCGTCGCCTTGACCGCGTCGGTCAATCGCTCGCGCAGCGGAATCGCGCTGGTCGAAACCTCCGGCAGCACGTCGGCGAACCTCGTCGTCGCCAACGTCGGTGGAGACGACACGGCCGACCGGCTCGGCATCGCCGTCGACGCGGCAGTGAACCGTCATGACGGCGGCGACCTGCACCGGCAGACCGTCTTTGCGAACACGCTGCTTGACTCGCTCAACGGAGGTGCCGGCGTTTCCCGCGGGAACTTTCAAATCACCAACTCGAACGGGACGGCCCTGAAGGTCAACCTCGCGAAGGGCGAGTTCGACACCGTTGGCGACGTCATCCGCGAGGTCAACCGCCTGCAGCTTGGTGTGACGGCGAGTCTCAACACGACGGGTGACGGCATCCTGCTCACGGACACCTCCGGCGGCTCGGGCAATCTCACCATCACCGAGGGAGATGGCACGACGGCCCGTGACCTCCACCTGCTGGGTACGGGTACGGCCGCCGTGCCCGATGGTCCGATCACGAGCATCGACGGGTCGACGGCCTACCGGATCACCCTCGACGAGACTGGCAGCCTCGAAGACCTCGTCACCGCGATCAACGACCTCGACGCCGAGTTCAGCGCGGCCGTCGTCAACACCGGCAGCGCCGTTTCGCCGTATCGGCTGGTGCTCACCAGCAAGGTACCCGGCCGCGAAGGGGCGCTGTTGGTCGACGCCGCGGACTTCGACTTCAGCTTCAAGGAGTCGGCCCGGGCGCAAGACTCGCTGCTGCTACTGGGAAGTCTCGACGACGTCGGTAACAGTCTGTTCCTGTCCTCGTCGAACAATCACTTTGCCGACGCGTTGCCCGGCATCACCATCGACGTCCACGGCACGTCGTCGGCGCCGGTGTCCATTTCCTCGGTTGAAACGGATGAAAGCCTGGTATCGACGATTCAATCGGTCGTTGAAGCCTTCAATGCCATCCAGTCCAACATCAACGACTACACGGGTTTCGATCCGGAAACGGGCGACTCGGGCGTGCTGCACGCCGAGCGCACGCTGATCCGCGTGCAGGACGACCTCGGTCGGCTGCTGACAGGCGTGTTCCGCGGCGCCGGCACGATCTCGGTCGTCAACCAGGTTGGCCTGCGGCTGGGACCCGACGGCACGCTTTCGTTCGACGCCGAGAAACTTCGCGCGGCTTTGGCAGACGACCCCGAGTCGGTAAAGCAGTTTTTTACCGCCGAGGACTTCGGTTTCGCTGCGCGGCTCGACAAGTTGACCAACGACCTGGCAACCGACGACAACGCGCTGTTGATCAGTCGGCTTGACGCCATCTCTCGTAGCATTGAGCAAAACAACAACCGCATCGAGTTCCTCAACGAGCGATTGGCGAAAGAGCGGGAGCGACTGACCAACCAGTTCGTGAAGATGGAAGAGGCAATAGCGCGGATTCAGGCGAACCTCACGGCGATCAACTCGATCCAGGCGATTCCGCCGCTCACGTCGCGGCAGTCGTAGCGACGCAACTGCTAGCAAGACAACGATTATCGAGTTGCGGTGAAAGCGGGCGGGGGTGAACTGCCGAAGACATACGGCAGCGGTGTCCACACGATCTCAGCGGCGAAGGAGCGCGCGATGAACCAGTCGGTCCGAGAGAACTACTTGATGACCGATGTGATGACGGCCACGCCACAAAAGCTGCAATTGATGTTGATCGACGCGGCCATTCGCGCCGGCGAACAGACCCGCCTCTTCTGGCAACAGCAGAGACTCGACGACGCCTGCGAGTCTCTGATCAAGTGCCAGCGGCTGGTCACCGAACTGCTCTGCGGGCTCAATCCCGAAGCCAACCGCGAATTGGCGCGAAAGGCCGCCGGTGTCTATCTGTTCGTGTTTCGCCGTCTGTCCGAAGCGCAAATGAACCGTAGCGAGGAGTCGCTCGCCGAGGCGATGTCGGTTCTGGATATCGAGCGCGAGACCTGGCGGCAGGTGTGCGAGAAACTCGGCACGCGGCGCACCGATGCCCCGGTTGCTGCTGCTAGCCAGGGCGCAGTGCCGGCTCCCAGCATGCCGGCGCCCACCACGCCCGTTAGCGCGCAAACGTCGCTCGGCGGAACGTCTCTGACGGCCTGAGTTGTGCGAGTTCTTCGCTGCCGGACTGAATGCCCAGGTAGCGGTGCGCGCGTTTCCTGCCAGCGATTGTTGACGTGAGCGAGCCGAAACAATCGGCACAACCGCTACATTTTCTCAATTCAACCGCCTTGGCAAGTCGAAGACATGCGTGGCCGAACGTTTTTTCGGCCCGGTACCGCGCGGCTTGCGACGCGTCGCATGCCCCGGCCGCTCGTCGCATTGAACCGCCCGGGAAGGCACCACCATGGCAACGGCGACCGCGTACACGCGCCAGTCCCCCAGTCCCCGCTACCGGGAACTGGTCGGCCAATACAGCCAGATGCACGTGGAAGGCGAACGGCACATGCAGCTTCCCGCCGAGCAGACGTTCGGCGGCGCGAGTTTGCTCCGCCACGTGCCGCGCATCGGCGAGTTGATCGCCGAGACCGGCGCTCGTTCGCTGTTGGACTACGGCGCCGGCAAAGGGCAGCAGTATCGCAACGCGATCAAGCTTTCCGACGGCAGGACGTTTGCCTCGGTGCTCGACTATTGGGGCGTCGAGTGCGTGACGTGCTACGATCCCGAGATCGGAAGAGC
>JAGQPT010000029.1 GCA_020426575.1 Planctomycetales bacterium
AGCCAAGGACAAAGGTAGCCAGGAACATGAACGACTCGAACGATCAAACAAGCGTCGCCCAAAGCGAACGGATGCGCGACACGGTGCGCGAAGGATACGCCCAGGTGGCGACCAACAACACGTCGTTGCCGCTGGTAGAAGCCGGCGGCGGCTGTTGCGGTGGCTCGCCCTGCACGCCCGACGACGTCGCCCGCGCCGTCGGCTACTCGGCTGACGAATTGGCCACGCTCCCCGCAGGCGCGAACATGGGGCTCTCCTGCGGCAATCCGGCGGTCGTCGCCGCGCTGTCCCCTGGCGAAGTCGTACTCGATCTTGGTGCCGGCGGCGGTTTCGACGTCTTTCTCTGCGGCCCCAAGGTCGGTGCCACCGGCCGCGTCATCGGCGTCGACATGACCCACGAGATGCTGGCCAAGGCCCGCGGCAACGTCGCCGCCTACCGCCAGCGTTCCGGGCTCGACAACGTCGAGTTCCGCCTCGGCGAGATCGAGCACCTGCCGGTCGCCGACAACTCGGTCGACGTCGTGATCTCGAACTGCGTGATCAACCTCTCGCCGGACAAGCCCCAGGTCTGGCGCGAGATCGCCCGAGTGCTCAAGCCGGGCGGTCGCGTGGCCGTTTCCGACATGGCGCTGCTGCAGCCGTTGCCGCCGGTCGTGACGGAAATGGTCGAGGCGATCGTCGGCTGCGTCGCCGGCGCCGTGCTCGTCGAAGAAACCGAGCGAATGGCCCGCCAGGCCGGCCTCGTCGACATCGTCGCCACCAGCAAGCGCGAATATCTCAAGGCAATGACGTCATCGCACGACCCGCTCTACAAGTCCGTCCGTGAAGCGCTACCCGACGGTGACCTCTCCGATTACGTGACCAGCCTCGATATGTCGGCGGTCAAGCCGCCAAGCTGACGTCTTAGGCCGCGCGAACAGGTGGGTGCGCGTCACCCAACCTACAGATCTTGTCCTCTCCGTGCCCTCCGTGTCCTCCGTGGTAGTTCCCCCCGCGGCACTTGTCGGTCGGCGTGACGGTTCGCTATGCTCGGCGGTGCGCTGGCCTTGAATTCCGAGTCAATGGATGGACAAACCAATGCCCACCACAGGTCTTCGATACGATCCGCAGGGCGTCTACCTGCCTGAGCATGGTCTTGCCGAAAACACGCTGACCGAGATGAGCGATCGGCTCGGTGCGACGCGGGCCGAGGTGCTCGCCGACGCCGAGCTGTGGGCCAGCGGCGGCGACGTGCCGGCCGAGAAGATTCCGCTCGATGCGGGCTTCATCGAGCTGCCCAACCGCCTGTTGGACGAATACCGCAGCAGCGGCGACGCCAGTGAGCTGGGACAGATCATCGCCACGGCCCAGCGGCTGCGCGAACACGTCGACCGCGTCGTCTGCCTCGGCATCGGAGGTTCTTACATGGGTGCCCGGGCCCTCTTCGAGGCCTGCGCCCATCCCCACCACAACGAGCTCGCGCGCGCGCGGCGCGACGGTTGGCCACGCATCTATTTCTCAGGCAACAACGTCGACAACGACGCCATGGCCGGCACGCTCGACCTGCTCCGCGACTGTAGCGCCACGAGCGTCGACG
>JAGQPT010000323.1 GCA_020426575.1 Planctomycetales bacterium
ACGTTGTTCAACGTCGCCAACAACATTCGCTGGCTGTCGTCGGGCCCGCGCTGCGGGTTCGCCGAGGTGCAGCTCCCCGACCGCCAGCCGGGCAGTTCGATCATGCCGGGTAAGGTGAACCCCGTGATGTGCGAGAGCATGATGCAGGTCGCCGCCCGCGTGATGGGGAATGACCAGACGGTGGCAATCAGCGGTGCCACGGGCGGTCAGTTTCAGCTCAACATCATGATGCCCGTGATGGGGCACACGACGCTCGAGAGCATCGCGTTGTGCGCTTCGGTGACGCGGGCTTTCGTCGAGTTCTGCGCTGACGACATGCAGGCCAACGCCGAGGCTTGCGAGGCGGCCGTCGAGAAAAGCCTTTCGATGGTCACGAGCCTCAATCCGTACATCGGTTACGAACGGGCCAGCGCGCTGGCCAAGGAAGCTTTCAAGAGCGGCAAGACGATTCGCCAGTTGTGCGAAGAGCAGAACGTCTTGCCCGCCGACGATTTGAAGGAAGCACTCGACCCGTGGCGCATGACCGAGCCGCATTGAGGCGGCTGGGCGATGCCGAGGATTCGGGTCACGAGATAAACCTGTCACTACGAGCTTTCCACGGCTCATCATCCACGTCGTTTCACAGGGAGGTGAACGATGCGAAGTTGGCTGCCCCTGGTCCGCGCGCTGCGAGGCCGCGGCGTCGCCGCGCTGCTCGCGTCGAGTTTGCTGTTGGGATTGGCATTGGGCACCGTGACCCGACCGCTTTGTTGTCGGGCCCAGTCGGGTGTCGAGGCCGCCGAAGCGGTCACGCCGGCCCAACTGTTGCAAGAGGCCTACCAGCTCAGCGAGCAGGCCGAGACGATCGACCAGTACGATCAGGTGATCGCGATGTGCGAAGCGGCCAGCGACGCGCCGCTGAGCCCGAAGCTCGCTGAATACGCCCAGAAGCTGTTGTCCTGGTCCTACAATCGGCGGGGCGAGATGAATGCCCACGACGGCAATTCGCAGCGTGCCTTCGCCGACTTCGACGCAGCCGTCGCGCTCAATCCCCAGCGCTGGCAGGCCTGGCACAACCGCGGCGTCAGCCACGCCCTGGGAGGTGACTACCAGGCTGCCATCGACGACCTCACCAAGTCGATCGAGTTGCAGCCGCAGTACGGCAACGCCTACTTCAATCGCGCCGAGTTGCTATATGAACTCGGCGAGTTTCAGCGGGCCGTCGGCGACTACGACAAGGCGATCGAGTTGAACCCGGCCGACGCCGCAGCGCTCAACAGTCGGGGGCACGCCTACTACCGGCTGGGCGATCTGCACCGCGCCGTGGCCGACTACGATCGGGCCATCGAACTCGAGGCGAATGACGCGGCGACGTACGTCAATCGCGGCGACGCCTACATTTTGATGGGACGATTCGCCCGCGCGGCGAACGACTTTAACCGCGCCCTGCAACTCGATCCTCAATTGGCCCGCGCGTATCAAAGTGCGGCGTGGCTCAAGGCGACCTGTCCGGATAGCCGCTTTCGCAACGAGGCCGGGGCGCTGGAACTGGCGCGGAAGGCGCAACAACTCGCCGGCGAACAGGACTACCGCTACCTCGACACCCTGGCGGCCGCTCATGCCAACGCCGGCCGTTTCGACGACGCGGTCAAGGTCCAGTACGAGGTGATCCAACTTGTTCCCGAGGACCAGGCCGATCGGTTCAAGGAGCGATTGGCCCTGTACCAGGCAGGGCAACCCTACCGGCTCGGGGGTGGCGAACACGTCGCCACGCAGCCGCGCCGTTTGCCCCAGGCACGCTGAGCGGGAGGCCTGGGCGAATGAAGCGACGCGTTTTCGTGGGCATCGGCCTGGCGCTCGTTGCCCTGGCGGCGACAAACGCCTCGCTGCGTCGCCGCGCCGGCACCGCCGCCCCGCCATGGGGTCGACCGAGCGCCACCGCGCAGATGATCCGCCGACTCGACGTGGCCGTGATGTACGACGATCAGCAGCGCCGCCAGCTGGCGCCGTTGCCACCCGAAACGTACGCCGGCCGAATGACTGGCGGCGCTGACGGATCACGCGCGCTTATCGTTCGCCGGGAACAAACATCCCGATCCAGTCACGGGACGCATGAATCACGTCCAACACTTCGATGACGTTGTCCGCGACGTAGTAGAACACGGCGTAGTGGTTGCGGGGCGATCGGGGACAAACAGTCGCAGCCCGGCGTGAAGATCGTCACGCTGCGTGCCGATCAGCGGGTGTTTGGCCAAAAGTTGTATCGAATCGAACAACTTTGTCAGAACATCG
>JAGQPT010000324.1 GCA_020426575.1 Planctomycetales bacterium
CGCTGTCGGTCAGGTCGAAGGGCTCTTCCAACGAGAGACCGCTGTCGGCCGGGTTGGCCAGCGAGATGCCACTGTCGGCCGCCCCCAGGGTGATGTCGCTGCCGACTCCCGAACCTCCCAGCACCATCTCGTCGTCGCCCATCACGCTGAGTTCGTCGCTCGAGTCTTCCGAAAGATCGAAACCTTCGCTCGCGCTGCTGTCGTCGGCCAGGTCGAAACCGGCGCTCGCGTCATCGTCGTCATCGAGTGAAAACTCGCCAGCCGATGCAGCCGCCTCGTCGGTCAACGAGATGCCGCTGCCAGGGCTCAACTGGTCGCTTTCCGACGCCGAGAGCGCAAGGTCCGAGCCGGCCACGTCCAGCACCGACGACTCATCGTCAATCGCTGCCAGGTTCACGTCGCTGCCGGGAGTGCCGGGCGTTGCGGCACCACCGGTCGCCGCACGATCTTCATCGGTGATGATCTTGATGTCGCTTTCGCCGGGCCCCTGCAGGCCGGGCTTGCCGATGATCGTGCTCGATGCGCCCGGAACCGACTCGCCCAGCTCGGCTTCGCTCAGCAGCATCACGTCCATGCTGTCGTCGTCGCTGGGGGCGTCGGCTTCGATTTCGCCGCTGTCGGCAACCGACGCCAACCCGCTGTCGGCGTCGCTCGACACGTCCATCAGGTCGTCCGAATCGTCCAACGCCAGATCATCCAGCCCGAGGTCGTCGTCACTGTCGCCGCCGCCGGCCATCGCCGTCTTGAGCTTGTCGATGTCCGCCTGCTTGAACTTCCACGATGCACCGTCGCGGTAACCGTAGATCTCCTGCCGCTCGCGGCGCTCGTTCAACTCGGCTGCCGTGATGTTCAGTTGCTTGGCCGCATCGTCCAAACTGATCAAGCTGGGGGCCATCTACCTCTCCCGACGGTTCCGTGCGTCTGCGGCTCGATCGACACCCCGTCGCACCGTGCGCGTCGTGCCTGTCTCGGCCGCAGAGCCGATCGTGTTAATCGTTTATTTGGGCCGCTGGAGCATGGACCGGATTTCCTGAGGCAACGGACTCTTGCCGTTGAACTCGACCATCTGCATATCCCAGGTGAGGTTCCGCGCACTCTTGAGCGAAATCTCGCCACTGTCGTTTTCGACGTGATACACGCACAGCGTCAGCGTCTCGGGGTCGAAGACCGTGAGCAGTTGTCGCTGTGCGTCGACAGTTGAGGAAAACAGCACCGGGTGGCCTGCTCCGGCTGTCGGGTCGGTATCCGTCCGCTGGGCCATCACACTGGTCGACGGGGAAAACACCCCCGCCACAACCACGGCAACGGCTAATCCGACAGCAAATCCAATCACCGTTGATCGCATAAGTCACCTTCAACTTACGGGATTACGGAAATTGGGGCTTTTAGCTCATTCTAAAAGGCCCATTTTCCATTTCAAGAAACATCCTGGTGGGAATCGCCGGGAATCTTGCCCAAACCTCCACCGCCCCGCCTCAAAATCCGATGCTTCAATCCGCCACCCACGGCCGAACCGGCCACATCGTGCGATACGACGCCGCATCGTAACCCACTCGCAAAAAACAGGTTCCGGTGCCCTGCGACGTCCGATCCGGGCGCGGCGCAACCGAAGCGACGCCATGCCGCCGCAACGGCGCATCCCGGGGGGCGGCGGAGTCTACCTCGTCGCCACGTTTTCTCACAATACGACAATGCGCGCCTGGCGAATCGCCCTCGACGGGCACGCCCAGCTTCCGCAAACGCCGCCGGCTGACCTCGACGCTGCTTGTCGGGCCACTAGAATGCGGGCAACTCAAGTGCGGCTAACCGCTTGTCAGCCACCACAAAATCGCCAGCACGACCCGCGACCTTCATGACGAGTTCCCCATCACAGGCGCCCTGGGGGCTGCTGCTCAGCGGCGGACTGGACAGCGGCATTTTGCTCGGCCACCTGCTTGGCCAGGGGCACCACGTGCAACCGTTCTATGTCCGCTCGGGACTCGTCTGGGAAGAGGCCGAGTTGGCCACGCTGCGCCGCCTGCTCGCGGCAATGCGCTGCCCGGAATTGCACCCTTTGGTCGTGTTCGACGAACCGCTCGACGACGTATACGGCCAGCACTGGAGCATGACGGGTACGAGTGTCCCGGACGCCGGCACTCCGGACGAGGCGGTTTATCTGCCGGGGCGCAATTTACTGCTCGTGCTTAAGGCCGCCGTCTGGTGCCAACTGCATGACGTACGGCGATTGGCCCTGGCACCGCTCGAATCAAATCCCTTTCCTGACGCCACGGACCAGTTCTTCGTCGAGTTTGCCGACCTGCTCGAAAGCGCTTTCGGGCGGCGGCTCGAAATCCTGCGGCCTTTTGCCGCAATGAGCAAACGCGAGGTGATGCAACTGGCCAACGGCAGTCCCCTCGAACTGACCTTTTCCTGCTTGGCGCCGGTGGGCGAGCTACACTGCGGACGTTGCAACAAGTGCGCCGAGCGGCAAGCCGCGTTCCGAGAGGTGGCCCGCGACGATCCTACCGAGTACGCTCACACGTCGAGTACGTGACGAGTTTGATGGCGACGCCGGTCGGCCCGGCATCGCTTCCACATAGCATCGCTTCGACACCGCGTCGCTTCCACACAGCGTCGCTTCCCGCAGCGTTGCTACCCCACAGTGTCGATACCCCCAATTTGTCTCCGCCCCACCGCGGGCGGTGTCCCCTCCACCCGCAGACCAGACCGCCATGTTTCGCGTCACCCGAGAAATCGACTTTTGTTACGGCCATCGCTTGCTGAACTATGACGGCAAGTGCAAGCACTTGCACGGCCACAACGGTCGGGCGGTGATCGCGCTGGAAGCCCCCCAGCTCGACGAGCGCGGCATGGTCCTCGACTTTTCGGACATCAAGCGGGTCGTTTCCGGCTGGATCGACGAGAATCTCGATCATCGCATGATCCTCCGCCGTGACGATCCGGTCGTCGAGATTCTGCGGAATCTGGGCGAGCCCGTCTACCTGATCGACGACAACCCCACGGCCGAGAACATCGCCCGATTGATCTACGATTTCACGGCCGATCACGGCTTCCCAATCGTCGAATGCCGACTCTGGGAGACACCGCACTGCTTTGCCACCTACACGGGCGATTGATCGAGCGACAACCACGGTGACGTCAGAACGACGACAACTGTCGTGGCTTTGCGGCGCGTTACAACGGTCGTTGCCGCAGGCCGGCGAAACCCTCCCGGGTCGCAACATCTTTTCCTGACGCGTCTTCCGCACAATGGCGTGCCGATTTGTTGTTGTTTGGCATGCGCA
>JAGQPT010000325.1 GCA_020426575.1 Planctomycetales bacterium
CTCGCCGCCGTCGGCGCCCGACTCGGTGACGACGACCCGGCGGTCATAGGCCTCGATGCGGAGGAACGGATCGGCGGTGAGGAAACTGTAGCGGCCTACCTTCTCGCCACCGATCACGCTCTCGAATAAGCACGCGCACGCGCCGGCGTCGATCTTCTGGAAGGCGGACACGGGCGTGAGCGTGTCGCTCATCAGCCGCCGGTAGACTGGCACTAACTCGACGCCATGGGCGAGCTTGTGAAACGTGTCCAGGTCGGGAAAGTGTCGGCTCACGTGGGGGAATTCCTCGTTGGTCTCGGCGGCAAAAATGACGGCTGCTCAGAACGCTGCTGGATTGCGAGGGTGGCGCGCCGGGATTCTGCGCCCCTCGTCAGGTGTTGTCGGAGGGGCTCCGCTGGCACGGCCTGGTTTGGCGGCTGGTGGTAGTCTACTGGCAGGGCCCCGCGGCGCAAACGTCGCCCGCCGTTCGGCGCCCCAATCCGACCGCCACCACCGGACAACAATTTCTGCGCCCGGTGCAACCCTAGGCGGCGACGTTGGCTGCGCGGGGCGCCAAGTGTGTGGCGTACGCGCCAGCGCCGCCGGCTCGCGCAGCTTGACACCTTCGCACCCCGAGTTAGAATCAGCGCAGGAGGTGCTTGGGCATGGAAATGCTTTGGCATCATGGGGTTGCGGCTATTTTTTCGGGGCCCGGCAGCGACCATCCGGGGTCGTTCCTGCGGATTCATCTTGGCTCAGTTTGCGGCGGTGCACAGGCGATGCAATGTCAGCGGTGCGAAAAGACGGCCACCTTCCACATCACCGAACTGACCGGTGGAAAGCCCGAAGAGGTTCACCTCTGCAAGGACTGTGCCCGGGAATACCTCACGCAGACCGAAGGTGAGGAGTCACCCAGCGCGCCGAATCTGGCCAGCGCCCTGGCTCAGCAGCTCGTCGTCGGTCAGGCGGCATCAGAGCTGGCCCGACTCGATCAGCGGGCCTGTCCGGTGTGTGGGATCACGTTTTTCGAGTTTCGCAGCACCGGGCGGCTCGGTTGCCCGCACGACTACGTGTTCTTTGAGAACGAACTCAACCCGTTAATTCTCAACATCCACGGGGAAGTGCAGCACACGGGGAAGCGGCCGGTCCATTTTTCCGGCGACACCGACGAGCAGACCAACCTGATCCGGCTACGACGCGAAATGAAAGAAGCGGTCAAGGATGAAAAGTATGAGCAGGCCTCGCAACTGCGGGATGAAATCCGTCGGATCGAGGCGGCGGCCGCCGAGGCTCGTCGACCGCCGGGCGACGGCTGACGGTGATTCGCTCGGCGACCGGGTCGGGCGGTCTGGGTACTGTCGACGCCGCTGGTGACGCGGGCGCCTTGAGCCGCGGCCAGCCGACCCGTTATCGTGTTCGTCGGTCGATCTCGTCTGGTGGTTGATCGAGTCTGTCGGCTGAGGGTAGCGGTTCGTCGCGTTTGCGGTGAAGCGTGCCGGTTCATTGGGGCGCGTGCGACATGGTGAGGCACACTGGCGTGAATATCGATGAACTAACGCGTTCGCCGGGCGAATGGCTCAAGGGCTCGGGCCCGGAATCCGACATCGTGATGAGCAGCCGGATTCGCTTGGCACGAAATCTTGCCGATTTCGCATTTGTGGGACGCCTCAGCCGGGGCGACTTGAGCAGCATCCGCGACCTGGTGCGTGCGCGGCTGGTCGAAGGCGGGCAGTGCGACCACTGGATGTATTTCGACGTCGAGGCGCTCGACGATCTCGAGCGGCAATTGTTTGTCGAACGCCAATTGATCAGCCGCGAACACGCCGAAGCCGAAGGCCCCCGTGCCGTGGCCGTCTGCGCCGACGAACGCGCCAGCCTGATGATCAACGAGGAAGATCACCTGCGGGTGCAGGTGATGCACAGCGGCCTCGATCTCGAGAGCGCCTGGGAACACATCAACGCGATCGACGACGAAATCGAAGCCCACGTCACGTACGCCTTCAAGGAACGGCTTGGTTATTTGACCGCCTGTCCGACGAACGTCGGCACCGGCATGCGCGTGAGCGTGATGTTGCACCTGCCGGCGCTGGTGATCACACGGCAGATCGAACGGGTGTTCCGCTCGCTGCAAAAGATCAGCCTGGCCGTGCGGGGGCTCTACGGCGAAGGCTCGCAGGCGATGGGCGACTTCTACCAGATCAGCAACCAGATCACGCTGGGGCGTAGCGAGCAGGAACTCGTGCGGCAGGTCGGCGACGTCGTGCCCGTGATCATCCAATACGAGCGCCAGGCGCGCGAAGCCCTCGTCCGCGAAGGTCGCAAGACGTTGCTCGATCGGGTGAGCCGGGCCTACGGCATCCTCCGCACGGCGCAGAAGATCAGCTCTGAGGAAACGATGCACCTGCTCTCGAGCGTGCGGATGGGGGTCAACCTGGGGCTGATCGGCGACCTGGAGATCGCCACGCTCAACGAACTCTTTTTGCGCACTCAGCCCGCGCATCTACAGCGGCTCAGCGGCAGCGTGCTCGACACGGCCGACCGCAACATCGAACGCGCCCGCTACCTCCGCCACAAACTCGGCGGCGACGGCGACTCCGAGTCGGAGTGAACGCCGACTGAATCGCAGGGTGTGGCACGGTCTGAGTACGTGAAGACCGTGTCGTCCGCGTCGCGGCAAGCGTATCGAAGGCTCGTTCGTGGTCGATTCGCGCGCAGAGGTAATAGGTCCGTGTTTCAGCGCGGGGCTTGTGCCTGTGGCCGGGACACGACGGGCGTGGGTTGTGCTCGTCTGTTCTTCCGTGAATGACGGGCCTACGACCGCGGCATGGCAAAGACTCGACCGCCACACTACGTAGCAGATCCCCACGATTGAAATCGTGGTCTATTATCTCGGCGCCCCATGGGCATGTACCACGTCGTGGCCGCACCTACTTCGTCGGGCCGCCGAGTTTCTCGCGGAGTGCCCTGATCACCTCTTCGGGCACGAACTGCGCGAGTTCGTCGTCGCCGGCCAGCGGGGCGATCTCTTTGATCAGGCTGCTCGACACGTGGGCGTACTCTTCGTCGGCCATCAGGAACACCGTCTCGATGCCGGGATCGAGCTTGCGGTTGGCCATCATCATCGTCAGTTCGGCTTCGATGTCGGCCAACGGACGCACACCGCGGAGCATCACGCGGGCGTGGCACTGGCGGACGAAGTCGACCGCCAGGCCCGTGAAGGCGCGGACCTCGACGTTGCCGACCTCGGCCGTGACGTCCTTGACCAACTCGACCCGTTCTTCGGGTGTGAAGAGTCCCTGCTTGGCGATGTTGATGCCGATGCCGACAACCAGTCGGTCGACGAGCCGGCTGCCGCGCTCGATCACGTTCAGATGCCCCAGCGTGATCGGATCGAACGACCCGGTGTAGACGGCCACCCGCGAGTGATTAACGCCCATCGTGGACTCCTGGATAGGTCTCGAGCGCCGGCGCAGCGTCGCAGCGCGACATCATCATGGCGCCTGGCCGAAACGTTTTCAATGAGCGGCCCGATTTCGGCCGAAAGCCGTGCGAACATATTGACTCGCCGGCATTCTGGCGCGCCGCCGCGTCGGCCCGCCGACGTGACACCGGTGTGTGGCATCGGCCAAGGTTCACCGCAACGCGGCGAGCGCCTCGACAAGTCGGTCGATGTCGTCGGCGGTCGTGTAGACGTGCGGACTCGCTCGCAAGCGTCCCCCCCGATGGTTGATCACGACCCCCGCATCGCGACACGCCCGAGGGTATCGCGAAACGTCGTCGCCGGCGAAATCAAACGAAACGATAGCGGAGCGGTTTTCCGGCCGCTCGAACTGAACGACCTGGGCGCCAAGGTCGCTCAGCCGACAGCGGATCGACTCGGCGACCGCCAACGCGCGAGCCGACACCTCGCCGAGCGGGTAGCGGCCGAGCAATCCCAGGCTTGCTTCGAGACCGACGACGGCGGCCATCGGGTAGGTGCCCCCTTCGTAGCGAGCGGCCGCCGGTTTGAGCACCAGGTCGATGTGGTCGTAGTCGAATGGCTGCACGACGCTGTTCCAGCCGACGCCAATGGTCCGCAGCCGGTCGAGGTGTGGCCGGCGGACGTACAGCAGTCCGGCGCCTTCGGGACCGAGCAGCCACTTGTGTCCGTCGGCAGCGAGGAAGTCGACGGGCGTCTGCGAGACGTCCAGCGGCAGCACGCCGAGTCCCTGGATTGCGTCGACGCAGACGAGGGCACCGGCGTCGTGCGCCACGGCGGCGATGGCATCGAGATCGGCCCGCCAACCGCTGGCGAAGTGGACCCAACTGATCGCGACCATTCGCGTGTGTTTGTCCAGTGTCTCCCGGACGAGGTCGGCCGTAATGCAGCCGCCGTTGACGTCCATCGGCCGCACTTCGACGCCGCGCGACTGGAGGTTGAGCCAGGGATAAACGTTCGTGGGGAAGTCGCCACCGGTGATGACGACGTTGTCGCCCGGTCGCCAGGGATAGCCTTCAGCAACGAGTGAGAGCCCTTCGGTGGTATTGCGGACAACGGCCAGCTCGTCGGGTTCGGCCGTGATCAGCGCCGCGGCAAGATTGCGGAGGTTTCCGACGGCGCGGTGCCAGCGGCTCCAGTTCACGTCGCCCGACTCGGCCGCATCGTCGGCCCAGGCTTTGAGGCGGTCACGGGCCGGGGCGGGCAAGGGGGCGACGCCGGCGTGGTCGAAGTAGGCCCAGCGATCGGTGACCGGAATCTGCTGCCGCACGTCGAGCCAATGTTCGTCTGCGGTCGGCGGGGGAGTCATCAGGAAACCTCGGGGGGCGGGGGATGCGAAATTCCGCGGGCGACGGGCACCATTCTAGCAGCGGCACAACGCCTACCACGCGACCGGTGCGGGGCGATGTGGGCGATCCGAGGGCGGCCGCGTTGGCCAGGCACCGCCTGTTTTCACCCAAACAGCCTGAATTCGCCGAAAAACCGGACCGGCAAATTTTCGCTCAGCGGTAGATACGAGCCCTTAGGCTAATCTATACTTGTGCACTTCATCCGAGAGTGAACGGCCGCCGGGGTAAACTGGCGGCCGTCCGCTGCACCACAACGCACCGGCGATTCTGCCGGTCACGTTTACGGAACCGAACGTATTGCCCTGTTTGGGGGGCCAAGGACCCCGGGATCGATGCCCAAAGTGTTGACCATTGCCGGACTGATCGTATCGATCCTGATGTTCGTGATCTTTTTGCTCGATCTGGTCGCGGGGTTCCCCTTTGGCATGGACTCTTCGTCCGCCACGATGTTGGACATCGGTTTTATGACCAGCGGGCTCGTGCTGGCGTATCTGAGCTGGTCGACGATGCGCGAGCTTCCCTGACCGCCGGTCCCGTTGGCTGGTGCCCCGAAAGGGCACACGTCTTGTCGTCGGGCGGACAGGTTGCGCGGCAGAAATTACACGTCAGAATGGATCCACGTGTGTCGCCGTTTCAAGCGGCGCGCAGGATCGAGCGGGCGGGTACCGTGGTTCGGCTGGGACGGGCCCATTGCTGCGTCACCTGCGACGCGGTCCCCACGTCCAGGCGTCCCTCGGCACGGGCGTGCGAAATACGCTTGAGGACCGAGACGAGCGACATCTCGCCCTGTGTGTTGCGGACCAGCAGCCGCTCGAGGTGGACAACCAGGTGAAACACGCCGCCGTCCGCGGCGGCCGTCTCGACACTGCGACCGACACGCGCGACGTCGGCCGCTAGTCGGGTGTGCGGCACGGCCGCCGGCATCGACATCGAACCTGGCAGCGACCAGACGCCGTATCGCACGTTTTGCGGGTGCACCATCGGTGCCGCCCCGGCCCAGAGCCAGTCGCACACGCCGAGCACTGCTGGTAGCCGTCGTTTGATCATGGCTGAGTCGTTGCAACTGGCCCCGAAACGCACCGTCTCGATGCCGTGTTTGGCCAGCAGGTCGACGTCGCGCTCCAACCAGGCGGCAGATTGTTCGCCGGCAAGGGTCGTCGCCGTGAGATCGGCTTCGGCAAGCTGCTCCTGGCGGGCGACGACGTAGCGCGCCACTTCGCCGCGGCTGGCGTCGTCGTCCAATGCGTCAGGGCCGACCAGCAGGGCCAGTTCGTGGCCGGCCGTGCGAACGGCGATCTGTCGGGCCAGCTCGACACCCGCGGCATCGTCCAGGGCCCAGGTGGCCGATAGGCTGAGCCGGTCGAAGAGGTCCAACAGACGCGGGATTTCCGCCAACAACGGGGGACTGTCCGTGGTAACGTCCACTGATATCACCACACTGCCGCGTTGTCGGTCTGTTCGCATCGGGGCCTTCCTCCGTCGTGTGTGCTGGCTCGTCTGGGGAGCGGGTCTTCGCCCCCTACGTAGCGCTTCGGCACTCCGACGCGACGCTCTCTACTGATTCACCCGCAAGAGACGGTCGTCGCGATCAGCCGACGTGGAGAAGCAAGGCAAAGTTTACTGCCCGGCAGGGGCGGAAATTCGTTTCCAACCGTCAGCACGCAGTCGAACGGGGCCGGCGTGCCGACTGTGGCCGAGTCGTCGATTTCACGCTGCGTGTCGCAGTACCTACAATGCGCACAAAGGTGGCAACGACGCCGTCATCAAACTGCAGACGTTGCACAAAGAGACGCTGTGCCCTTTGTTATCTGTGAGGCAATGCCGTGGGCTTTACCGTGTACTATCGTTCGCTTGTCCCCGTCGGCGCAGAAGAGCGGGCGGTGATCGAGGCCGCCTGCGACGAA
>JAGQPT010000326.1 GCA_020426575.1 Planctomycetales bacterium
GATGTACGCCATCGCCGAGTACCCCAACGGCCAGCAGGTGATGTTCAACGTGCGTAACGTCAACTACCAGGATTATTACCAACAGGTCGAGAACGAGTACTACTTCGAGGACGGCGGCAAGATCATCCGCGGTCTCTATTACCCCAAGGGGAGCAACGAGGGCGAACCGATCGAGGTGGCTGACGGTGCGGTGACACCGGGCGGCAACTGGGGAAGCTTCATCGCGGCCTGCCGCGCAGGCGATCCCGATATGGCCAACGGCACGGCGATCGAAGCGCACTACGGCTGCGTGCTCGGCCACTTGATGAACAACTCGTACCGGCTCGGCAGCAAGGTGCCGTTCAACGCCCGGGCTGGCAAGTTCGGCGACAACGCCGACGCCCACGACCATTTCATGGCCCTGCACGAGATCATGCGCGACCAGGTCGGCGTGCCGGAAGACGGTGCCGAATACACAGTCGGCCCCTGGCTGACCTACGATCCAGCGACCGAGCGTCACACGGGCGAATTCGCCGCCGAGGCCAACGCGCTCATCAAGGACCCGAACCGCTCGGGCTTTGAGGTCCCGGACGCGGCACACGTGTGAGGAGCGCGGCGATGGCTGGCCGCCGCAGCGCGACGAACCAGGACGCCCGGTCCGGCTTCGCCCGGCCAGTTTCCGGTGGCTGGCAACCTCTGGGCGGCCGACAGCAACCGTCGCGAATTCACGAGAGGCACGACCCTGCCGGTGGCGAGATCGTGCCTCTTCGCGTTAGGAGCGAGGTTCGACAGGGTTCCTGGCTAGTAGGGCCGGGAACCGCCGCGGGATTGACTCGGCGCAGTTGCGGGGCGCTTGTTGTCGGCTTAGTATGTCGGTTGGTTTCGCCCATGCGCCCCCGCGGGCGCCGCCCGCCTTTTCGTCCCCGCGTCCTACCGCATCTCTTCCTGCCCGAGGTACTCGACGTCATGACTCCCAACGCTTTCCAGCCGTCGCGGCTTGCGTTCCGCTCGTTTGTGTTGCTGGCCGTTTCTCCCCTGGTCGTGTTGGCCTGCGCGGTGGAAGCACCGGCCGATGACGTGCCGCTCAACGCGCCACCCGAAGGTTTCGTCGCGCTGTTCAACGGCAAGGACCTCAGCGGCTGGAAGGGATTGGTCGAGTCTCCGCCGAAGCGTGCCGCGCTCACGGCCGAACAACTGGCCGACGCGCAAAAAGCCGCCGACGCCAAGATGCGCGAACACTGGAGCATCGTCGATGGCGCGCTCGAATTCGACGGCAAGGGCAAGGCGCTGTGCACCGAGAAAGACTACGGCGACTTCGAGATGTACGTCGATTGGAAAATCGAGCCCGGAGGCGACAGCGGCATCTATTTGCGCGGATCGCCGCAGGTGCAGATCTGGGACAGACCGGTCGGTTCGGGCGGCCTCTACAACAACCAGGAGCATCCGTCGGATCCGCTGGTGGCGGCTGACAATCCGGTCGGCGAGTGGAATACGTTCTACATCAAGATGGTCGGCGACCACGTCACGGTGAAGCTCAACGACAAACTCGTCACCGACACCGTGATGGAGAATTATTGGGAGCGCGAAAAACCGATCTATCCCACGGGCCAGATCGAACTGCAGGACCACGGGTCGAAGCTCTGGTTCCGCAACATCTATTTGCGCGAGTTGGACTGAGAGCGCAACGCGCGCCTTTGCCATCGCCGTCGTACCGAGTGTCGTCGGTCGCGCGGCACGCACCCGAGCAAATTTGACACTGCTGTGTGGCAGCCGTAGAATCCGTTCGCGCGGTGGGTGAAGTTTTCTATCTTTTTCGTTTCAAACGCTTAGGCTGACGTGTTGCGCCCGTGTGCGTGCACCGCCGAGCGGTTCGAGTGGGAGACGACAACATGGCGAATGAATCGGGTGGTCGTATTGATACCGTGATGCACGAGTCGCGGCTCTTTCCTCCACCTACCGAGTTCGCCGCGTCGGCGCTAGTTGGTTCGCTGGCCGAGTACGAAGCGCTGTGGCGGCGCTCGACCGACGATGCCGAGACGTTTTGGGGTGAGTTGGCCAAGAACGAGCTGCACTGGTTCGAGCCGTTCGGCGAAGTGCTGCGTTGGAACGAACCGTTCGCCGAGTGGTTCGTCGGCGGCAAGACGAACCTCAGCTACAACTGCCTCGACGTCCATCTCGACACGCCGCGGCGCGACAAGACGGCGATCATCTGGGAAGGTGAACCGGGCGATCAGCGGCGGCTCAGCTACGCCGAACTGCACGAGGAAGTCTGCAAATTTGCCAATGTGCTCCGGTCGCTCGGGGTAGGCACGGGGGACGTCGTTTCCATCTACATGCCGATGGTGCCGGAGCTTGCCATTGCCATGTTGGCCTGTGCCCGCATCGGGGCGGTGCATTCGATCATCTTTGGCGGTTTTTCCGCCACGGCGATCGCTGACCGCAACAACGACGCCAAGGCCAAGCTGCAAATCACGGCGGACGCCGGTTGGCGGCGCGGCAAGCAGTTGCCGCTCAAGGAAACGGTCGACGCGGCCCTCGAAGAGTCGCCGACGGTCGAGAAGTGCGTCGTCCTGCGGCGCGTCGGCTGCGACGTGACGATGCGCGAAGGCCGCGACTTCTGGTGGGACGAGTTGATGGCCGAGGCGTCCGACGACTGCCCGGCCGAGGCGCTCGACAGCGAAACGCCGCTGTTCATACTTTACACCAGCGGCTCGACGGGTAAGCCCAAGGGGATCAAACACACGACGGCCGGTTACAACCTCTACACGAAGATGACGGCTCGCTGGGTGTTCGACCTCAAGGAAGACGACGTCTACTGGTGCACGGCCGACATCGGCTGGATCACTGGCCACAGCTACGTCGTCTACGGGATGTTGGCCAACGGGGCGACGACGCTGATGTATGAGGGTGCGCCGAACGCGCCGGACGAAGGCCGTTTCTGGGAGATCATCGAGCGGTACGGCGTGACGATTTTCTACACCGCTCCCACGGCCATCCGCGCCTTCATGAAATGGGGTGACGACTGGGTGACGAAGCGTGATCTCTCGTCGCTGCGGCTGCTCGGCACGGTCGGAGAAGGGATCAATCCCGAGGCCTGGATCTGGTATCACAAGACGGTTGGCGGCGAGCGCTGCCCGATCGTCGACACCTGGTGGCAAACCGAGACGGGCGGCATCATGATGAGTCCCCTGCCGGGCGCTATTCCCACGAAACCTGGCAGTTGCACAAAGCCGATGCCGGGAATCGTCCCCCAGATCGTCAGCGAAGACGGCACGCCGGTCGACACCGGCTTTGGCGGCATGCTGGTGATCGCCAAGCCCTGGCCCGGCATGTTGCGCGGCATCTGGGGTGACAACGACCGCTACCGCAAACAGTACTGGGAGGAAGTTCCCGGCAAGTACCTAACGGGCGACAACGCCCGCTGCGACGCCGACGGCTATTACTGGATCATGGGACGGATCGACGACGTGATCAACGTGTCGGGCCATCGTCTCAGCACGATCGAGGTCGAGAGCGCGCTGGTGAGTCATCCGGCCGTTGCCGAGGCGGCCGCTATTGGACGCCACGACGAACTCAAGGGTCAGGCCGTCGCCGCGTTCGTCACGCTTCGTTCGGGCGAGGCCAGCGAGGAACTGCGTCAAGAGCTCAAGCATCACGTCCGCGAAGAGATCGGTGCGATGGCCGTTCCGGACGACGTGAGGTTCACGAATTCGCTGCCAAAGACGCGCAGCGGCAAGATCATGCGCCGCTTGCTGCGCGACATCGCCGAAGGCAAGGAGTCGGTCGGCGATACGACGACGCTCGAGGATTACTCGGTGCTGGCCTCGTTGCGCAGTAGCGACGAGTGACGCCGCGCCCGGCGAAGCGGCGGTGGCGCTAACGCGGTGTGTAGTACTTCGAGTAATAGGGGTTCGCCTGCGACGTGACCGGCGTCGAACGAGCGGCCTGGCCGGGATGTGCCTGGTCGTTGTAACGGGCCTGCGCGTTGGCGCGCCGCTGTTCTTCCGGCATCACATAGGCCTGGTACTTCGGCGTGTAGCTGTTGCCCGGACGCGCCAGGTTCAAGTACGGACTGATGTTCGGGTTGTGGTAGAAGTACTGGTTCGTTGTGTAGTTGCGAGCGCTGATTCCCGAACTGCGCGTCTGTTTGAGTTGTCGATTGTAGAGATCGGCGTACGACCCCGTGCTCTTGTGCACCGGCGATGTGCCAATGGGTTGGGCGTGTGTTCCGGTCGCGCACAGACACCCGGCGACGAGCAGACTTGCCACAAGAGTGGCTGTTTGTTTTGGCGTTGGTTTCATGGTCAAACTAGCCTCGCGTCTGCAGCCCAGCCGCCCCGCCGACCGCGGTCGCTTGAGCCCAAACCGTTCATGGCGACGCACCGCTGGAATCGCTTTGCTCGAACGTGACCGCGTCGGGCGCGTCGTCAGTCGGCATCTCCAGGCTGGGGCCGCCCTGCTCGAAGCGCTGCATCATCTCGATCCAATCGGTGAGCACGAAGCCTTCGTCAACGAGAAAGGTTCGCACTTCGGGGTCGGCAATCAGCTGCGCGTCCCAGACGTACTGCTGCCATTGTGGCCAAAGTCTCTCGACCGCCATGCTCTTGACCGTCGGCGAGTACGTGATTTGCGTGATCCCGGGGCGCAACGAGCGGGCCAGCTCCATAAACCGTTCGCGTTTGGCCTCATAGCTGTCGGCCGTGGGGATGAACTCGATGTGGTCCAACTTCGGCAACGGGTATTCGCGCACGGCGCGAACTGTCGCTTCGTCGAGCGGGAAGCCCTCGCTGCGGAATTGCTCGATGTGGGCGTCGGTCAGTTCAACCATCACGGCCGGGATCCAATACTCGCGCGCCAGCCGCAGGTACACGTCCATCAGGTCGGCGCGGGCGACCAACGTGCCCAGGTGAGGCGAAAGATGCCCTGGCTTGACGCCCGACTTGAGGGCTCGTTCGATCTGTGCCCGCAGTTCGCGTTCGACCTCGCCGGCGTCGGCGTTGATCACCGACTGCAGCGTCGTGGCGGCCAGGTAGCCATCCGCGTCGACGAGACTCGCCACCTCGGAGCGCGGCGCCACCGGTCCGTAGCGGTTATACGGCATTTCGCTGTTCAGCGCCAGCGCGACGCCGACGTCGTGCCCCGGATGAGACCGGCACCACTCGGCAAACTCGGTGAACCAGGTGCCGGGCACGACGGCGCTGGCCGACGTGGCGAAGCCGTCGCTGAGTTGGC